>JBBQER010000034.1:0-36732 GCA_038320885.1 Acidimicrobiia bacterium
CCTGCGAACCCCGACGGCTGGCGGCGCGATCCGTTCGGTGGCGAGGTGATCGACGGTGAGGTGTGGGGCCGCGGCGCGGTCGACATGCTCAATCTGACCGCGACGATGGCGGTCGCGTTCCGCGATCTCGCTCGATCAGGATTCAAGCCCAAGGGCACTCTGGTTTACCTCGCGGTCGCCGACGAGGAGAACCTCGGAACATGGGGTGCCGAGCATCTCGTCGAGCACGAGCGTGACGCGGTGATGGCCGACTACGTCGTCACCGAAGCCGGCGGATTCCAGATGCCGAACCCGAAGGGTCCGCGGCTGCCGGTGATCGTCGGTGAGAAGGGCTCGTACTGGTGTCGCATCACGGTGCGCGGCACTCCCGGTCACGCGTCGCAGCCGTTCCGGACCGACAACGCGCTCGTGACGGCGGCCGAGATCGTCCGCCGGCTCGCGGAGTACCGGTCGCCCACCCACATCCACGACACGTGGCGACGATTCATCGAGGGTGTCGACTTCGGCCCCGAATGGAACGCGGCCCTGCTCGACGAAGAGCACCTGCACGAGTTCTGCGAGACGCTGCCGATCGGTCTGGCGCGCCAGGCGCACGCGTGCACGCACACGACGTTCGCGCCCACGATCATCCACGGCGGCACGAAGACCAACGTCATTCCCGACCAGGTCGATCTCGAGGTCGACATCCGCACACTTCCCGGTCAACGTTCGGCCGACGTGCGCAAGCTCCTCGATGAGGCCCTCGGTGACCTCGCCGGACACGTGGAGGTCACGCCGTTCGACGAGAACGAGTCGACCCAATCACCGACCGACTCGCCGATGTGGGACGCGATGGATCGCGTCTCGAAGCGCCTGGTCGAAGGGTCGTCGCTCGTGCCGTTCCTCACCGTCGGTGCGACCGATGCGCGGTTCTTCCGTCGAGAAGGTTCGGTCGCGTACGGCTACGGCCTCTTCAGCCGCCGGCTTTCGTTCGACGACTACGCGTCGATGTTCCACGGCAACGACGAGCGCGTCGACACCGAGTCGTTGGTGCTCTCCACCCGCCTCTGGGACGGCTTGGCCCGGGATCTCTTGAACTAATCATCGCCCTGTTCGCGTAAGTAGCGCTCGAAGTCTTCGGCAAGTGATTCGCCGGAGGGGAGCGCGTCTTCGTCGAGCCAGTCTTCGTCGTCGTCCGAGGTGGTGATGTCGTCGACCTCGGCAACCGTCTCCGCGTTCTCGTCGTAGCGCGCTTCGAGGCGCTCGACGTACGAACTGGCGTCGGCGTCTCCGGCGACGACTTCGTCGACGGATCGTTCCCATGCACTCGCGGCGATGTCGAGATCGGTGAGATCGAGTCCGATGTCGAGCAACGTCGAGAGCCGCGACAGCAACGCCCGCGTCGCCTTCGGGTTGGGAGCGGTCGCGACGTAGTGCGGCACCGGCGCCCAGATCGACGCCGATGCGAACCCGACTCTGCGCGCCGCGTCGTGCAGCACGCCCACGATTCCGGTGGGTCCTTCGTAGCGCGAACGCTCCATGCCGAGCTTCGCCGCCAGCACCTCGTCGGTGGCCGAGCCCGTGCAGCGCATCGGCCGCGAGTGGGGCACGTCGCCGAGCAGCGCGCCGAGCGTGACGACGAGCTCGCAGCCGGTCGTGCGCGCCACTGAGATGACGTCGTCGCAGAAGGTGGGCCAACGCAGGTTTGGTTCGACTCCGAGCAACAGCACGAGGTCACGACCCCCGCCGGGAAGTGTCCCGGCCGAGAACGCGAGCGCCGGCCACTGGATCTCGCGGATCACGCCGTCGACGAGCTCGACCGTCGGGCGCGCCGCCTGGAAGTCGAGGTACTCCTCGGTGTCGAGCGTCGCGAACACCCGGGCACCGACGGTACGAGCGAGCCACCGCACGCCGTCGCTGGCCGCATCGGCCGCGTCGTTCCAGCCCGAGAACGCGGCCACGAGCGTGGGACGCCGGAGCGAGGGCTGCGCGTTCCACCGGACGGTCATGCGATCACCCTACGCGTCCCGACTTGGGCGTCGGGCACGACCCGCTACGGGCGGACGACGGGATTGCGCAAGGTGCCGAGCCCGCCGATCGAGATCTCGACGACGTCGCCGTCGAGCAGCCACCGCGGCGGCGTGCGCGCCGCGCCGACTCCCGACGGGGTTCCGGTCAGGATCACGTCGCCGGGTACCAGCGTCAGGCCCTGGGTGATCCAGGCGATCAGCGCCGGTACGCCGAACACGAGCTGCGACGTGTTCGAGGACTGCATCACTTCGCCGTTGACCTTCGTCTCCAACGACAGTCCGCCCGCGAGGTCGACCTCGTCGAGACTCACCACTTCGGGACCGAGCGGACAGAAGGTGTCGAACGACTTCGACCAGGTGAACTGCCCGGTCGTGTACTGGTGATCTCGCGCGGACACATCGTGCGCGATCGTGAGGCCCGCGACGTATTGGAGCGCGTCGCCCACGGCGACGTCTCGGGCGCGTGTGCCGATCACGACTGCGAGCTCACCTTCGTAGTCGGGTTGGGTGACGTGGCGGGGAATGACAATCGGCGCGTCGGGACCGATGACAGATCCCGGTGACTTCGCGAACAGTGTCGGCGCGGCCGGCAGATCCCGGCCGGTCTCCGTCGCGTGGTCGCGGTAGTTGATGCCGACCGCCCAGATCATGCGGGGCGTGGGAACCGGTGTTCTCACCGAGTGATCGAATCCTCGCTAGCCGCGCAGCTCGGCGATGCTCGAGCGCGATCCGGTGTCGAGCGCGGAGCTCGCGATCGCCTCGACCGTCGTGCCGATGTGGTCGAAGCCCTCACCGACGGTCTTGCCCATCAGGTATCGCGCGTGGATGCCTTCGAGGATGATCGCGAGCTTGTACGAGGCGAGCATCTCGTAGAAATCGAGCTGGCTCACGTCGCGGCCCGACGCGCTCCCGTAGCGCTCAGTGATCTCTTCGCGCGTGAGGAAGCCGGTGCCTGGTGTCTTCGACGGATCGGCGCCCGCGAACGTCGTCTGATCGCGACCCCAGTACACGAGGAACAAGCCGACGTCGGAGAGCGGGTCGCCGAGGGTCGCCATCTCCCAGTCGAGCACGGCGACGATGCGACCGAGATCGTCGTTGGCGAGCATCGTGTTGTCGAGCCGGTAGTCGCCGTGCACGATCGTCGGCGCGGGCGACATCGGGAGCGCGGCGCGCAGGCGGCTCGCGAGCTCTTCGATGGCCGGCAGGTCGCGGGATTTCGACCGCTCCCACTGCTCGCCCCATCGGCGGACCTGCCGCTCGAGGTAGCCGTCGGGATGGCCGAACTCCGAGAGACCCACGGCGCGGTAGTCGACGCCATGGATCGCGACGAGCACGTCGATGAGCGCCTCCGAGTTCCGGCGCGCGTCGACTTCGGAGAGCTGCGCGAGCTCTGCGGGCGTGCGCAGGATCGTGCCGTCGACCTTCTCCATGACGTAGAAGGGGGCGTCGTTCACCGACTCGTCGGCGCAGAACGCGAGCGTGCGCGGGACGGGTACGGCGGTTCCCGCGAGTGCGGCGAGCACGGTGTGTTCCCTGGCCATGTCGTGTGCCGTCGGGAGCACGTGCCCGAGCGGCGGCCGGCGGAGCACCCACTCGTTGGCGTCGTCGCCGACGGAGTAGGTCAGATTCGAGCGGCCCCCGGAGATGAGCGATGCGTGCAGCGGTCCTCCGGTCGCGCCGGCGACGTGCTCGGCGAACCAAGGCTGCAAACGAGCGAGATCAACCCCGGGAGGAACCTCCGACGACATGCGCCGGAGGTTAGTTACCGGTCAAGCACTGCGGGCGTGGCGCGGCTGCACCGGCTGGCCGTCGCCGCGCGGGTAGCGGGCGACGCGACCGACGGGCATGTCGACGCGGAAGCCGGCCGCGGCGCGGTCTTCTTCCGACTCGCCGCCCCAGAATCCGTATTCGCGGTGCTCGCGCGCCCAGTCGCGGCAGTCGACGAGCGCGGGGCACGAACGACACACCGCGCGCGCTTGGGCTTCGCGGGTGGCGCGGGCCTCGGGTCGCTCTCCGGCCGGAGCGAAGAAGTGTCGCGATTCCCCGCGGCATTCGGCTTGCTCGGTCCACCGGAGCGGTCCGGTGAAGACGAGGTTCGCGATCGACTCGGCTGCCATGACCAATCCCCTCATTCGGCGACCAGGGGACCAGCTCGGGAGCCGGCCGGGGGGAGCCGGCTCCACGAGCTCGTCGCCGTACCCGTCTAGTGAACCTGATCACAAGGCCATCTGTCAAAGGCCTTGTTGAGATACGATCTATCTGGAAAACAGATACTAATTGTCCGACCCGCAGGGGGACCCGACGTGGATATTCGCCAGCTCGAAGCCCTGCTCGCCGTGGCCGAGGAGGGCTCGTTCACGGCCGCCGCCGACCGGCTGCACACAGTCCAGTCGAACGTGTCGGGGCACGTCCGCCAGCTCGAAGCCGAGCTCGGCGTGCAGCTGCTCGTGCGCAGCCGCCGCGGCACGGTACCGACGGAGTTCGGTGTACGCGTGATCGATCGGGCGCGGGCCATTCGTAGCGAGCTCGACGCGCTGCGCAAGGACCTCTCGATGCTGCAAGGTCTCGAGACCGGTCACGCGACCTTGGGTGTTGTCGGGACCGTGAGTCGGTCGTTGGTCCCGGCGCTGGTCGTCGAGATGCGGCGCGTCGCGCCGGGCCTGTCCTTGCGGCTCACCGAGGGCGCGTCGGAGCGTCTCGCGGCCGACGTTGCCGAACGGGTCCTCGCGAGCGCGGTGGTCACCGAACCGGTCGCGGACCCGCGCCTCGTCGTCGAGCATCTGCGCGACGAAGATCTGGTCGGGCTCGTGCCCTCGTCGCTCGGGTTGCGCGTGCGCGAACCGATGCTGCTGGCCACGCTGGCCGCGCATCCGTTGATCCTCCCGCCCCAGGGCAACCCGTTGCGCGACGAGGTCGACGACGCGGCACGCGCCGAGCACGCCGAGCTACGCGTCCCGATCGAAGTCGAAGGCATCCGGCTCATCGCCGATCTCGTCGCGTCGGGCGCGGGCGTCTCGATCCTTCCCGAGACCGCGGTACCCAGCGATCATCCCGGTGTACGAACCATCCGGATCGCGCGCATGCCACCCCGCAGGCTCGCGCTGATAACAGCGCGCGGCGTGCAGCTCTCACTCGCCGACCAGGCGGTGCACGACGCAGTGCGAGTGCTGGTGCGTAGCTCCGCGTGAGCGCGCTCAGGGTTCGAAGGCGGCGCTTCCGAGTTGATCCGGGCGAGCGGCTCGACCGGCGCGCGTGAACCGGATGGCCACGATCCACCCGACCGCCAGGATCGCCAGCCCGCCGACCGCGTCGATCACGTAGTGGTTGGCCGTGATGACGATCACGACCAGCGTGATCACCGGATAGCCGGCCGCCAGGATCTTGCGCCCCCGCGTCTTCAGGCGCGGCACCATCGCGAGCGCGCACCAGGTCGCCCACGCGATGTGGACGCTCGGCATCGCCGCGTACTGATTGGAGACGCGTGCCGCCGGACCGGAGTCGAACGTCCAGGGCGTCGGATACTTGTCGAGCGTGTCGACGAAGCCCAGGTGGAGTCCGGAACCGGCGAGCAAGCGCGGGGGCATGAGCGGGAAGAGGGTGAACCCGATGAGCGCGAGCCCAGTGGTGATGGCGAGCGTGTTGCGGTAGCGGGGATAGTCGTCGCTGTAGCTGCGGAACAGCCATACGGCCACCCAGATCGTGACAATGAAATGCAGCGATCCGTACAAGTAATTGGCAGTGATGATGAGTGGCTTGAAGTGCAGCGCCCAGTCCTGGATCGTCGCCTCGTGGAAGATGCCGAGGTGATGCTCGAGGGAGATGATGTGTCGCGCGTTGCGTAACGCGCCCTCGGGATGGCTGCCGTTGGCGTTCCGGATCGCGGAGTAGACGAGGTAGAACAACAGGATCGCGAGGATCTCGACCCACCAGTAGATGTGCCTGCCGTCGCGTAGCGATCGACCGCCTTTCATCTGGCGGCGTTCGGTCTCGGTGCTCACGACGGGATGCCTGCGGCCGCTTCGTCGGCACCGTTGCCGGCCGACTTCGCGCGCTGGCCGACGGCGACGATCGGGGCGCCGAGCATGCTCACGATCACGAGCGATCCATACCAGAGCAAGCCCGCCGTCGTCGCGACTCCCGAAGTGACGCCCAAGCCGTGGCGAAACAAGACGAGCGCGCCCTCACGCACGCCGAGTCCGCCGAAGGAGATCGGGAGCGCTTGGAGCATCGACACCGCGGGAACGAATGCGAACGCCGACGCGATCGAGATCGGCTCGTCGAGCGCGCGGAAGATCAACAGGTAGGTGCCGACGATTGTCATTTGATAGGTCAGCGCGGCGACGAGCACGCCCACGATCCGGCGCGGGTCGCGGCGGCCGCGGTCGATGCCCTGGAACACCGCGCCGATGAATCGCGTCCAGTTCTCGTTGCTGGCGAATCGGCCCGCAATGCCGGGATGACCGGCCGCGACCAGGATCAACCCCAGGACGCCGAGAGTGATCCCCGCGACGACCAGCGCGAACCACGCGTGGTCGGCGTGGAGGAGCGATGGCCGGAACGCGAACCCGAGCACGACGAGCAGCGGCAGCGCGAGCATGCCGCTGAGGCGCTCCAGCACGACCGAAGCAAACGCGGTCGATGTCGACCCGACGTTCTTCGCCAACCGGGCGACGCGCAAGACGTCGCCGCCGATCGTCGATGGCAGCACGTTGCCCACGAACTGGCCGGCGAGGTGATGGCCGGTGAGCGTCCGGATCGAGACGCGAGTGTCGAACACGAGGAGCACCTCCTGCCAGCGCCAGGCAGACAGGACGATGCCGAGCAGCATCGTGACGACCGCGGCCGAGAGGAGGAGCGCCGTCTGGAGGCCATGATCCGTGGGGATGCTGTCGCCGATGTCCCGCCCTCGCGTGATCAGCACGGCGAGGAACACGGCGCTCAGGAGCAGGCGTAACGCGACCTTCCAAAACGTCGGCGACCGGCGCTCGACAGCGGGCTCACCGGGCATCCGGGCCAGCCTACGTGCCGGGACCCGGCGGCTCCGCGTTGCCTGTGGACGCGGCAGGGTCGTTCGCGTGACCATAGGTAGATGCGCATCACGATGGATGACGGTGTCGGGCTTGCGGTCGAGGTCGCAGGCGATGGTCCGGGACTCATGTTGGTGCACGGACTCGGCGGCGCGAAGGAAGATTTCTCCGATCACGTGCCGGCGCTCGCTCGCGATCACACGGTCGTGATCTTCGATCACCGTGGTCACGGCGAGAGTGACAATCCGACCGATCCCGCGGCCTACTCGCTCGACCGGATGCGGGCCGACACGCTCGCGGTCGCGGATGGAACCGGTCTCGAGCACTTCCGGTTGCTCGGCCACTCCATGGGCGGCATGGTCGCGTGTCGTATCGCGATCAACGACACCGCGCGCGTCGATGCGCTCGTGATGATGGACACGTCGGCCGGACCCATTCCCGGCTTCGACCCGTCGCTGATGGACATCGGGTGCGATGTCGCACTGACGGAGGGCAAGCAGGCGCTAAAAGATCTGCTCGACATGACGAAAACGCTCGAGACGCCGGCGTACAAGCGAGTTCTCGCGGCGCGGCCGGGGTACCCGGAATTCGAGGCGCGCAAATGGGCCGGCATGTCCGAGATCATGTGGGGCACGATCGCGCGCGAGCTCGCGTACCAGCCCGACGATCTTCCCGCGCTGGCGGCGCTTCCCTGTCCGCTCCTCATCCTCGTCGGCGATCAGGACGAACCCTTCGTGATCGCGTCCAAGCTGATGAAGGAATCGATCCCGAGTGCCGAGCTCGTCATCATTCCGAACGCCGGTCACTCGCCTCAGTTCGAGAACCCCGACGCCTGGATCGCGGCGCTCACCGGCTTCTTGAGCGCGTTGCCCGCCGTCGCGCGGTAAACGCCGGTGGAGGCGCACGGAGGTCGGCTCGCGGTCGAGGTGTTGCGCCGATACGGAGTCGACACGATGTTCACGCTGTCGGGCGGTCATCTGTTCGTCCTGTACGACGGTGCGGTGCAGAGCAACGACATGCGACTCGTCGACGCCCGTCACGAGCAGACCGTCGTGTTCGCGGCCGAGGGTTGGGCGAAGGTCACCCGTCGCATCGGTTGCGCGGCCATCACCGCCGGCCCGGGTGTGACCAACGGCGTGAGCGCGATGACGTCGGCCTGGATGAACGGATCGCAGGTCGTGGTGCTGGCGGGGCGCGCGCCGCAGGGTCGATGGGGATCGGGTTCGCTGCAGGAGCTCGACCACGTGCCGATTGTCGAGTCGGTCACGAAGCGCGCCGCGACGGCGACGTCGGCGGCTTCGATCGTGGAGGAAGTGCGCGCGGCCTGCCGCGCCGCCACGACTCCGCACCGGGGGCCGGCGTTCGTCGACATTCCGCTCGACGCGTTCGGGCCCGCCGACGTCGACCTCGACCCGATCGGTGCCGAGGCGGTGGCGGCTCCCGGGCGGCAGTCGGGTGAGACGCCCGACGCCGACGCCGTTGCGCGCGTCGCGAAGCTCGTATCGGAGTCGCAGCGTCCGGTACTGCTTGCGGGCGGAGACGTGTACTGGGCGCAGGGCGAGGAGCCGATGCGCGCGTTCGCGGAGCAGGCACGCGTGCCGACCTTCGTCAACGGCATGGGTCGCGGGTTGCTCCCGGCTGATCACGAGCTCGCGTTCTCCCGAGCCCGGTCGCTGGCCCTGAAGCAGGCCGACCTCGTGCTCGTGGCGGGAACGCCACTCGACTTCCGGCTCGGCTTCGGGCGCTTCGGCGACGCGCAGGTGGTGCATCTGTGCGACGCGAGCTCGCAGGTTGCGGCGCACGCCGAGTTGGCGGCGTCGACCGCTGGTGACCTCGCGGTGACGTTCGCAACCCTGGCCGAGTCGGGTGTGCCCGCACGCGTGCACGATGACTGGGCGCGGTTGTTGCGCGACGACGAGCAGACGAAGCGCGCGGCGGAGGAGCCGCTGCTCGCTGCCGATGCCGCGCCTATCAAGCCGACGCGCATCTACGGTGAGCTCCGCAAGCGTCTCGACCGGGACGCGATCGTGATCGGCGACGGCGGCGACTTTGTCTCCTACGCGGGCAAGTACGTCGACAGCTACGAGCCGGGGACGTTCCTCGACCCCGGTCCGTTCGGATGTCTGGGCATGGGTCCGGGCTACGCGCTCGGGGCGGCGATGGCCCATCCCGATCGCCAGATCGTTCTCATGCTCGGCGACGGTGCGATCGGCTTCGCGCTCGGCGATTTCGAGGCGCTCGCCCGCCACGGCGTGAACCTGGTCGCGATCGTCGGCAACAACGGAATCTGGGGTCTCGAGAAGCACCCGATGCAGGCCCTGTTCGGCTACGACGTGGTGGCCGAGCTGCGGCCGGGCATTCGCTACGACCAGGTGGTCGCCGCCTTGGGTGGCCACGGCGAGCTCGTGACCGAACCGGGCGACGTCGGCCCCGCCCTCGACCGGGCGTTCTCCACCCCCGGTGTCTCCCTCGTGAACATCCTCACCGACCCCGCCGACGCCTACCCCCGCTCGTCCAACCTCGCGTAATCGCGTTCAAAACCCCACCATCACATGGGGCGTTTGGAAACCCTCACTGGTACCCAAATCGCCCAACCAAATGGGGCCCGTGTGCCGTGTGTTACGCATCGGGGTTCGTGAACGAGACGTCGAGCCGCCTGCAACACAAAAGGGTGTCGCGAACCCCACCATCAGATGGTGGGGTTTGACGCGCTGGGGGTACCTGAACGCCCAATCAGAGTGGGCGGTCGTTGACCTAGAGGTCGAGGGTGGGGGTGCCGGTGGCGGTTGGCGCGTAGCCGGCGCGGGTCAGGGCCTTGGCTTTCGTGCGCTGGAGCACGTCTCGGGGGGCGGCGAGGATGCGCGTGACGGCCGCGCTCACGGCCGACGCAAGTGCCTCGGGCGGTACGACTTCGCCGACCAGGTGCACCTTGAGCGCTTCGTCGGCGGTGAGCTCGCGTCCGCCGATCGTCAGCTCGCGTGCGACCGCACCGCCGACCAGATCGTGCAGCGGGCCGTAGACGATGTCGCCGAAGGTGCGCTCGGGGTGGGCGAAGCGCGCCGTCGTCGATGCGATCCGGAGGTCGCACAGGATCGCGAGATCGAAGCCCCCCGCCAGCGCTGGTCCGTTGATCGCGGCCAGGGTCGGGAGCGGGAACCGCAGGACCGTCTCGTGGTAGCGGTCGCTCGACGCCCACAGCTCACGTCCGAAGGCTTCGTCGCCGGCCGCCCGCTCGAATTCGGAGAGATCGAAGCCGGCGCTGAACACGGATCCGGCTCCCGTGATCACCACCGCCTTGATCTCCGAGTCGGTTGCGAGCTCGTCGAGCGCGTCGCTGATCGCGTCGCGGAGCTCGACCGACAGCGCGTTCCGCTTTTCGGGCCGGTTCAGCGTGACCGTCGCGAAGCCTTCGCCGCGATCGACGAGCAGCACGTCAGCCTTCGCTCTGGGCCCGTTCGAGGAAGCGGGCGCGCTCGACGACGACCCGCGTGATCCGTCCCGCGGCCACGAGTCCCCGCGCGTCGTTCACCGAGACCCGGAATGTCAGCCGGCGACCCTCGACCTGTTCGAGCGTGACTTCGACGACGACGGTTCCACCCACGGCAGTGGGGGTGAGGTGCGCGAGCTGCACCTGGTATCCCACGGTCGTCCGACCCTCCGGGAGCTCACTCGCGATCGCCTCGACCGACGCCTGCTCGGCCAGCGCGATCACCCGAGGAGTTCCGAGCACCGGTACGTCGCCACTGCGCAACGCGAGCGCGGTGTCGGCTTCGGCAACGACGAGCGTGACCGAAGCCGTGAGACCGGGGGCGAGTGTCATGCGCTTACGATAGGCACATGAGCGAGCCCCTGGTGGAACAACGTGTCTTGCAGTCAACCCTCGATCGCGCCTTGCGCGATGGTGGTGACTTCGCCGAGGTGTTCGTAGAGGATCGCCGTTCGTCGAGCGCTCGTTTCGACGACGGTCGTGTCGAAGAGTTGGTTTCCGGTCGCGATCGCGGTGCGGGGTTGCGAGTCGTGCGAGGCGACACGACCGGCTTCGCGCACACCGCCGATCTCTCTCCGGAAGGTCTTTCCGCCGCGGCCGCCGCGACCGCCGGCGCCGCGCGCGGTGGAGGCGGCGGCGTCCGAACGTCCGCGTTGACGCAACGGCCGACACCAGCACGTCCGGGTGACGACCACGTCGTCGCACCGGAAACGGTCGAGAAGTCCCGCAAGGTCGATCTTCTGCGCAGCGCCGACGCCGCGGCACGCGCTGAAGGCGGCGCGATCACTTCCGTCACCGCGTCGTACGCCGATGCGCATCGGCGCATCCTCGTTGCCAACTCCGACGGGCTGCTCGCCGACGACGATCAAGTACGCACGCGCATGATGGTGCAGTGCGTCGCGACCGGTGATACCGGCATGCAGACGGGTTACGAAGCACCCGGCCGCACGATGGGCTTCGAGCTCTTCGACACCATCGATCCCGAGCAGGTCGGTCGCACCGCGGCGACACGCGCGCTCAGCCTGCTCGAGGCGGTACCCGCGCCGACAGGAAAGATCCCGGTCGTGCTGCGACGCGGCGCGGGTGGTGTGCTGATGCACGAGGCGTGCGGCCACGGTCTCGAGGCCGATCACATCTACAAGGACGCGTCGGTGTTCACGGGCAACATGGGCGAGCTCGTCGCGTCGCCGCTCGTCACGCTGGTCGATGACGGTACCTACGGCCGCGAGTGGGGCACGCTCTCCATCGACGACGAGGGGCATCCCGCGCAACGCAACGTGTTGATCGAAAACGGTGTGCTCACGGAGTACATGTGGGATCTCCTGCGGGCCCGCAAGGAGGGTCACGCCAGCAGTGGCAACGGCCGCCGTGAGACCTACCGGCACCTGCCGATGCCGCGCATGACGAACACGTTCGTGCTCGAAGGCGAAACCGATCCCGCCGACATCGTGCGCGGCGTCGACTTCGGCCTCTACTGCGTGCAGTTGGGCGGCGGACAGGTGAACCCCGCCACCGGCGATTTCGTGTTCGGCGTGACCGAGGCGTACCTGATCGAGCACGGCGAGATCACGCGACCGGTTCGCGCCGCGCAGCTCATCGGTAACGGTCCTGATGTCTTGCGCGGCATCGACGCCGTCGGCAACGACTTCGACACGTGGACCGGCATGTGCGGGAAGAACGGCCAGAGCGTGCCCGTCTCGTCGGGCCAGCCGACGGTCCTCGTGCGGGAGATGACGGTCGGCGGTACCGCCGCATGAGCAAAGGGCTGCTCGACATAGCGCGCAGCGTGGCGGCGGCCGCGGGATCCGGCGAGCAGGTCGAGGCATACGTCGTGCGCTCGCGCGAGACCGAAGTCGAGGTGTTCGGCGGCGAGGTCGAATCGCTCACGACCGCGGTGGTCGAAGGGATCGGCGTCCGCGTCGTCGTCGACCACCGGCAGGGTTACGCGTGGGCGGGGTCGCTCGAGCCGTCCGTGATCGAGGAGACGCTGCGCGACGCGCGCGACAATGCCGCGTTCGGCGAGCCCGACGAGTGGTACGCGCTCGCGAACCCGGCCGAAGCCAACGGCGTCGTCGCGCCATCGCTCGACGTCTGGCGCGAGGAGCTGGCATCCATTCCCACCGACGAGAAGGTCCGCGTCGCGTTGGAGCTCGAGCGCGCGACCAAAGCGGCCGACGCGCGCATTCGCAATGTCGAGTCGGCCGGCTACGGCGACGCAATGTCGGAGTCCGCGATCGCGAGCTCGCTCGGTGTGGAAGCCGAGCAGCGCCGAACCACTTGTTCCGCGTCGTCCGTCGCCATTGCCGACGACGGCACGGGCGCGCAGACCGGCTACGGCTTCGTCGCCGGGCGCACGCTGGCCGAGCTCGACCTCGACTCGGTGCCGCGCGACGCCGCGACGCGCGCCTGCCGCTTGCTCGGCGCCAAGCCGATTGCCGGCCGGCGCTTACCCGTGATCCTCGATCCGCTCGTGACCCGTTCGGTGCTCGGCGTTCTGTCGAGCGCATTCAACGGCGAGTCGGTGCTGAAGGGCCGGTCGCTCTTCGCCGGCCGGGAAGGCGAGGTGATCGCCGCCACCCGGGCCAGCGTGCTCGACGACCCGACCGATCCGCGCGCTCTGGGAGCGGCGACCCACGACAGCGAGGGCATCCCGACCCGGCCGATCATCTTGATCGCCGACGGTGTGCTCCAGGGGTTCCTGCAGAACGTCTACACGGGACGGCGCTCGGGCGCGGGCACGACAGGCAGCGCGTCACGCGGCTACACGTCTACTCCGGGCGTCGGCGTGCGCGCCTTGCGGCTCGAGCCCGGCGATCGATCACCCGAGGAGATCATGGCGTCGGTACCCGAGGCCCTCTACGTGCAAGCGGTGAGCGGGCTGCACTCGGGCACCAATCCCATCAGCGGTGACTTCTCCGTCGGTGCCGAAGGACTCATGGTGCGCGCGGGAGCGTTCGCGGAACCCGTGCGCGAGGTCACGATCGCCTCGACGCTCCAGCGGATGCTGCTCGACATCGCCGACGTGGGCGCCGACCTCACGTTCCTGCCCGGCGCGGTTGCGGGGATGACCGTGTTGTTGAGCGACATGACGATCAGCGGGTCGTAACGCCCCGGCGTTCGAGAATCGCGTCGAGCTCGGCGATCGCCGTCCACGGATCCTCGCGGAAGTGCACCGCCTCCATGCCGAACTCGCGCGCCGCCCTCACGTTGTCGGCGTTGTCGTCGACGAAGACGGCCTCGGTCGGCGCGATCGCCATGCGCGAGCACGTGATCTCGTAGATCTCGCGCTCGGGCTTGCGCACGCCGACGTGACTCGAGTCGACGACCTCTTCGAACAGCTCCTCGAGCGGAAACATCGTGCGCCAATGCTCGCCGAACTCCTTGACGTTGTTCGTGAGCAGGCCGAGCCGCAGACCGCGATCCTTCAACTCGCGGATCTTGTGCACGACCATCCAGTGCACGCCCGGCGAGCTCTGCCGCCAGAAGCGACCGTAGGCATCCATGTCGATCTCACGGCCCAGCACGTCGGGCGCCCTTTCGGACAGCCGCGCGAAGTACGTCGCGACGTCGATCAGGCCCTTCTCGAGCAGGTGCCAGTCGGGTTCGTCGGCGACCTCGCCGGCGGCCTCCGCCGCGTCGGGATCGTCGGCGATCGCCTCGGCCACCGCCCGACCTTCGACGCCGATGTAGCTCGTGTCGCCGAACAGCAGCTGTAACAGCGAGCCCTTGGGGTAACCCTCGGACACCTCGAAGTTGCCGATGCCGACGAACAGCGGGCTCGAGATGACGCCGCCGAAGTCGAAGATCACGGTGCTGATCGCGCTGCCCGCCACGGCGGCGAATGTAGTCGGCGGCTACGAACCGGGTTCCCGGCAGCATGCCGACTCGGGCGGTGTGATCGCGAGCGTGAGATCGGCGGTGGCCGCCGCGAACGCGATCGCGCGGGCTTCCGCTTCGGTCACGAGCAGGGTCACGCCCGCGTACGACGCATCACCGCTGCCCGACGACGACACGTCATCGACGGTGAGCACCCGCGCCCCGCTCGCGACGACCACCGCGGCGTCGGCGGGCCCGTCGACCGCGACCACCGAGGGGTCGAATGCGGCGAGGACGTCGACGACCGATCCGCGGGCCGGCCGGAAGCCGTCCTTCGGCGTGACGTGCACGGCGCGTTCGCCGCGCGCGACGACGGCGTCGAGCCCCGTGCGCGCGGCCGGTGCCACGTGACCGTCGAACAGCGTCCCGTCGCGGAGCACGGGCACGATCACGACCCGACCGACCGCGGCCGACGCGCTCCGTAAGGCAACCCGCGGGGTCTGGCTGCGGTACCGCGGCTCGCGGCGGATGTCGCTCGCGGCGATCGTCTGACCCACCGCGAGGTCGTGAGTCGCCACGATCACCGACACCTGCGGCCCGAGCGAGCCTGCACGCCGGTGCAGCGTCGCCAGATCACCACCGACGACGCGTGCTGTGGTCAGCGCGACAGCGATCGCGGCAAACCACGCGAGGAAGACCCGAGGAGAACGGCGCACGCGCATCCTTCCGACCGAAATACGTCTCGGGGAAGAGCGGGTCGGGGAAGAGCGCGGAGAAGCACTCGCAAACTATCAGGCGAATTCCGGTCGGGAACCGATCGCGGGGAGATCGAACGTGACGAATGAAGCCGCCGCGCCTGCACCGAACGCGATAGCCGGCAACCACACGACGGCGTGCCTCGTCGGTTACTACGCGGCGGCCGTGATGTTCCATGTGCTCGCCGATGATCACCGGGGGATCAAGTCGCCTCGCCTTGGTGCAATGACCGCCTGGGACGAGTCCGACGGATCCGGCGACCTTGATCACGGGAAGGGCCGGGCGCAGACGGTTGGGGACGCCCAGAGTGATCCAAATGTGCCGTCACATAACGGCGCGGGACCAGCTGGTTGCCTATCGCATCAGCAAGCTGCGACGCTGCCAATCCGCCTGCGATGTACTTGGGCCACGCTTCCATTCTGCTGAACGTACAAAGCGACGCAGGCGTCGACCGTGCCCGCGACTCTGACCGGACTCAGGCGCTCTTGGCCGCGGGCTTCGACGCCTTCGAACCGGAGCCGTTCGAGCTCGACGAGCCCGAATCCGATTTGCGCGATGACTTCTCCGTTCCCGACTTGTCCGACCCAGACGTGCTCGCGTCGGACGTTCCGGAATCGGAGCTCTTGGCGTCGCTACCCGATTCCGAGCCGCCCGAGCTCGAGCCGTTCTCGCTCGACTTCGAGCCGTTGCCGTCGGAGTCTTGGCCGCCGGATCGCTTCGACGAGCTGCGGTTGTCGGTCTTGTAGAAGCCCGAGCCCTTGAGCACGATCCCCGCCGGCGAGAGGACCTTGGCCAGCTTGCCGCCACACCCCGCGTGCCTGGTGAGCGGCGTCTCGGCGAACGTCTGGAAGACCTCGAGCTCGTCGCCGCACTTGGCGCAGCGGTAGTCGTAGGTCGGCATCGGACTCTCCCTGGCACTCTCAGTCGCCGAGTGCCAATCGTAGCAGCCGACTAGGAGGGGCAGAATGGCGAGCGGGGGCAGAATGGGCGGTAATGCTCGTCGTCGCCCTGGCGGTTCCGGTTGCCTGGTTGCTCGGAACGTTCCCGAGCGCGCTCCTCGTGGCCCGCGCCCACGGCCGCGACATTCTCCAAGAGGGCTCCGGCAACCCGGGCGCGTCCAACGTGGCGCGGCTGCTCGGCTGGCGGGCGGGCGCGCTCGTGCTCCTGCTCGACTTCTCGAAGGGTGCAATCGCGGCCGGCGCGGGCATGGTGATCGGAGGCCGCGCCGGCGCGTGTGCCCTCGGGGTCGCGGCGGTGGTCGGGCACACGTTCCCGCTCTACCGCAAGGGTGGGAAGGGTGTGGCCGCCGCCGGCGGCGCGCTCGTCGTGCTCTATCCATTGATCGTCGTGGGCCTGGCGGTGGTCTGGTTCGTCGTCGCACGGTTGTTGCACAAGGCGTCGCTCGCGTCGTTGCTCACGACGATTCTCTTTCCCGTCGCCATCGCGGTGTTCCGTTACGACGTCTGGGAGATCGGCGCGGTCGCGGCGCTCGCGGTATTGGTGATCATTCGTCACCTCGGTAACATTCGGCGGTTGTTGCGACGCCAGGAGATCGACCTCGGCGCGCCTCCCGCTTGACGGTCGCCCGCATCGGAGCGGCAGAAGGAGCCCCGATGCAACCTGTACGCAAAGCGGTGATCACGGCCGCGGGCCTGGGGACGCGGTTCCTGCCGGCGACCAAGAGCATCCCCAAGGAGATGTTGCCGTTGGTGGACCGGCCCGCGATCCAGTACGTCGTGGAAGAGGCGGTCCAGGCCGGTCTCACCGACATCCTGATGATCACCGGCCGCGGGAAACGCGCCCTCGAGGACCACTTCGACCGCAACTTCGAGCTCGAGCACTACCTGGAGAACACCGGCAAGCACGCGCTGCTGAAGGAAGTGCAGTTCGCGTCCGACCTGGCCGACCTCCACTATGTGCGGCAGCGCGATCCACTCGGGCTCGGCCACGCGGTGTCGGTCGGGCGGCATCACGTCGGTGACGAGCCGTTCGCCGTGCTCCTCGGTGACGACATCATGGTCGACGAGGCCCGGTTGCTCCGCTCGATGCTCGACGCGTACGCGCGTGAAGGTCACTCGGTCGTCGCGGTGCAAGAGGTGTCGCCCGAGGAGATCTCCATGTACGGCTGCGTCGAGCCCGATGGTGATTCCGTTGACGGGGTCGACGGGGTCGTCAAGATCCGCCGCATCGTCGAGAAGCCGCCGCGTGACGAGGCCCCGTCGAACCTCGCGGTCATCGGTCGCTACGTGTTCACGCCCCAGATCTTCGATGCACTCGATCGCATTCAGCCGGGCGCGGGAGGCGAGCTACAACTCACCGACGCGATCTCACTCCTGCTCCGAGGGCAGACCGTGCTCGCCATGCCGTGCGCAGGTGGGCGGTACGACGTCGGCCACAAGGCCGATTTCCTGCGCGCCAACATCGAGCTCGCGCTCGACCGTCCCGACACTGGTCCGCAGCTCACCGAGTTCCTGCGCGAGCTCGTGCACCGGCGGGGCATCGTGTGAGTCGTTGATCTCGTGATCTCGCTCGAGGAAGCCCAGCAGCGGATCCTCGGTGCGGTCGTGCCACTCGCACCGCGCGCGGTCGCGCTGGCCGACGCGCGCGGTCTGGTGCTCGCGCGCGACGTGATCGCGTCGGAGCTGGTGCCGCCGTTCGCCAACACGGCGATGGACGGCTTCGCGGTGCGCGCGGCCGATACCGCCGGAGCGTCCGAGCACGCACCCGTGACGCTGCGAATCGTCGGTGAGGTCGCGGCCGGTCACGCGCCGTCGATCGCGGTCGGAGACGGGGAGGCGGTGCGCATCATGACGGGCGCGCCCGTCCCCGGAGGCGCCGACGCAATCGTGATGGTCGAGCGCACACGCGCGCATGGCGACGCGGTTGCGATTTTCCAGGCCGCGGTAGCGGGGGATCACATACGCCCGGCCGGCGGTGATCTCGAGGCCGGGCAGGAGGTGTTCGACACGGGGACGACACTCACGCCCGCGCACTTGGGCGTGCTCGCCAGTCTCGACGTCGCGGAGGTCTGGTGTCACCCGCGCCCGCGCGTCGGCGTGTGCTCGACCGGCGACGAGCTCGTCGTATCGGGCCCGCTCGCGCCGGGAATGATCCGGGACTCGAACCGCCCGATGCTCCTCGCCGTGCTGGAAGAAGCCGGCTTCGAGGCAGTCGATTGCGGGATCGCGCGCGATGACGAGCAGGTGTTGACGACGACGATCACGAAGGCGGTCGACGAATGCGACGCGCTCGTCACCAGCGGCGCGGTGTCGATGGGTGACTACGACTTCGTCAAGGTCGTGCTCGAACGGCTCGCGTCGGTACGTCCCCAGAGCTCCTACGCGTGGATGCAGGTGGCGATCAAGCCCGCCAAGCCACTTGCGTTCGCGGCGATCGGCGCTGTGCCGGTCTTCGGTCTGCCGGGCAATCCCGTGTCTTCGCGTGTGAGCTTCGAGCTGTTGGCGCGTCCCGCGTTGCGCCGCCTCGCCGGCCACACCGACGTGCTGCCCGAGACGGTGATCGCGGAAGCCGTGTCGGCATTCCGCCGTCGCAAAGACGGGCGCCGGCACTTCGATCGCGTGCGGGTGCGCTACGACGCGGGGCGTTACGTGTGCGAGCGCGCCGGGGTGCAGGCGAGCAACGTGCTCTCCGGCATGGCCGCCGCCAACGGCCTGGCCTGTATCGAGGACGGCGAAGGCGTGGAAGCCGGCGACCTCGTCCCCGTGATCCTGCTCTGACCCGGAGAAGGTGGGGGGCGGCGGCGAGCCCCGCCCGAGGCCCGCCGCTACGCCTCGATCGCCGACCCGGTGCCGCCAGGGTCGGTGATCAGTCCCACTTGGGTTCATATATCGGGCGCGGGGGTCTCGGAGTCAAGCCTTCGGACCAGAAGAGGCCGATAGCACTATCCGCGCGCGTTTGGGTCGTTGGGCCCATGGCGATTCCCACCGACGGTGGTATAACAACTACACCACGAGATCTCAACGACGAGACCATCGTGGGAAATCGCCGTGGCGGGCGAATCGCAGCTTGGGGAGGTTGCGAATCGCGTGGCACAACAAGCAGTGGCGCGTGGGGCTGGCGCGACGCTGCTCCCCGGGGAAGCTTTGATTCGACGGCTGAAGTTGGTCGCTGCGCTGTCGAGGAGCTAGAGCGAACCCACCCCCGGGGGCCACGCAAGTCAGTCACCCCTACGCTGAGCGGGTGAATCCCGTCGCCGTACCCATCGCCCTCGGCGCCAAGCCGTTGATCGATGGGCACCGTCGCGTCGTGCGGGATCTGCGGATCTCGATCACTGATCGCTGCAATCTCCGCTGCTCGTACTGCATGCCCGAGGAGGGCATGGACTGGCTCCCGCGCAGTGAGGTGCTCTCCTACGAGGAGATCGCTCGCATCGCGCGGCTCTGCGTGCAGCGCTTCGGATTCGGGGCCATCCGGCTCACCGGCGGCGAACCCCTGGTCCGCGCCCACGTGACCCGCCTCGTCGAGATGCTCGCGCCGCTCGGCGTCGATCTCGCACTCACGACCAACGGCGTGAAGCTCGCCCAGGTTGCGCACGATCTCGCGCACGCGGGTTTGACCCGGGTGAATGTCTCACTCGACACCCTGCAACCTGATCGCTTCCTCGCGCTCACGCGTCGCGACGAGCTCGACCGCGTGCTGGCCGGTATCGACGCCGCGCTCGACGCCGGCCTCGCGCCCGTGAAGGTGAACGCGGTGGTCATGCGCGGGGTCAACGACGACGAGGTGGTGGACCTCGCACGCTTCGGTCGGAATCGTGGGGTCGGTATGCGCTTCATCGAGTTCATGCCGCTCGACGCGCAGGGCGCGTGGACCGACGCGCAGGTCGTGCCCGCGCACGAGATCCTCGAGCGCATCAGTGCGGAGTTCCCGCTCGAATCGGCCGCGGCTGCGCACGTCGAGCCCGCGGCGCGGTGGCGCTACGTCGACGGTCGAGGCGACGTCGGCGTCATCCCGAGTGTGACCGAGCCGTTCTGTGAGAGCTGCGATCGCGTTCGCATCACTGCCGAAGGCCAGTTCCGCACGTGTCTGTTCGCGCTCGACGAGGTCGACCTCCGCGCCGAGCTGCGTGCCGACGGCGGCCTCGACGCGCCCGACCTCGACGACCGTTTGGCCGTCGCGATCGAGCGCGCCGTCGGCAACAAATGGGCCGGCCACCGCATCGGCAAGGTCGACTTCATCCGGCCGTCCCGCAGCATGAGCCAGATCGGCGGGTAATCCGTCAGACGAGCCGGGTCATGTAGCGGCCGGGTCCGAACGTCAGGGTGTGGCCCTCCGTGCGCCGCGCCGTGATCCGGACGAAGCCCAAGTGCGCGCCGTGCTCGGAGAGCAGCAACGGGCCGTCGCCGGTCTCCGCGAGCGGAATCCCGTCCCCATGCTTCGTTGGCCTGTGCGTGTCGAAGCCAAAGATCCCGGCCGCCTTCGAGCATCTCGGCGCGGGTGACCTCGACGCCCGACGTACGCGACCAGTGCCGCGTCCACCAGTCGTCGCTGCGGAAGGTGAAGTAGTCGGCACCGAACGGCGCGTTGGCTTGAACCTCCGCGGGGAGATCATCGGGATCGACCGCGTTGCCGGGTACGACGATGCCGATATGACCGTCGGGGCGAACGAACTGCGCGGCGTACGACAGGTACCGCACGTCGGTTCCGAAGTAGTGGTACGCGTCGATGCTCACGAGCGCGTCGAAGTACGCGTGCGCGAACGGCAACGAATGCGCCTCGGCCTCGATCGGTAACACGCGATCGCTCACGCCGGCCTCGTCGATACGCCCGCGATTTCCTGACGGATCGATCCAGAGATCGGCCGCCCAGACCTGCACGCCGTACTCGCGCGCCGGGAAGATCGAGGAGATCGCACTGCCGCAGCCGAGGTCGAGCACGCGCATCCCGGGCTCGAACGGGATCACCTGTGCGAGCGCCTCGGTGAGCCAGAGCACGCTCGGGCCCATGTGGTTGAGATGTGCCCACCGCGGGTCGTAGGCGGAAGCGAGTGGGTAGTCGCGGTGGCGCATGTACTCGCGGAACTTCTCGGCGTCGACGGGCTCGGTGCGCCCGCCCTTGAGGTAGTTGGTCCAGGTGGATGATTCGTGGTTCTGAGTGTTCAACGTGGTTCCTCGTGTCGTTGGCAGGATCGGGACCGGGCGCGCGCGGTCAGCACTGCGCGCGGGCGAATTCGCCCGACCGACGACCGACGAGGAACCGGAACGCTCAGCGAGCGGTGCGGCGGCCTCGGGTCGCGGCGGTCGGGTCCGTCACCGTGATCGCGTGCGACATGAACCCCTCCTTCGACTCGACGGCCAGCCTGGCACAGAGCGCCCCGGCCGGCTCGCGCATAAGGCGCCCGTGAGCGCTGATGCCCGGGGCGCCCGTAGACTGGCTCGTCATGGCGCCTGAATTCACGCACCTCGACCCGCTCGGGCGGGCCCGGATGGTCGATGTCACCGCCAAGGAGCCGAGCCACCGCCGAGCGGTCGCCCGGTGTCGGGTGCACATGGAGCCCGAGACGGCGTCGAGGATCGCGACGGGTGCCATCACCAAGGGTGACGTGCTCGCAGTCGCCCGGGTGGCCGGGATCCAGGCCGCCAAGCAGACCCCGAGCCTCCTCCCCTTGTGCCATCCGCTCCTGGTCGGCGCGGTGCTCGTGAACTTCCGCCTCGAGGACAACTACGTCGAGGTGGAGGCCAACGTCGACACGGTCGACCGCACGGGCGTCGAGATGGAGGCGCTCACTGCGGCCGCCGTCGCCGCTCTCACGATCTACGACATGTGCAAGTCGGTCGACCGGTCGATGACGATCGGTGATCTGTCGCTCTGGGAGAAGACGGGGGGCCGCAGCGGCACCTGGCGCCGGCAGCCTTCGGAGTCGGATCCGTTCGGTTTCTAGGCGGAGTCGGCATCTCGCAACGGCAAGCGGATGACGATGCGCGTGCCGCTCGTCGCGTCTTCGATGCCGATCGTCCCGTCGTGGTCTTCCACGACCCGCCGGGCGATCGCGAGGCCGAGCCCGGCTCCGCCTCGCGTCCGGCTGCGGGCGTCGTCGACACGCGCGAACCGATCGAACACGTAGTCGCGCAGCTCCCAGGGGACGCCCGGCCCGTCGTCGGTTATCGCGATCTCGGCGACACCGTCGTGGGCGTGGAGCTCGACGATCACGGCCGAACGGGCGTGACGCGTGGCGTTGTCGATGACGTTCGCGACGACGCGCCGCAGATGGTCACGGTGTCCGCGGATCCGCGCCGCGTCGATCACCGGTGCGTCGATGCGGACCGGCGCGGTGGCCCGCGCCATTTCGAGCTGCTGGACGACGATCTCGTCGAGATCGACGTTCGTGGCGGGCGCCCGGCCCTGTTCGTCGGATGTCGCCAGCACCAGGAGATCCTCCACCAGCGTCTCCATCTGGTGGATGGTCGAGCCGATTCGCTCGAGCGCGGCTCGGGAGTCGACCGCTCTCGGGTATGACGCGGCGATCTCGGTCTCGGCCCGGATCGACGCGATCGGGCTGCGCAGCTCGTGCGCCGCGTCGGAGACGAACGAACGCTGACGCAGGGTCGAGTCCTCGAGCCGTTCGAGCATCGTGTTCATCGTCTCGGCGAGCCGTTGGATCTCGTCGCCGGTTGGCGGCTCGGGTACGCGGCGGGCCAGTTCGGTTGCGGAGATCTCGTCGACCTCGCGCCGGATATTCTCGACGGGACGGAGCGCGCGCCCCACGATCCACCAGGTCGTGATGGCGATGACCAGGATCAACATGGGCACGGCGACGCTCAACCCGACCTCGAGCGCATGGGCACTTTCGGTCGCCGTTTCGAGGGGCGCCGCGGCGTAGACCACTACCGGTCCGTTCGGTGTCATCACTCGACGAGCGGCGACCCGAAATGAGCCGCCACCTTTCACCGGCGCCCGATGCACCGTCCGCGTCACGGTCGCGCCGCCCGGCGGTTCGAATCCGGCGAGCACCGAGCGCGCGGAGATCTCGGGACTCTGCGCGATGACGTGACCCGCGGCGACAACCTGCGCCAGCGTGGCATCTTCCGGCGCGCCCGCGAGCGTGCTCGGCAGTTGATTCTTCTTGGCGAGCGCGGCGACGTCGTCGAGCCGGAGTTGCGCGCGGGAGTCGACGTCGTTGACGAGGGCGCGGTGGCGTAGACCGACTGCGACCACGGCGGCGATCACGAGCGTGACGCCGATGATGATCGTCGCGCTCGCCGTCGCGCGCATCCGAACCGACCAGCGCATGGTCAGCCGCCGTTGGGATCGAGCCGGTACCCGACGCCGCGCACGGTTTCGATGCTCCGCCGTTCGAACGGCGTGTCGATCTTCCGCCGCAGGTAACCGATGTAGACCTCGACGAGATTCGAGCTGTCGCTGATCGCCCAGTCCCAGACCTCGTCCAACAGCTCGCGCTTGGCGACGGGCTCACCCACCCGTCGCATCAGAAGCTCGAGGAGCGCGAACTCGCGCGGGGTCAACTCGATCTCGACGTCCCCGCGCCGGCAGCGATGGGTTATCGAATCGAGTGCGAGATCGCCGGCGAGCGCTTCTTGCGTCACGCGCTGCGAGCTACGGCGCAAGATGGCTCGCAGGTGCGCGACCAGCACCACGAAGGAGAACGGCTTCGTGAGGTAGTCGTCGGCGCCGAGCTCGAGGGCCTCGGTCTCGTCGAGCTCACCCCGCTTCCCCGTCAGTACCAACACGGGTGTCGCGTTGCCCCGACGGCGGAGCAGATCGCAGAACCGGAAGCCGTTCACGCCGGGAAGCATCAGGTCGAGGACGATCGCGTCGAAGCGTGAGTCTTCGAGCAGCTCGAGCGCGCTGGCTCCGTCATCGGACACGGTGACATCGAAGCCCTCCGCGCGCAGGCCGGCTTGCAACGATGCAGTCAGGGCCGGGTCGTCGTCGACGAGCAGGATCCGCTCGAGGTCGTTTCCCATGTGGTTCGACGGTAGTGGAGCGCGCGCATGCACGCAGGTGCCGAACGGCGCCACTCCTTATCGATTCCTTAGGCGCGTTTCGACACGATGGTGCACGATCCTTGGAGGGAATCATGTTCTCGAAGCGCAGCGTTCTGATCGCTCTCGGTTCTGCCGTCCTCATCGGCGCCTGCGGGTCGAGCGGAGGGAAGACTCCTGCCTCGCCGACTACGGCCGCGAGTGGCGGCGGAAGCACCACGTCGTCGTCGGTGCCCGCGAACTACCACCCGAAAATCGATCCGGCCGGCTTCAGCAACCAGATTACCAACCCGTACTTTCCGCTCAAGCCCGGATCGCAGTTCATCTTCGACGGGATCCGCGACGGCAAGCCCCAACACACCGAAGTGACGGTTGCCAAGGAAACGAAGATGATCATGGGCATCGCGACGGTCGTCGTCCGCGACGTGGTCACCAACAACGGTGCGCTCGAAGAGAAGACAACCGACTGGTACGCGCAGGCGAAGAACGGCGACGTCTGGTACTTCGGCGAGGCGACCGCGGAATACCTGAACGGTCAGGTCTCGAACACGCAGGGCTCGTGGGAGGCCGGCGTCGACAACGCGCAGCCCGGGATCATTATGAAGGCGAACCCCGCGATCGGGATATTCTACCGGCAGGAGTTCCGGCCCGGTGTCGCAGAGGATGTCGCACGGGTGACGACCACCGGCACGCAATACAAGGCCGGCGCCACGTTGTACAAGAACGTCGTCATCACGACCGACCGCAACCCGTTGAACCCCGACAAGCTCGACCAGAAGTACTTCGCTCCGGGCGTCGGCCTCATCTACACGAAGAAGATCTCGGCGGGGCACTCGGAAACCTCGACGCTCACGAAGGTCGTGCGGTGAACAACTCGATCCCGGGCGGAAGTTCGCGCGCCCTCGAAGCGCACGGGCTGTACCACATCTACCGCGAGCGTGACATCGAGACCGTCGCGCTCCGGGGTGCCGACCTGTCGCTCGCCGCCGGATCGTGGACGAGCGTGATCGGCCCGTCGGGTTGCGGCAAGAGCACCCTCGTGCACGTGCTCGGCGGTCTGGTCGAACCGAGTGGCGGATCCGTGCTCATCGAAAACGAAGACATCACCCGGCTGGCGGCAGCCGAACGCGCGATCCGTCGTCGTCGCCGCATCGGTGTCGTCATGCAGCGGGACAACCTCCACCCGCTCCTCGACGTGGCGACCAATGTGAGCCTGCCCCTGCGCCTCGACGGTCGGCCGGTTGGCGAAGTGCGCGACCGCGTCGCGGAGCTTCTCTCCGCGGTCGGCCTCGCCGACCGCGCGGGCCAGCCGAGCCGTCAACTGTCGGGCGGTGAGGCGCAGCGCGTCGCGATCGCGGTTGCGCTCGCGCCCCGACCGGTCGTCGTGCTCGCCGACGAGCTGACCGGGGAGCTCGACGAGGAATCGACGGTTGCGGTGCTCGAGCTGCTCGATGAACTCCGCGCCCGTGAGAACGCGGCGATCCTCACGGTCACGCACAACCCGCTGGTTGCCCGGCGCGCCGACCATCCCTTCGTGATGCGCGATGGGCTCCTCGTTGCCGCCTGAGCTGGCAGCGATTGCGGCGACCGGGCTCTCCCGCGTCCATCGCGACGGGGCGCGCACCTTGCGGAGCCTCGACGATGTCTCGCTGACCGTCGCAGTCGGCGAGGTCGTCGCCGTTGTCGGACCGAGTGGGTCGGGCAAGTCCACCCTCTTGCATCTTCTGGCCGGATTCGACCGGCCCGACGCCGGCCGGGTCGAGGTGGCGGGCATCGCGTGGGACAGCCTGCGCGGCTCCGCCCTCGCCCGGTTCCGGCGGCGTACGTGCGGTTTCGTCGCGCAAGGCGCGTCGCTCTTGGCGCCGGCGACCGCGGCGGAGAACATCGAAGTGCCGCTGCTGCTCGACGGGGTGGCGGTTGCCGAGCGTCGCGAACGCGTGACCGAGGCGCTCGCGCAAGTGGGCCTGCCGGCCGAGGCGAACAAGCTGCCCGATCAGCTTTCCGGCGGGCAGCAGCAGCGGGTCGCGATCGCGCGGGCACTCGTGAACAACCCGGCGATCATGTTCGCCGACGAGCCCACCGCCAGCCTCGATTCCACGACGGCGATCGCCGTCGTGGATCTGATGCTCGCGATCGCGCGCTCCCGCCACTCGAGCGTTGTCCTTGTCACTCACGACCCCACCGTCGCCGAAAAGGCGGATCGCGTCGTGACGCTTCGATCCGGTCGCCTCGAGGTCCCGCCGCCGACTGCGAACGGAGCCTGACGTGTGGTGGCTCGTGTACCAAGTCAACCGCCGAGCGCTGTCGCGTCTCGCGCTCGCGTCGGTCGCCGTTGCGCTGCCCGTCGCCGTCCTCGCGAGCACACTCCTGTTCGTCGACGACAACGTGCGCGTCATGACCAGCGTCGCGTTGCAACCGGTGCAAGTCGAGATGCGCGCGTTGGCCACCTCGTTGCAGGTCGACATGCCGCGCGTTGCTCGTGATCTGAGTGCTACGCCGCATGTGCAGCACGTCGACCTCTTCGGGAGCGCCGACGTGGTCGTCGGAACGCCGGGCGCGAGCAGTGGCCGGGTGAGCGCGCGCCTCTACGGAGTTCCGCCCGCGTACTTCCGTCACCACCATTGGGTGCGCTCGACCGGCGACGTCAGTCGGGGCGCGCTGCTGAACGGCGCGGTCGCGGCGTCCCCCGGGCTCGGAGGCGCGTCGCGTGTGACGATCGAGCTGCGGGGCGACGTCTCGACGCGCGTGCTCACGTTGCCCGTGGCCGGTCGCGTCGACGCGCGCGACGCGACTACGTGGGACGCGATCCCGGCCGGAGAGGTGCAAGGCGATATCGCGGTCGTTCCCCGTGTCATCGTCGTCAGCTACGACACGTTCTCCCGGCACGTGTTGCCACAGCTGCTCCGGGCATACGGACCCGCCACCGTGGTGACGAACCCGGGCCTGTCGGAGTTGCCCCCCGCTTCCATCGAGGCGCACGTCGCGGTCGACCACCACGCCTACCCGTCGGACCCGGGCCAGGCGGTCACCTGGTCGGCCCAAATGCGCCGCGTGCTCGAACGACGCGCGCCCGGCGACATCATCGTGGCGGACAACACGGCCGAGCCGCTGACCGAGGCGTCCGTCGACGCGACGAACGCGAAGACGCTGTTCCTCCTGCTCGGAATTCCGGGAGCGCTCGTCGCGGGCGCGCTCGGTCTCGCGGGCGCCGCGGCCCTGGCCGAAGCGAACCGCAGGGAAGACGCGCTGCTGCGGCTCCGCGGCGCCACCGACGCGCAACTGGTCCGGCTCGCGGTGAACAACGGCGTGCTCGCCGGAGCAGTAGGGACCGTGATCGGTCTCGCCGTCGCGGTCGCCGGCGTCTCGGCGGTGATCGGCCACGGTGTCTGGTCCGCGCTCCCGAACGGTCCTCGCATCGTGGCGATCGGGGCGGCGATCGCCGCCGGTGCGATCGCCACGACGGCACGGCTCGTCCCACTCATCCGAGCCGGCCGCCGTTCGTCGCTCGCGGTCGAGCGCCGAGCATTGCCCGGCGAATGGATGCCGACGTGGCGTCGCAGTCGTCTCGACGTCGTTGCACTCGTCGTCGGCCTCATGATCCTGGCCGGCAACCTCCTGGCCGGCGGACTGAAGCCGTTGCCCGTCCAGGGAGCTGCGGTGGCGCTCTCGTTCTACGTGCTGCTCGCGCCGATCGCCTTGTGGCTCGCGCTCGCGTTGCTCTCGGTCCGCGGGCTGCTGATGCTCCTCGCGCGCCAGAGCCGGCCCGACCGCTCCCGACCACTCACGACGTGGCGGTCGGCGATCACGCGGTGGACGGCTCGCCGCCCTGCGCTGCCCGCGATCGCGCTCACGCTCGGAATCCTCGCGGTTGCCTTCGGGACGCAGGTGTTGACATTCGTCTCGACGTATCGCGAGGCGAAGCACGCCGACGCCCACGCCGCGATCGCGGCGGACATCCGGTTGACGCCCGCGACCGATCCGGTGCAGCCGCTCCCGGATCTCGGTCCCGGCGTCGTCGCGACCACACCGATTCGATTCATCCCGGCGCGCAGCGGCAGCGACCGGAAGACGATCATGGCCGTCGACGTGTCGTCGTACCGGACGACCGCGACGATGGGCCCGCAGATCGTGCGCGGCGCGGGGCTCGACGCACTGGCCCGCGACCCGTCGGCGATGGTCGTATCCGATGAGATCGCGAAGGATTTCGCGATCTCGCCCGGCGATACGTTCCCGGTCACGATCTTCCCCGACGATCTCGACCTGTCACAGAAGATGAACTTCCACGTTGTCGGCGTCTACCGGTCGTTCCCGCCGAACGATCCGTTCTCCGAGATGGTGATGTCGGCCGCGGGCGTTCCCGCTCCGGTTCCGACTCCTGACATGTGGCTCGCGCGGGTAGGCCCCGGTCGAAGCGTCGATGCAGTTGCGGCCGCGCTTCGGCGAGGCCCGCAATCCCGAGTGGTCTCGGTATCGACCATCAGCGACCTCGTGCGCAAGCAGCAGCGAACCCTCACCGCGCTCAACCTCGGCGGACTGGGTCGCATCGAGGCCGTGGCGGGCGTCGTCATCGCCGCGCTGGGCGTGGGCGTGCTCGGCGCCTTCATCACTCTCGAGCGAAGGCGCGAGTTCGCGCTCCTTCGGACCGTCGGCGCGGACACGCGTGCTGTGCTCGCGGGACCGCTGCTCGAGGGCGCGCTGACGACCGGCGGGAGTCTCCTGATCGGGCTCCCCCTCGGGGTCTTCCTGAGCATCCTCTCGGTGCGCGTGCTCGGGCTGTTCTTCAGCCTGCCGCCCCCGGTGGTGAGCGTGCCGGTCGTGTCGCTCATCGCGCTCTCGGTCGCGGTCGTCGCGCTCTCGGCCGTCGCGCTCGGCCTGGCGTTACGACGCGTCAGCCGCCTCGATGTCGCGCCCTTGTTACGCGATCAATAGCGAAGTACCGGATCCGAGCCTTCGGGTGCCCCTACGACGCCGCGGCGACGAGGTGGGCGACAAGCGAGGGTTGGAACGCGTCGCGGCCGTGGATCCATCGAGATCGAGTAGTCCGGCGCGCACGGCGTCGGACAGCGTCTGGGGCTACATGCTGTGCGGTGCGGTGGACGTCAGCTACGCGGAGGGGTCGGAAGAGACCGGTTCGGTCGGCGACCTCTTCTTCTGGCCGCCGGGGCACAGCGTGCGGGTGGTGGACGACGGGGAGTTCATCCTTTTCAGCCCCCAGATCGACCACGCGAAGGTGATGGATCACATGCTCGCCCAGATGGCCGGCGGCTGGTGGCGATTCGGCCGAAATCGGGCACGGTTTGGTTCTCGGAAGAGAGTTGAGCAGACTGTCGGGGTCGACGGTCCCCCATCGGATCGTCGCTCGTTGTTACCTTCGTGGACACAGACAACCGCGTTCGAGAGGTCTTGACGCCCTTGCCGGTCCTGTTCATCTTGGCGGTTTTGTGGGCGGTGGTCCTCGTGCCTCCGCTCCTCCGGTCCCGCAGTCAGCGCACCGCTGACTCGATCGTCGACTTCAATTACAAGCTCGATGTGCTGGGCAAGACCAACGGTCACCTGGAGATCGAGAACGTCAGCGCGGCCGGAAACCCGCAGCCCCATGTCCCGACGCGTTCGTTGGTCCCCGCGCTCCGGGCATCGGCCGCGCAACGCTCGGCCCGCCGCCGCCGCGACCTGACCCGGGCGCTGACCGCCTCGATCACCGTCACGCTGCTCCTGGCCGCTACGACCCATTCGGCCGTGGCCTGGGGGTTGCAGATCCTCGTCGACGTCACTTGCCTGGCGTACCTCGGGCTGTGGGCCTGGTTGCGGTCGGCTCAGTTCGAGCGCAGCGAGAAGGTGCGCTACCTGCCGGAGCGGCGGGCGCCCGCGCTCGCGTTGCGGCGCAGCGCGTCGTCGTAGCCGGCCCATTGGATCGACGCGTGGATCGACGCGCGGAGATCGGTGCCGTCGGTGCCCGCGCCCGCGAGACCTTCGAGGAGAAGCACCAAGCGCGCGAGGTGACCATCGCGGCGGCGCGCAGGGCGATCCAGGCGTGTGCCGCTTCGATTCGCGCGACGCATCGCGGCGAGTACGACTCCGCGGAGACGCTCGCGACTGAAGCGCGTGACCATCTCGCGCAGGCCGATGCCGCGTTGGTCGGGCATCCCGACGTGCGCACGAGCGGTCCGCTGCACGATGCCAAAAAGGAGCTCGCCGAGGCCTGGTGCACGCTGGCGTTGGTGCGTGACGATCCGCTGCCGTTGCCCGAGGACATCTCCGTCGACGTGGCGCCGTACTGCAACGGTCTGGCCGAAGCCGCGAGCGAGCTGCGGCGTCAGCTCCTCGACCGGCTCCGCGCGGGCGACCTCGTCCGGGCCGAGGAGTTGATGAGCGCGATGGACGAGATCTACTCGCTGCTCGTGACCATCGACGATCCCGACGGCGTCACCGGCGGGCTGCGCCGCACGACCGACGCGCTCCGCGCCGTGCTCGAGCGCACCCGCGGCGATCTCACCACGGCGATGGTCGCCGCCCGTTTGCAAGGCGCGATCGAACAGGCCCAGTCTGCCAACGGATAGGCGCGCTCACACGCTGTGGTCGACATCCTCGCGGTGGTACAAGTCGCTGCCTACGGTCTCGCATACGGCATCGGTCCATGCGGGCTCTCCGAGTGCTGCGCGTAGCACGTGCTCGTAGGGGAAGAAGTGCAGGTGCAGATTGAACGTGTACAAGTAGGGCCGTTCCTTGGGCACGACAACGATGACTCGCCGTTTCGCGACGCGCCGTATCTCGTCCATCGCCCGGCGTAGGTCTCGCACGTGTTCGAGGGTGTGAGTGCTCACGACCGTGTCGAACTCGCCGTCGCCAAACGGAAGTCGCTCGACGTTCGCTTCCCGGAAGGTGACGGTCGGATAGCGCTCGCGCACTTCACGACGCACGACGATGTCGCAGGCGGTAACCGTCGCGGTACGGCTCATCGCGATCGCGAGCGCGCCCTCGCCACAGCCGACTTCCAGCACCGAGGGCCCCACGACGTCGGCCAGAACTCGCGCCGCGCACGCGGCATTGAGGTCGGTGCCGCGGGTGAGCGAGTGCGTACCCACCTCCTCGTAGACCGAGACGATCTCGTCGTCGGTCATCTCGTAGGCCCGACGCTTGAAGTCCATGACGAGCGGGGCATGACGGCCGAAGACGAGCCGCATCGGCAGGCGCATGAACCACCGTGCATCTCGCAAGATCGGAGGCAGGAAGTCGTTCAGCGCCCGCGCGATTCGAAGCTGACTCCGACGGCTAATTTTCATCAGCGGCGCGCCCGTCCGGTCAAGCTACGGAGGCTCGCGGGCCGGTCGTCGCCCGATTGGCGGCGTCGACGACCTGCGCGACAACGGCGTGGGGCGCCCGCAACGTCGCGAGCTCTGCAGCCGCGTCGAGCTGTCCGTTTGCGAGCGCGATGAAGTGGTCGAGCTGCCCCGCCAAGGGCTCGCGTGTGTTTTGCACGACCGGGATGTCGATCACCGTCTGCTGACGGATACCTCGCCCGTTTCGGTCGAGCCATTCTCCGGCGACGTGACGGTAAACCGTGACGTCCTGGCGGACCAGATCGACCTCGACGAGTCGGTCGAGCTCATTGACGACGACGGTGCGGACCTTGCGTTGAGAGACGCGATTGGCAGACAGCACCGCGACCATCCCACTCCGGAAGCGCAGCATCGCTTCCGCGATGTCCTCGACTCCGGGCATCGTGTCCGGATGCGCGAAACCGAAACACCCATTCACCGACTCGGGCATCCGACCGGTCATCCGCAACACGAGGTCGACGTCGTGAATGAGCAGGTCGTAGGAGACGCCGGTACGGATCCGCACCAGATGGTGCGAGTGTCTGACTGTCGTGACGAGCACCGGCTCGTCGACGATCTCGAGCGCGGTACACAGCGCCGGATTGAAGCGCTCCAGGAGCCCGCAGGTCATCGGGACCGCCCGCGCTCGCGCCTGGGCGAGAAGCGCGTCGGTGTGCAGAAGGTCGTCGGAGAGAGGTTTTTCGACGAGAATCGGCGTATCGGCATCGAGCGCGCGTGACGCCCACTCGACGTGAGTGCTCGTTGGAGACGCGACGATGACGCCGTCGATCCCGCGAAACGAATCGAGGTCGGGAACCCACTTTGAGCGCCAGCGCTCCGCGAGAGCTTCGCCGCGGTCGCGGTCGGGATCGACCACGCACACCAGCTCCGCCGCGCGTGATTGGGCGACGACGCGAGCGTGCAAAGACCCCATCGCACCGGCCCCGATGAGCGCAATGCGCAGCTCGGACGGCCGCGGCGACATAGAGAAACGATACTTGCCTTCCAGATCAACCGGTAGTGCCCCGCTCGATTTACTTCGGGCATTCAGGCGCCCAGGATCGTTCGTATTTCCTCGATGATCCTGTCGATGTCGGACACCGACAGATGTGGATGGACCGGAAGCGAGAGCACCTCACGGGCGGCTCGGAAGGCCTCGGGTACCTCCGAGGTCACGACGCCCGGATGGTCGCGGTAGCAGTCGTGTTCGAACACGACGCGTGGGTAGTAGATGCCGGTTCCCACGCCGCGGGCGCGCAGCTGCGCCGCAACGGCGTCGCGATCGACGCGCGCAGCCGGCGTGACCCGAATCGTGTACTGGTGGAACACGTGAGTGCGACCGTCGGCAACGACCGGGACCACGATGCCGACCAGGTCTTCGAGGCCGGCCGAGAGCCGCGCCGCATTGGCCCGGCGGCGCGCGGTCGACGCCTCGAGGCGTTCCAGCTGCGGGAGTGCGATTGCGGCCTGAACATCGGTGAGGCGGTAGTTGTGCCCCTGAACCTCGTACTGATCGTGCCCGCGCGTTCCTTGGTTGCGGAGGAGGCGCATCCGATCGGCCCGCTCGTCGTCATTGGTCGTGATGATGCCGCCCTCGCCGGTCGAGACGTTCTTCGTCGCGTACAACGAGAAGCATCCGCTGCCGTACGACCCGGCACTGCGACCGGCGACCATTGCACCGTGCGCCTGCGCCGCGTCCTCGACGATCGAAAGATCCCGAACCGCCGCGAGCTCGGAGATGGTGTCCATCGCCGCGGGCTGGCCGTAGAGGTGAACCGGCATCACCACGCGCGTTCGGTCGGTGATCGCCGCGGCGACCCCGTCGGGATCGATGTTGAACGTGGCCGGGTCGATGTCGGCGAAGCGCGCCGTGGCGCCCGCTTCGAGGATCGCGTTCAGCGTTGCGACGAAAGTGAATGGAGTAGTGACGACCTCGTCCCCGGCTCGCAGACGCTCCGCCTGCAGGGCCGCGATCAAGGCGGAGGTCCCACTGTTCACTGCGACGGCGTGGCGCACGCCGCACAGCGCGGCAAATCCCTGTTCCAGGCGCGCGACCATCGGGCCCTGCGCAAGCCGGCCGGAACGAAGGACCTCGGAGACCAGGCGTTGTTCGTCCTCACCCACCACGACCTTCGAGATCTCGATCGGATCGCTCATCGCGCGGGATCCCCCGATGCACTCGGCGCGTTCACCGCGCGTTGGTAGAGCGCGAGATAGCGCTCGGTGACCGACGCCATCGAGAACTCCTCCTCGATCAGACGCCGGCCGCCGATTGCCACGCGTTGGCGGAGGTCGGAGTCGTCGAGCAACCGTGAGATCGCCGATGCGAGCACGTTCGGCTCGCTCGACGCCGCGAGGATCAGATGTTCCCCGTCGACGAAGTGCGCAGTGGGGTAGTTGTCGGCGCGTACCACGGAAACGACGGGGATCCCCGCGGCGAGCATCTCGAGACTGGCCGTTCCGAACCCAAGTCCTTGCAGGTCGTGCGCCTCCACGTCGGCGGCCGCGGCGTAGAGCGGCATGTCGTCTTTGGGGACCTCTCCGGTCGTGATCAGCGCGTGGTCGACACCGAGCGCCTCGGCGCGATGGATGAATCGCTCGTCGAAGATATGTCCGACGACGACGACAACGAGCTCCGGGTACCTCACCAGGAGCTTGGGCATCGCCTCGACCAATGCGAGCCGGTCTCGAAGCGGGATGACGTGTCCCACCGAAAGCACCATCGGGCGATCACCGATGCCGAGCCGTTGTCGAATCACGGACCGATCGATGGCGCGGAAGCGGTCTGATTCGACGCCGACGGGGATGTCGAAGATGCGCGCTTCCTCAATGCCGAAGCGAGCGTTGACGTAGTCGTGAACGAACACGTCCACCGCGACGACATATGGGTGAGCGAGCCGCACGAACGGTCGAACAATTGCGTAGTCGGCGATCCCCAACGCCGCGGCGTGGACACGGAACGGGCTCTGGAAACGAGTGTGAACGGTGAGCACGGTCGGGACATGGCGTCGACGAGCCCAGATCGAGCTCATCCACGTGAGGTCGAAGAACTGGCCGTGCTGGTGCACGACATCGGGCTCGAACTCTTCGAGCAAGCGCATCAGCCGTCGAGCGTTCTTGGGCGAAGCCGTGAATGGGATGTCGTAGCTGAAGGCGAGCTTCGACGTCAGGGCGAAGCTGGGGAGGCGCACGATCCGTACGCCGGCGCGCTCCTCTTCGGACGGCGCGTCGAGGTGGGCCGCGGTCAACACCAGCACCTCGTGCCCCGCAGCCGCGACGTGCCGAGCCAGCGCGTCGCTCAAATGCGCGCTTCCCCCGGCGCGAGGCGGAAAGAAGCTGCTCACCACCGCCACCCTCACGGCGCGCGCGCTCGATCCCAATCGTCGAATTTCTGTTCGAGCCGGCTCGGCCGGTCGCTTCCATTCTCGTAGTAGCCGCGCAACGCATCGATGTCGGCTTCCGTGAAGCCGAGTTTCGTCATGCCGACGACGTTCACCCCGGCGGCCCGAGCCGGATTTCCCTTGACCAATTGAAACGGGCCGACATCCTCGACGACGGCGGCGTGCATCCCGATCATCGCGCCCGCGCCGATCGCCCGGTGCTGATGAATCGAGCTCGCCATGCCGATGTTCGCGTCCGCGCCGACCCAAGCGTGCCCTCCGACCATCGCAACCGGCGCGACGCGCACGCGATCGCCGAGCGACGCGTCATGACCGATGTGCGATTTGTTCATCACGAACACGTCGTCGCCCAGAACGGTCGGCCCTTCTGTGCCCTGGTGCACGGTGCTGTGCTCGCGGACGGTCGAACCGTCCCCGATGATCACGCCGGCACCGTGGGAACCGAACCACACCAGCTCGTCGATCCGTTGCCGCTCGACCTCGTCGAGGCCGCTCGAGGCGTCGCGTGGCACTGCTGCGATCGTCATTGCGTCGAGATGCTCAGCCGTGGTGCCGATCACCACGTGGGGACCGATCCAGCAGTTCCGGCCGACGGAGCACGGCGCGAGCAGGACCGCAAAGGGACCGACGATTGTGCCGTCGCCGATCTCCACATCCGGCGCGACGATCGCCGTGCGGTGAATCGCGACGTTCCCGGCCATCACGCTCCTGACGTTCGGCCGAGCATTGCGGACATTGTCACCCATACCCACGCGGTCACACATACCACGGGGACCCGTCGGACACCGCGACCAGTGGAAATCGTAGCGATAGTGATGTTTCGGATGCCTCCCGATCGTCGAAGCCGGACGGCCGAGGCGCGCGGGGGCCCCGAGGAGTACGGTGCCGTTGGGGATCGCAGTTGACCGAGAGACCACGCGTTACGGCCCGCGCTTCTATGTAACACAGCGTGAGGTGAGCGATGGGACATCGCGTTCGACTGTGGCGGGATCGTGGCACCCGTCCGTTCGCCGTCCTCGTCGCGTTGCTCTTGCTGACGGCGACCTTCGAGACCCCGGCCGGGGCGTCCGGAGCGCCGTCGGCGCCGACGGGGCCGTCGGCGGTGCCGGGGAATGCGCGGGCGACGGTGAAGTGGACGGCGCCGGCGAACAACGGCTTTGCGATCAGTGGCTATGTGATCACGCCGTTCATCGGGGCGGCGGCGCAGTCGCCTCGCACGTATTCGTCGACGGCTGTCAGCGAGGTCGTCACCGGGCTGACGAACGCGACGACGTACACGTTCAAGGTCGCGGCGAAGAACGCCAAGGGGACCAGCCCCCAATCGGGTCCCACCAACCCGGTCACGGTCGGAGCGCCGGTGCCGCCGACGGGGCCGTCGGCGGTGCCGGGGAATGCGGAGGCGACGGTGAAGTGGACGGCGCCGGCGAACAACGGCTTTGCGATCAGTGGCTATGTGATCACGCCGTTCATCGGGGCGACGGCGCAGTCGCCTCGCACGTATTCGTCGACGGCTGTCACCGAGGTCGTCACCGGGCTCACCAACGCGACGACGTACACGTTCAGGATCGCGGCGAAGAACGCCAAGGGGACCAGCCCCCAATCGGTTCCCACCAATGCGGTCACACCGTCGACGCTGGCCTTCGGCAAGAGCGTGTTGCAAGGGACGAACTCGACCTCACCGACGGTCGCCCGGTTCGGCTCCGACGGACGCCTCTACGTGGCGCAGTTCGACGGCCTGATCAAGGCGTACACCATCACGCGCGACGGCCCGAATGCGTACACGGTCTCGAACACGGAGACGATCGACCTGATCCAGCAGATCCTCAACCACGACGACGACGGCACGCCGAACCCGTCGCTGACGGGCCGCATCATCACCGGGCTGCTCGTCGTGGGATCGGCATCGAGTCCGGTGGTCTATGTCTCATCGAGCGATCCTCGCATCGGTGCCGGTGTG
>JBBQER010000035.1:0-36191 GCA_038320885.1 Acidimicrobiia bacterium
CGACCTTTTGGCTCGTGCCCCGCTGACCGAACCGGGTTGACCTACGTACCGAGGTCGGCGGCGAGCAAGATGCCGACGGCTTCGTCGGATCCTTCGTGGGTGACGACCGCGGCATCCTTACGGCCCGACATGAACAAGATCAGCTCGCCGGGCTCTCCGGTCATGACGACGGGTGCGCCTTCGGTCGTGACGACCTTCTCCCGGCCGTCGGACGTGCGGAGCGTGAGCGCGGCCCCTCTGATCGCCTTCCGGCTCAGCCGCGCGCCGAAGCCGAGCATCTTCCACAGGATCTGATCCATCTCCGGATCCAACTGCCGCGGCGTCTCCCCCGCCGGTCGGCGGATGTCTTCGTGATGGACGAAGTTCTCGTTGACGTTCGCCGACGCGAGCGGACCGGTTCGGTGCATCCACGGCGGGCCGGTACGCAGCATCCCGACGAGATGGTCGTAACCCTTCGCCTTGTACTGGTCCATGACCTTCTGCAGGTGACCGGAGAGCGCAGGCACGACCAATCCGATCGCGGCGTCGGCGCGCGCCTCCCGCGCGACGAGGTGCGCGGCGAGATCGAGTGTCTTCCAGCCTTCGCAGAGCGTCGGCGCGTCGGGCCCGAACTTCTCGAACGTGTCGCACATCGCCGCGCGTTCCGTCAACAGCACTTGAGTGGCGCTCATGCGTATGACCTCAGTTCGATGGTGTTGCCGTCGGGATCCTGGAGGTAGACGCTCGACGCGAACCCCTGCGCGCCGAACAACCCGTCGGCCCGGACCGCGCCCGAAAACCGCTCGGCGAGCGCGTCGAGATCGGTGGGCTCGATGACGAGGCAGAAGTGGTCGACATTCCCCTGGGCGCCCGGGGCTGGATTCTGACCGTCACGCGCCGCGCCGAGGAGATCGATCACCGTCGTAGGGTCGATCCGGACCGACGGGAAGAGCACCTCACTCCGACGCCACTCGTCGACGCGCTCGGGTCGGAGACCGAGCTCGCCGCAATAGAACGCGAGCGCGACCTCGACGTCGGCGCACCGCAACACGATGTGGTCGAATCCGGTTACCCGCACGGCCGGCACGACGCGGAGGCTACCCGTGACTCAACGCGGGAGACCGAGCATCCGATCGCCGATGATCGTCCGCTGCACCTCCGACGTCCCGCCCGCGATCGATGCCGCCTTCGACCACAACCACTGCCGTTGCCAGAATCCACCGCCGGGATTCTCGTCGGCGCCCCACCAGAGCGGTGCCGCCTTCCCGATCACGTCGAGGGCACGCGCCGAGAGCGCCTGCGTCATGTCGGTCCAGGCGAGCTTGGCGATGCTCGACTCCGGTCCGGGTTCGATGCCCTTGGTGAGACGCGAGAGCGTTCGCCAGTTGTGCAGCCGCAACACCCGCAGCTCCACGAACGACTGGGCGAGCGCGTCGGCGATTTCCACGTCGTCGAGCGCGTGGCCGGACGACGCCAGCTGCCACAGCTCGTCGAGGTACACCTCGTGCACGACCTGTTCCTTGAACGGGAACGACGTGCCGCGCTCGTGCGCGAGCGTCGTGTTGGCAACCGCCCAACCGTTGTGCAGGGCGCCGACCAGATGGTCGTCGGGCACGAACACCTCGTCGAAGAACACCTCGTTGAACTCGGCGTCACCGGTGATCTGGACCAGCGGCCGGACCTCGATTCCCGGCGCCTGCATGTCGACGACGAGGTACGAGATCCCCTTGTGCTTGGGGGCCTCGAGGTCGGTGCGCGCGAGGCAGATGCCCCAGCGGGCGAACTGCGCGTACGAGGTCCACACCTTCTGACCGGAGAGCAGCCAGCCGTCGTCGATCCGCACCGCCTTGGTCTGGAGCGATGCGAGATCGGAGCCCGCATCCGGTTCGCTGAAGAGCTGGCACCAGATCTCCTCCGCGGTGAGGATCGCCGGCAGCCAGCGTTCCTTCTGCTCGTCGGTGCCGTGCGCGAGCAGCGTCGGCCCCGCGAGATTGATGCCCACCCGGTTGATCGGCTGGAGCGCGCGCGAGCGGGCGAACTCCATGTTGAAGATGGCTACCTGCACGGGCGACGCCCCGCGTCCGCCGTAGGCCTCCGGCCAGTGGATGCCGACCCACCGGGCCCGGGCGAGGCGCGCCTGCCAGGTGCGTCCGAACTCGACCTCTTCCGCGATGGTCTCGAAACGCGGTGGCACGTCGACGTGCTCGGCGAGCCACGAGCGGACGTCGTGTGCGAACGCCTGCTCGTCGGCCGTGAACGCGAGATCCATCTAGAGATCCCAGAATCGTTCGCGGCCGTAGTGCACGAACGACGCGTACAACGCCGACTCGTCGGCGTGGCTGAACGTGCCGAACGTCTCGTCACCACGGTTGCGCACGTAACACCGATCGCCGTTCACGCGGTCGGCGCGGAACTTCTGGTGAACGAGCGTGCGCTTCACGATCTTGTTGGTTCCCGTGGTCGGCGGATCGCGCAGGATGCGCACGTAACGAGGCCGCCACTTGGGCCCGGTCGCCTCCTGCGCGTCGAGCCACCGCGCGAACTCCACCGGATCGAACGCGGCGCCGTCGGCGACCACGAGACCGGCCATCACCTGGTCGCCGGCCTGGTCATCGGGAACGCCGTAGACGGCGGCGAGCACCACGCCCGGGGCCTTGCGCAACGTCTCTTCGATGGGACCCGCCGGGAAGTTCTCGCCGTCGACGCGGATCCAGTCGGCGTTCCGGCCCGCGAAGTAGAGGAATCCGTGCGCGTCCTTGTAACCGAGGTCGCCCGACCAGTACCAGCCGAAACGCGTGGTCTTCGCGGTCGCATCGTCGTTGTTGTAGTAGCCCTCGAACGGCCCGACGCCCCGGGTGTTGACGATCTCGCCGACGCTCGCCTCGGCGTTCAGCACGCGGCCGCGTTCGTCGAGCTCGGCGCTGGGCTTCTCGTTGCCGTCGTCGTCGACCACTTGCACGTGCGCGGGCGCGAGCCCGAGCGCACCGGCCGGCATCTCGGCGTCGCGATTGACCGCGACGCCGCCTTCGGTCGCGCCGTACGCGTCGATGACCTCGACGCCGAAGCGGCTCGAGAACGAGCCGACGATCTCGGGCGAGCCCTCGTTGCCGAACGCGACGCGGAGCGTGTTGTCGGCGTCGTCGCTCCGCTCGGGTTGCGCGAGCAGATACGCGAGCGGCTTGCCCGTGTAGTTGAAGTACGTCGCGCCGTAGCGGCGCACATCGCCGAGCCAGCGCGACGCGGAGAAGCGGCGGCCGAGCCCGACGGCACAGGGCGTCACGAGCGACGGTGCCCATCCCACCTGCACCGCGTTCGAATGGAAGAGCGGCATGCACACATAGCCGACATCGTCGGGACGGGTGTCCATGATCATCGACATCCGCTTGCCCGTCACCAGCAGTCGCCGTTGCGAGCAGATGACGGCCTTGGGCGCGTCGGACGTGCCGGACGTGAAGATCAAGGCCCAGATCGAGTCGATGTCGGGTTCGAGCCCGGGATCGGAGGACGGGTGCGCCCCGAGCGCGTCGACGAGCGACGCACCCAAGGTCGACGACGGATCGTCATCCGTCGCGAAGCGCGCCGACGACAGGATCGGAGGGAGCCGGTCGGCGATCGGCGCGAGGAGCGCTTCGTGACGGGGCTCGGTGATCACGAGGCCGGAGTGCGTGTGTTGGGCGTCGCGCAGGAGATGCTCGTCGCGGCGGGTGTGGTTGAGGCCGACGATCGCGGCCCCGATCAACGCCGCCCCGCCGAACGCGAAGAGGTAGTCGGGGGTGTTGTCGAGCAGCACCGCGATATGGCGCGGCCCGTCGGCCGGCAGCCGCTCGCGGAACAACGCCGCGAACCGGCACGACTCGTCGAAGTACTCGGCGTGGGTCCAGGTCCGATCGTCGAACTTGATCGCGATCCGGTCGCCGAACTCCTGCGCGTTGCGACGCAGCAGCGCGGCCGCGTTCGGGGCGACGAGCGGGGCCTGGCCGGGCGCGGGCACCGACCTCGCGGAGAGACCTGACATGGGTGTCAGATCCTAGGAGTCACGGTCGGTCTACGCTCGCCGACGTGAGCGTCGACCTGGCCGGAGCAGCCGACCTGCACTGCCATTTCGGCCCCGATCCGCACCGCGCGCGATCGGTCGACGCCTTCGAGGCCGCGCACGAGGCGGCCGCCGCCGGCCATCGAGCGCTCGTGTTGAAGTCGCACGACTCGCCCACCGCATCGCTGGCGTGGGCGGTGCAGCGTGACGTGGGCGGCGCGATCTCCGTGTTCGGCGGGATCTGCTGTGACCGCGAGGTCGGCGGGATGAACCCGGCCGCGGTGGAGGTCGCCCTCGACCTCGGTGCGCGCATCGTGTGGCTGCCGACCCTGAGCAGCCGCCAGGACTTCGAGAACGGCGTTGCCGCGCAACTCGGTATCCCCGGTCCGGGCATCGTCGTGGCCGACGAGACCGGCGAGCTCCTCCCCGAAACGAAGGAAGTCCTCGCGCTGGTGCGCGAGCACGACGCGGTGCTGGCCACCGGTCACGTGAGCGCGGCCGAGCACTACGCCGTCGTACGCGCGCTGGCGCGGGACGGCAAAGTGATCGTCACGCACGCGACCGAGGATCTTGCCGGGCCGAAGCTGACCGCGACGCAATGTCGCGAGCTGGCCGACCTCGGCGCCTGGATCGAGCTGTGCGCGATGACCTGCATCGGCGCGCTGGCCACCAAGACCGTCGGCCAGATGATCGAGACGATCCGCGCCGTCGGCGTCGAGCGGGTGACGTTGGGAACCGACTTCGGTCAGAAGGCGAACCCCCACCCGGCCGCCGGCCTCCAGACCTACGCCGACGGGCTCTTCGCCGAAGGCGTATCCGAAGCCGACATCCGCCGCATGGCGTGCACCAATCCAACCGGCCTCTTGGGTCTCGACAGCTAGGAGCTTCGTTGCCGCGCATCGACCTACCCGAGGGCAAGTCCGATCCGGAAGTGCGGATGTGGAAGTTGCGGCCCGAGATGGGGATGGGCGCGGGCGCGCTCAGTCACGCCGTCTACGAGCAGAGCATCGTTCCCGTGCGCGAGCGCGAGCTCGCCCGCATGCGCATCGCCGAGATCAACGACTGCGCGATCTGTCAGCAGTGGCGCAAGACGACCGGTTCGGCCGAGGCCCTCGATGAGGACGACTACGCGCACGTCGGCGAATGGCGCACCTACGCCGGCTACTCCGAGCGGGAGAAGCTCGCCATCGAGTACGCCGAGCGGTTTGCGCTCGACCATCGTAATCTCGACGACGACTTCTTCACGCGATTCCGCGCCGCGTACAGCGACGCCGAGGTGCTGGATCTCACCGTCTGCATCGGCGCGTGGATCGGGCTCGGGCGCACGATGAGCGTGCTCGGAATCGACAGTTCCTGCCGGATCGAACGCTGACGTCAGCCGGGCCGAAATCCCGGCGGGACCCGGCACGCCACGTCTAGCGTTCGGGTCATGGGTGATCTGGCCATCGACACCGCCCTCGACGGTTCCGACGGGCGCTACACCGCGACCCTTTCGCGCGATTGGGAGATCTGGGGACCCAACGGCGGCTACATCGCCGCGATCGCGTTGCGCGCCGCGGGTGCGTTCTCGCGGTTCGACCGGCCGGTGACGCTCGTCGGCCACTTTCTCGGTGTCGCCGACTTCGATGCGGTCGTCGATCTCGACGTGACGACGTTGCGCGAGGCGAAGCGCGCGCAGTCGGTTCGGGTTTCGATGACCCAGCGCGGCCAGCCGATCTTCGACGCAATGGTGTGGTCGGTGGGCGACGTTGCCGGCTTGGAGCACGACGTTTCCGAGATGCCGGAAGCGCCCGACCCCGAGTCGTTGCGTTCGGTGGCAGATCGAATGGCCGAGGCCGGCATCGAGCCGATGTACAAGTTCTGGGACAACTTCGACCAGCGGCCCACCACGTGGATCGACGACTGGGACAACCGCGAACCGGCCGCGCCCGTCGCCGCCGACTGGTACCGCTTCGTCCCCCGGTCGACGTTCGACGATCCGTGGCTCGACGCGTGCCGCGCGGTGATCCTCCTCGACACGCTCGGCTGGCCCGCGGCGTGCCGGTTGCATACGCACCCCGCCTGCATCGCGCCGAGCATCGACCTCTCCGTCGCGTTCCACCGTTCCCGACCCGAGGAGCCGTGGCTGTTCGCGCAAGCGAGCTGCCCGAGCGCGAGCGCCGGTCTCGTCGCCTGCGAGAGCCGGATCTGGTCACGAGACGGAGCGCTCCTCGCCGTCGGCGCCAGCCAACTCCTCTGCCGCCCCGGCCCGCCCTTCTGAGCGGCGACGCGTCCGTGGCCCACACCTGGTGTGGTCCACCGACGCATCACTCATTTCGGTCATTTAGGCTCGGGGTGTGGAGGATCGGGTCACGGCGGGGCTGTATCTCGAGATGACGGATCTTCCGGTCGTTGCGTACGCGCGGGACCGGGTCCCGGAGGTTCTCGGTCTGGCGGGCGTCGACCGGGCGACGTGGTGGCGCAACGTTCATCGGGATCGTGACGACCTGCCGCGCGAGCTTCGGGAGTTCGACCATCTCGGCGTCTACGAGGTCGATGCAACCTTCCGGCCGCCGGCGCCGCCGTCCGGCATCACCGGCCACCACTTCCGCCACTACCGCCGACCCGGCCAGGGCGTGCTGACCGGCCGCCCGACCATCGGGCTCTCGCTCGTCCTCATCTCGCCCAAGGAGTCAGAGCGGGCGCAGGAACTCCGCGACTGGGCCGACTTCGTGCACATCCGTCTCATCGCCGAAGCCGCGGTACCCGGCTACGGCATGATCACGCCGTACGAGAACGCGACCGGCGGCGACCCGCGCTTCATGCACTTCTACGAGATGGACACCGACGACCCCGAGGGCGCGTTCAAGTCGATGACACCACTGGTGATAGATCGCATCGGCGACACGGACACGGCCGAGTTTCGCCGCTGGGCGTCCGGACCGAGCTTGCGCATCATGTACGTGAACACGTTCGCACGCGTCGGCGCGTCCGGGTCGTGAGCGAGCGTCGGGAGGCGGGTAACCCGCCGAGCAGCGAGCGTGGCCCAGCGGCCCGGTGGCGGAGCCACCAAGAGCGGAAACATTGATGGGAGACTTCTTCAAGGTCGTCAACCGGCAGCGCGCGTGTCGAACGTTCAGCGATGCGGAGGTGTACGACCCCGAGATCGCGCAGCTCCTCGAATCGGCGACCTACGCGCCCAGCGCCGAGAATCGTCAGCCGTGGGAGTTCGTGATCGTGCGCGATGCAGCGGCGCGCGCCGCGATCGGCGATCTCACAAGGCGGGCGTGGGAATCGCACGGTCGCGCGTTTTCCGAGACGCGCTTCTCGCCGAAGTTGCTGGCCGACGTCGACGCGGGTGCAACCGGCGGCATCGCGGCCGCGCCCGTGCACATCGTCGTGTGCGCCGACATCGAGCGCGGGCTCGAGGCCACCGTCGCGTCGTCGATCTTTCCCGCGGTGCAGAATCTGCTCCTCGCGGCGACCGCGCTCGGGCTCGGCAGCGCGCTCACGACCATCACCACGAGCTTTCGGGCGGAGCTCGCCGCGCTCCTCGCGCTCCCGACCCACGTGGTGCCGGTCGCGGTCGTGCCCCTCGGCCGCCCCCCGAAACCGCTGGGGCCGCCGCGCCGCGAACCGTTCGGCCGGCATACCCATCGCGAGCAGTACGGCTCGGCGTGGTAGCCGAGTGGCCGCGCATCGAGACCGAGCGACTCGTGCTGCGCCGCTGGGATCTGCCGGGTGATCTCACCGCGTACGCGGCCATCTGCGCCGATCCCGAGGTCATGCGGTACATCGGCGACGGCCGCGTCGCGACCCCCGAAGAGACGGCCGAGCAGCTCGAGCAGTTCGAACGCACCTGGGACGAACGCGGCTTCGGGCTCTTCGCGATCGAGCTCCGCGCCACCGGCGAGCTCATCGGGAACACCGGACTCACCGATCCCGACTTCCTCCCCGAGATCCTGCCCGCGTCGTGAGCGTTCACGCAGTCGGAAACGACCCGTCGGGAAATGTCATGCAGAAGTTGGGCATGCACCTCGACCGCGAGACCGTGCACCCGAAGAACGGGCGCGCCGTGCGGGTGTACGCGATCGACCGCCCCGCTACGAGCTGACGGTCACCACGCGGCCACCCTCGACTGACGACGCCCGGATCGCGTCGAGCACGTGCATGCACGCGAGGCCATCGGCAAACGTCGGCACCGGCACGTTCGGCAGCGCCTCGCGGCCTTCGATACCGGCGCGCCACGCCTCACACAGGCGCGTGTACGGGCCGACCTCGAGGTGGGTGTAGCGGTGCCGCGGATCGTCGCTCACCTCGGGCGGCGGCGGGAGCGCGAGATCCGCCGGCGTCTTCAGCAGGCGCCGGCCCGACGGATCGGAGCACCACACACCCTCGCCATCGATCTCGAGGGTGCCGTCGGTACCGGCCACGACACTCAGACTCGACACGCCCGGCGTCCACGACGCAGCCGTCTGCTGCATGACGATCTCGACCCCGGACCCTGACGATGCCCGTACGACGAACGAGTCCTCGGCGCCCGCGCGCGCCGCGACGGTCGGCAGGGTCGCGCTGACCGAGGCGATCTCGCCGAACCAGCACCGCACCTGGTCGACGATGTGGGATCCCGACGCGCCCAACCAACCACCACCGCGTGCCTCGTCGAACCACCACTCTGGAACCCGCGCTTGCGGATCGGCGACGAGCGGCACGTACTGAACGAGCGTGGCGAGCCGGGGCTCGCCGATCAGCCCGTCGGCGATGGCGCGCGTGGCGGTCGCGCGATCGGGTGCCCACCGGAACTCGTGGCCGACCAGGGCGGTCACGCCGGCCGCTTCGGCCGCGGCTGCCATCGCCGTCGCTTCGATCGCGTCGAGCGCGAACGGCTTCTCGCAGATCACGTGCCGGCCCTGCTCGCACGCTTCGATCGCGAGCGCGGCGTGCGCGTTCGGTGGCGCGGCGATCGTCACCACCTCCACATCGCCGCGCGCCAACGCGTCGGCGAGCGAGGTACACGTGTGCTCGATTCCCAACCGCTCGGCGCGGCGAGCAGTTCGGTCGGCGTCGCGTCCAACGAGCGCGCGCACCTCGAACCCGGCCGCGCGCAGGGCGGGAACGTGGACGCGGGCGCCGAACCCCGTCCCGACGACAGCCGCCCCGATCGTCATTTCGGCGACCTCACCGGGCTAATAGCCCTCGTCGGGATCGACGACCTCCCGGAGCGGTTCGCCGCGCGCGAACCGTCCGATGTTGTCGAGGAAGATCTCGATCGCGGCGCCCTGGAGATCGGGGTTGTACCACGAGATGTGTGCGAACAGCCGCACCTTCGGGTGCGAGTACATCCAGTGACCGACGGGTAGCGGCTCCGGCTCGACGGTGTCGAGGCTCGCCATCGCCACACGACCGTCGTCGAGCGCGACCCGCAGCGCGTCCTGGTCGACGAGTGTGCCCCGGGCAATGTTCACCAGGTGCACGCCCGGCTTCACCCCTGCGAGCACGTCCGCATTCACGAGGTGACGCGTCTTCGCCGTCGCGGGAGCTGCGAGCACGAGATGATCTGCGTCGGCGACGAGCTCGTCGAGATCCGTCACGACCTGCACCCCAACGACGGGGCTCGGCGCGTTGGTGCGGCGCAATGCATGCACCTGCATGTCGAAGGCGAGCGCGCGCCGGGCGATCGCGGTCCCGATGCCGCCGAGTCCGACCAGCGCGATCGTGCTGCCCGCAACCGCGTCGAGACGGGGCCACGGGAAGTTCCAGTGCCGCGGTGGCTCGTGCAGCGTGGTATCCGGCATGCGCTTGGCCCACGCGAGCACGGCGGCCATCACCCACTCGGAGATGGGCTCCGCGCTCGCGCCGCGTGCGCACGTGACAACCCGTCCGTCGTAGAAGGACCGCGGCACCTTGTCGACACCGGTGCCCGAGACCTGCACCCAGCGCACCCCGGCGGCGTCGATCCAGCGGGCGATCTCGTCCCAAGCCAAGTACCCGCCGAAGAACACGTCGGCCGCGAGGCCCGGCGGAGGATCGCCGCCGGTGAACTCGATCAGCTCGATGTCGGGTTGCGCCCGCTGCAGATGCTCGGCGACGCCCGCGCCCATCTGGTTGATCACCCGGAGTCCCACGAGCGGGGACTCTAGAGCGGAGCATCGCGAACGGGCAGACTCTGCGGATGCAGTCAGAGGTGGTCATCCCGACCGGTATCCCGTTCTCCGAAGGTCCGGTGTGGTGTGACGACGGCACGCTCGTGGTCACCAGCGTCGCCGGCGGCGCGCTCTACCGGGTGTGGCCGCAAGAGGGCCGAGCCGAGATCTGCGCGGAGACACACGGCGGCGCGAACGGCGGCGCGCTCGGCGCCGACGGTTCGATCCTCGTCACCCAGAACGGCGGCATCGACTTCTCGCACCTGCCCGGCATCTTCGGACAGGAGACGTCATCGGTACCGGCGCCACCCGGACTCCAACTCGCGCGTCCCGACGGGAACGTGACGTACCTGGTCGACGACGGATTCAATGCGCCGAACGATCTCGCGGTCGCAGCCAACGGCGACGTGTTCTTCACCGACCCCGGTCACTATCCCCCGCCCGAGGACGAGCTCGTCGGCCGCGTGATGGTGTACGAGCGCGACGGAACAATGCGCACGCTGGCCGACGGCTTCTACTTCTGCAACGGCATTGCCTTCGAGCCCGACGGCACGTTGGTGGTCGTCGAGCGGACGGGTCTGCAGCGCGTGCATCCCGACGGATCGCGCGACTGGGTGATCGAGACGCTCGGCCGCGGCGGAGGCGACGGCTTCTGCCTCGATACCGACGGCCGCTTCTACGTCGCTTCCACCGTGGAGCACGGCATCAGAGTGATCGAGCCCGACGGATCGATCGCCGACTTCTGGCCGATCGAGGGCAAGGGCGTGACGACCAACTGCTGCTTCGGCGGCCCCGATCTGCGCACGCTCTTCGTCGCCGACGCGATCCCCGGCGGCGTCGTCGCGTTCGAAGGCACACTCACTCCCGGCCTCCCCCTCCCCACCTGGCCCGGCCCGGCGTAACCAAATCCCGAACCGGCGTGACTTCGCTACCTATACGGTCGCCAACTCACGCCGGTTCGCTGCTTCGGAGGTGGGCGGCGAGGTCGCGGGCCCATTGCTCGGGGTCTTCGAGGGGCCAGCCGTTTTCGGGGAGGTCGAAGTACTCGACGCTGAGGCGGCCGCGGTAGTCGAGCGCGTCGAGGCGGCGGAGCACCGCCGCGAAGTCGACGACGCCGCTCGGATCGTCGACGTGCATCTGCGTGTGCCCGGGCTTGCCCTGGCGCAACTGCACGTGGTCGGCGAGGTCCAGCAGCTCGCACGGGTCTCCGCCCCAGTCGGCGACGTGGCCGGTGTCGACCAGCAATCGAACCGACGGCACCTCGGCCCGGAACGCGCGCACCGCGTCGGCCGAGTTCACGACCGCGCCCGCCCACGGTTCGAGCAGTGCGTTCGGCGCCGCCTTCCACCATCGCACCGCGCGTTCCCACATCCCGTCACCCGCGCGCGGCGCGGGCGTCGCGCACCATACGGGTTGGGGCTTGGGGAACGCGGTAGGGCAGCCGATCGGCAGCGTGAGCGACGCGGGATCGGTGCCGAGCAGCGGGTCGATGTGCTCGAAGCCGTCGGCCCGCGCCGCCAGCGCGCGCGCAGGCACGTCGCCGCGGCGTGCGTACACGATGTCGACGACGCCCAGCGGCCGGTGCAAGGTGCTACTGCTGCATCGACTTCGGCATGACCATGCCGACCTGCTGCAGATGCTGGCCGAGGTTCTTGTCGAAGTCCTGCGCAACCTCGGCCGGAGTCCAGCCGCCGTCACGCCACATCCACGCGATCTGCTTGGGGTGTTGGAAGATCGAGTACGAGTATTCGGTGCGACCGAGGATCTGCCCGTTCACGTGACCGGCCTGCTCCGACGCGACGTACGCGACCAGCGGCGCGTTGAGTGCCGGGTTCTCCTCGGGAGGCGGCTCGGCGCCGGAGCGCTCGAAGAGCCCCGCTGTCATGCGCGTCGCGCCCGACGGCGCGATCGCGTTCACCGTGATGCCGTAGCGACCGAGCTCCAACGACCACACGAACGTCATACCCATGATCCCGGCCTTGGCCGCGCCGTAGTTGGTCTGGCCGAAGTTGCCGCGCAGCCCCGCCGACGACGTGATGTTCACGATCCGGCCGTAGCCCTTCTCTTTCATCACCGGAGCGGCGTGGCGCGAGCAGTTGAACGTTCCCTTGAGGTGCACCGCGATGACAGCGTCGAAGTCGCTCTCCTCCATCTTGAGCAGCGACTTGTCGCGCACGATGCCGGCGTTGTTCACGAGGATGTCGACGGTTCCGAACGCGTCGGTCGCGGTCTGGATGATCCGGCCGGCACCGTCGAAATCGCTGACGGAGTCGTAGTTCGGTACCGCGGCGCCGCCGAGCGACTCGATCTCCTTGCACACCTGCAGCGCCGGATCATCATTGGTTCCCTGGCCGTCGAGCGAGACGCCGACATCGTTGACGACGACCTGGGCGCCCTCCCGCCCGAAGCAGAGCGCGAACTCGCGGCCGATCCCGCGCCCGGAGCCGGTGACGATCGCGACGCGCCCGTCGAGCAATCCCACGGTCAGCCCCTTCCGCTCTCTGCGGCTCCGCCGCCGGGCCGCTGGGCCCCGCTCGCTGCTCGGCGCATCTTTCGGGGCCCCTGGCGAGAAGCTTTGCTTCTCGTGGGGATAGATACCCGCCTCCCCACGCTCACTCGGCAACCGCTGCGGTCGCCGCACCCGAGATTGCCTGGTCGCCGTTCTGGTTGGCGACCATGAGGTCGAGGTCGACGAGGTGCTCGCCACCCTCTTCGCGCTTGGCGGTGACGACGGCTGTGCACGTGAGCACGTCACCGGGCCACACCTGCTTGGAGAAACGCACTTGGAGGCGGCGGATCGCCTCGGGACCGAACCAGTCCTTCACGACGCGTGCCGCGAGGCCCATAGAGAGCATCCCGTGGCCGAACACCGACGGGTTTCCGACCTGCGCCGCGATCGTGTCGTCGTGATGCATCGGGTTGAAGTCACCCGACGCGCCCGCGTAGCGAACGAACATGGTCCGCGTGAGCGCCGGAAACTCCTCCGTGCGCTCGTCGCCCACCTGCACGTCGGCGCCTCTCACGAACGTCTCGCTCACGATCGATCCTCCATCACTTCTTCCTCCGGCACGACGCCCTCCGAAGCCCGATTCCCGGTACCTGACACCGGCGTCAGAGCGTAGCGGCGCGAGCCAGTACCGATCAGGCCGAGCGGTCCCAAAGGTGACACCGGCGTCGGGTCCGCGTACCCTCACGCCGTGCCCGGCGCGAAGGGAACCGGTGGTAGCCCTCGCGCCCGGCGCGACATGCCGACGCACGGCCGTGCTCGCTCGCGCGCCGGCAGCGAGGCAGCCCGGGAGCTACGGGCCCGCGGGCAGCGAACCATGCGCCAGCTGCTCGACGCCGGGGTCGAGGTGTTCGCGTCGAAGGGATACTTCGCCGCCCGTGTCGACGACATCGTCAAAGTCGCGCGCACGTCGCACGGCACCTTCTACCTCTACTTCGCGAACAAGGAAGACCTGTTCCGCGCGCTCGCGGCCGAGGTCGCCGACCAGATGCAGACGCTGGCCGAGTCGCTCGGTCCGCTGGAACCGGGCCCGGCGGGCGCGGCGTCCCTGCGGGCGTGGATCGTCCGCTTCGCCGACCTCTACGAGCACTACGGACCGGTGATCCGGACGTGGACGGAGGCGGAGATCGGCAGCAGCGAGTTCGGGCGGCTCGGCAACGACGTGCTCGCCCGCTTCACCCGCGCGCTGACGCTTCGCATCGCCGAGGCGGCGCCGCCCGATCTCGATCCGGTCATCGCCGCGGTCGCGCTGGTGGCGATGTTCGAGCGGCTCAACTACTACGCGCTCGCCGGACAGGTGCGCGCCGAACGCGGCGACATCGTCGAGACGTTGGCGCTCGTGACGCAACGCGCCCTGTTCGGATCAGCCGGCTGATCCCGCGCTCTCCGGGGCCGAACCATTCGGAGCGGGTTCGTCGGCACCACCGAGGACGCGCGCCTGCAGATCACCGAGCTCCGAGACCGGCCCGGAGTACGCGACCTCGCCCTTCGTCAGCACGATCGCTTCGTCGGCGATCGCGAGCGCGTGGTGCACGTGCTGCTCGACGAGGAGCAGCGTCGTGCCCGAGGCGCGGATCGTCTCGAGCGTCCGGTACACCTCGTCGACCACGAGCGGCGCCAATCCCAGCGACAGCTCGTCGGCGATCAACAACCGCGGCTTCTCGACGAGCACACGCGACAGCGACAGCATGCGCTGCTCGCCTCCCGAAAGCGTTCCGGCTTGCTGGGTCCGGCGCTCACCGAGCCGAGGGAACAGCGCGTAGGCCTCCTCGAGCGCGTCGCGAACGCCGGCGCGGCCGCGGGTCCGCCGAAACGTCAACTCCAGGTTCTCGGAGACCGTGAGCGAGGCGAACACGGAGCGCCCCTCGGGCGCGTGCACCACGCCGAGCTGGGCGAACTTGAACGGGCGCTGACCGGTCACGTCGGCGCCTTCGAAGAGCACCTGGCCGCGCGTGGGGCAGATGAGACCCGAACAAACGCGCGCGATGGTCGTCTTGCCCGCACCGTTGGAACCGAGCAGCGCGAGCACGCCACCCGGAGCGAGGCACAGCGAGACGCCGAACAGCGCACGGAACGGCCCGTAACCCGCATCGACGTCACGGAGCTCGAGCAACGGCACCGCGGTCGCGCCCGACTCGGCGGGCGCGACAGAGGCGGCCATCAGACGACGTCTCCCAGGTACGCCTTGCGCACCGCGCTGTCTGCGAACACCGCGTGGGTCTCACCCGACGCGATCAACGTGCCGAAGTCGAGCACGAACACGCGCCCGACGAGGTCACGGACCAACTCAACGTCGTGCTCGACGAGCAGAATCGCGATTCCCCGCTCGCGTTGCACGACCCGGAGGGTGCCGGCGAGCAGCGCCGTCTCGCTGCGATCGAGCCCCGACGACGGCTCGTCGAGCAACAGCAGCCGCGGGCGGATCATCAGCGCCCGGCCGATCTCCACCAACCGCCCGACGCCGAGGCTGAGCGACTCCACCTTCCGGTCGGCGACCGGCGTGAGACCGAGCAGGTCGAGCATCGCGGCGGCGTTCTTCTGTTCCTCCGCGCTCGGGCGCCCCAGGAAGAGCACGTCTTTCCACAACGCACCGCGGCCGTTACGAACGCGCTCGGCCACGAGGAAGTGCTCGCGCGGCGACATGCCGGAGAACAGCTCGATGCGCTGGAACGTGCGCGCGATCCCGAGCTGGGCGCGCTTGTGTGTGGGAATCCGGGAGAGGTCGCGACCGTCGAACTCCACCCGGCCGCCGTCGGGCCGCAACATGCCGAGCAGGCAGTTGAAGAACGTGGTCTTGCCGGCGCCGTTCGGACCGATCAGGCCGACGATCTCACCTTCGTCGACGTCGAGGCTGACTGCGTCGAGCGCGGTGATGCCGGCGAAGGTCTTGGTGACGCCGGACGCCTCGAGGAGGCTCACGGTGAACCGGTGGCCGGCGCGGCGGTGGGTGTGCCCGGAGACAGGAGCGACTCGAGCGACGGGTCGGATTGTTCTCCCATGGGTCCGTCGATCTTCCCGGGTCCCTTGAAGCGATCGATCGCGCGCTGCACGTTGTCGAGCGAGCGCCGCTTCTGGAACTCGAGCACACCCTCGGGATGCTTCGCGTAGGTGAACGCACCGATGCTTAGAAGGATGATCGCGAGCGTCTGCGGCGGCTGGCCCATGTGGTACCAGGGCTGCACATGGTTGATCACCCACGGGAATGCCTGGTTGAGGATGACGATCTGGGCCGCGGCATAGCCGATCGCGGCTTGGATCGCGCCTTCGACGGTGCGAGAACCGAGAGACACCACCAGAACGACGAACACCAGACCTTGGGCCGGGACGAAGTTCGGGTTGATGTTGGCGGCCTTCTCGTTCATCGCCATCATCCCGCCGCCGATGGCCGCAATCGCAGCCGAGAGCGAGAAGACGACGATGCGCGCACGAGTCGCGCTGATGCCGATCGAGGTGGCCGCGACCTCGCTCCCGCGCAGGGCGTCGAGCACGCGCCCGGTCGTCCCTTCCCGAACCGCGATCACCGCGATCGCGACGATCACGAACACGATGAGGCAGAGCACGAGGAAGCTGCGGCTGCTCTTGTCGAAGTCGATCGAGCCGAACAGGGGACGCGGCGCGGGCTCGGGCAGCGAGCCGCCTCCCACCCAGTCGAACTTCACCATGACATTGTCGAAGAACAACGCAAAGGCAAACGTCGCCAGCGACAAGAAGATGCCACCGAGCCGCAACGCGGGCAACGCGAGCAACGCTCCCACGGCGGCGGCAATCACCGCGCCGATCAACATCGCGAGCATGGCCGCGATGCCGAAGCGCGTCGCGAGTTGCGCAGTGGTGCACGCGCCGATCGCGGCAAAGGTCGCGACACACAGCGAGATCTCCCCCGCCATTCCCGTGATCACGGTGATCGAGAGGAAGATCGTGGCGAGGATGACGGCCTGGATCGCGATCGTCACCCAGTTCTCGGCGGCATGGAAGAACAGGTAGTACGCCATCCCGAGCCCGACGAGCGTCCCGAAGGCGCGCGTCCCGTTGGTGAGGAACGGGCTGCGCAATGACGCCGCCAGCGGAGGCGGTGGTGGATCCACACCGGCGAGCGGATCGGCCGCGTGGCGGCGGTTGCGCAACGATGGCGACAGGATCAGCACGAGAAAGAGGACGATGAACGGCAACGCCGGACGCAGGTTGCTCGCGAGCACACTGTTCGTCGGCAGGTACGCGTCGACCACCTCACCGATCACGCCGAGGGCCAACCCGCCCAGGAACGCGACGGGGATGCTGGTGAGCGACGCCAGCACGGCGGCCGACATCGCGACCACGACGAGGGTCGTGTAGTTGAGCTCCGACACCGCCGCGAACAGCGGCGCCAGGAGAACTCCGGCGAGCCCGGCGAGAATGCTGCACAGGATCCACGACGCCATGCTCACCCGGTCGGCATCGATGCCGGCCAACTCGGTCATGCGCGGGCTCTCGACGACGGCACGCATGCGCAACCCGAGCGCGGTGAAGCGGAACAGCAGCGTCAAGGCGATCACCGCGATCAGCGTGATGCCGATCGTCGCGAGGTCGTCGCGGCTGACGAAAACCGTGCCGAAGGGGTTGTAGGCCTTGTCGCCGTTCGGGACGATGCCCTCCGTTCCGTATTGCGGGTTCTGGCCGAACCACAACTTCAAGATCTGCGGGATCGCGACCAGCAAGCCGAGCACGGTGACGAGCTTGGCGACCGGCGACGCCGTCCGCAGATAGCGGAAGAGCACGCGGTCGAGCAGGATCCCGAGCAAGGGCGCGACGATGAGGACCGCGAGAATGAACGCAACGGGGATCGGGAGGTTGTGCCGGACGCGCGCGTCGAAGTACACCGCCCCCGACACGAAGGCCTGCGCGCCGTACGCCAGGTTGAAGATGCCCGAGGTCTTGTACGCGAGCACGAGCCCGACCGCCAGCAGCGCGTAGACGCTGCCGTAACTCATGCCCGACAGGATGTTGCTGATCAGCTGCTGCACGGACTCCCGGCTCCGGTGGGTACGGCGGCTACGCGGACGCTCTCGCTAGCTCCCGGCCGGGGCGAAGCTCGTGTGGGTCGGGTGGTCGACGGTCGGATCCTTGGTCTTGAAGCACACCCACGGCTTGCCCGGCTCCCCGTATACCGGCACGAACTTGCCGCCCTCCACCTTCGTAAGGTTCGCACACTCCTGGCCGCCCCGCGCCTCAGGGTGCGTGATCGGATCGGTGTGGCCCTTGGTCCAGTCGAGCGGCTGGAGGAAGCCATTGTCGGTGTAGTCGGTGAGCGTGTTGAGGTAGTTGACGACCTTTGCCTGCGAGAACTCGGGGCCCGCGCCCTTGAGCCCGGTGTAGAGCTGAGAGGCGATCTGCCAGCCGACGGCGGTCAACTCCTTCACCTTCACGCCGATCCTGTCCGACCACTTGAAGAGATCTTTGATCTCCTGGATCTGCGGCGTCTGCTCGAAGGCCAGGAACTGCGGGATCACGATCGAGCCCTCGAGCAGGTCTCCGTTCTTGGCGATGAAGTCCTGGTCGTAGCCGTTCGGGAGCTGCTGTACGGCGTTCATGCCCTGCTTCTTCATCTCCTTGGCGAGCGTGAAGGACTCCTGGAGGTCGACGCAGGTGAGGACGAACTGCACGCCCTTCTGCTTCATCTGCGTGACCTGCGGGCCGAGCGGCTGCGCGAACCCGAGCGACTCGTCGTCGTACACGACCTTGGCCGTTGGGAATTTCGCGAACGACGCCTTGATGCCCTTGGCGCAGGCCGTGGATTGCTCGGCGATCCCGTACGCCAGCACGCCGATCTTGGTCGCGCCGAGCTGCTTCGCGAGCCACGGCCCGACGTGGCCGGCGCAGGTGAAGCAGAGCGCGGCATCGTTGGCAAAGAACGTGTTGTGGTTGTTGAACTCCTTGTTGATGTTCCACATGAACACCGGCTGGCTCTTGGTCGCAAGGAGATCGGCGCCGGTGAAGAACACCGTGGCGATGAAGGTCGCGAAGGCGTTGTCCTGCGAGAGGCTCGCCTGAACGGTCTGGCGGTTGCTCCCGAGTTGGTCGTCGTGATCGGCGGTCAGCACGAGCTTGCGGCCGTAGATGCCGCCTTGGGAGTTGATCATCTCGAAGTACGCCTTGACGCCGTCGGCGAGGGGCGCGTAGCTCCCGGTGGGATTGTTACTGTTGGTCGTGATGGCGGCGACGTGGATCTCCGTGTCGCTCACCCCGGGCGCGGCGACGGGCACGTTCTTGGTCAGGTCGGCGGTCGTCGTGGGCCCGGCCGTGCCCGACGGCGCCGTGGTGACGGTCGACTTCGCGGAGCCGGCGTTTCCACAAGCGACCGCGAGCAGCGCGATGACTGCACAGGCCGCGACGATTCGTACGCGCATTGGTGCCCCCCGTCGGAACATCAGCTTGATTACCTGACGCTAACGTCAGATTCGCTGCCGGACAATAGCGACCGCGGGCGCGCGCCGCACGACACCCCGTACCCCGTGTCGTCCTAGTGTCATGAGGAATCCATGTCGTACACACTCGTTCTCTTCCACGCTCACCCCGACGACGAAGCGATTGCCACCGGCGGCACGATGGCGCGCGCCAAGAGCGAGGGCCATCGCGTCGTGCTGGTGTCCGCGACTCGGGGCGAGCTCGGCGAGCACGCGCCGGAATCGCTGGCGCCGGGCGAGCGCCTCGTCGATCGTCGCGTCGCCGAGCTACACGCCGCCGCCGAGGTGCTCGGCGCCGACCGGGTGGAGTTCCTCGACTACCTCGATTCCGGAATGGCCGGCGAGCCCACGAACGACGCGCCCGGGTCGTTCGCGAGCGCCGACATCGAGGAGGCCGCGGCCCGGCTCGCTCGCATTCTCGAAGAGGAAGACGCCGACGTGCTCACGATCTACGACGAGAACGGGAACTACGGGCACCCCGACCACATCCAGGTTCACGTGGTCGGGATACGAGCAGCCGAGCTCGCGGGCACTAAACGCGTGTACGAGGCGACCGCGAACCGCGATCACATTCAGCGACTGATGGCGCAGATGCCGGATGACCCCGATGCGCCCGAATCGCCCGCCGACCTCGACACGCTCGGCGTGACCGAGGACAAGATCACGACCACCGTCGACGTGCGCGACTTCGTCGACGCCAAGCGCGCGGCGATGGTTGCGCATGCGAGTCAAATCCCCGAAGACTCCTTCTTCCTGCAGATGCCGCTCGACGCGTTCCGGGAGGCTTTCGGATGGGAGTGGTTCATCCGGCGCGACGGACCGCCGTCGCAGCGCGAGTCCACGCTGTTCGCTGACCTCGACTAGGCCGCTCGGGATCTTGACTAGATCATCGCGACCGACGTGGCACGGATAGGCGCAATCCCCAGCGTTGGCTGCGGAGCGGCGCGGTCGGCGACCGATCCGAGGACCACGGCGCGTACGGCGCCATCACGAGGCTGCACAGCGCGAGCAGCACCCGGTCGTAGTTCACGCGCCAGCCCCTGAAGTCGCGCCACGCGCGCTCGCGGTCGGCCTTGACCGGCAGACCTGCTCCGGCCAGCTCTTCGTAGATCGCAATGAACTCGTCGTGGTCGATGCTGATCGGATCGTCGGGGGCGGGATCGGCATCGTGCTCGAAGCCGAAGAAGTCGGCGATCTCCCGGAGCGCCATGAATCCCGATCGGATGCACAGTCCGGGCGCGGCACTGAACGGGACGTTCAGAACCGCGAGCCGGAGCGCGGCGGCGTCCATCACCGTGCCGGCCGAGGTGATCCACGAGCGATGAGGGTTGGGCGAGCGGAAGAACGCGAGGACCCCGAGAGAGGTATGCGTCTCGGAGACTTCCGAGAACCAGCGCATCCATTCCCGCCAGTCGCGGTCGAGGTCGTCGAGGAACGCGGCCCGATGGGCGAGCTCGAGCATGCGCCACGCCGTCGGTGGCGTACCCGCGCGCACCGAGAGTTGGGTCACCATCGCCTCTCGAGTCGAGAACGAGCTGTAGATGGTCGGCAGGTAGGCGATGATCGACGCGAGGAGGCCGAGCCCGATCGTCGCCTCGCCAAAGGAGATGAACGCCGAGCCGAATCCCGGTGGACGTTCGAAGCCGAGCGTGAAGAGCGACGAGCCGCTCGCGGTGAGCGCTTCGCGCCAGCCCTGCCCCACGGTAACTTCGAAGAAGCATGTGAACGCGAGCATCACCACGACCAGCGCGACCGCAGGAAACGTGATGAGCGCGAGTGGCGCGTAGAGCGCCATCACCCGGTCCCGCGCCTCGTACCCGCGACTCTCGCGGGCGAAGATCCGCAGCACACTCCGTACGGCCCGGAACGTGAGGCTCGTGAACAGCACGGGGGCGCCGCGCGGGAGCACGAACGTGCGCAGGACGGCGTCGAGCACGATCACGATCGCGATCACGCCGACCGCGACGAGCGCGATCTCGCCGATCATGATCATCGCGGGCTACTCGTCGCCCGGGCGGGGCGCCCGGCGGGTCCGCTTGCGCTCGCCGACCCGGCGCTTCTGCTCGACCCGCGCCCGCTTCGACGAGCGAGAGGGACGGGTCGCGACCCGAGGCGGATCGACATGCAGCGCATTCGCAAGCCGCTCCCGGAACCGGTCGAGCGCGAGCTCCCGATTCTGCAACTGGGATCGTCGCTCCGACGCCACGATGCGCAATCGCGGACCGAGCTTCTCGAGGAGCCGCGCCCGCTGGCGCGGCCCGAGCGACTGCGACGACTCGATGTCGAAGAGCAACTCAACGCGCGTATTCGACGTGTTGGCGTGCTGGCCGCCGGGTCCACCCGAGGAGCTGAATCGCCATTCGAGCTCGCCGAGCACGATCGCGCACGACCGCGAGACCCGCACCACTCCGCTTTCCACACGGAAAGCCTACGAGCGCGTGAGCGGCTTGTAGGCGATGCGATGAGGCTGGTCGGCATCGGTGCCGAGGCGCTTGTGCCGGTCGACCTCGTAGTCGGAGAAGTTCCCCTCGAACCAACGGACCTCACTGTCACCTTCGAAGGCGAGCACGTGCGTTGCGATCCGGTCTAGGAACCAACGATCGTGAGAAATCACCACCGCACATCCGGGGAACTCGAGCAACGCCTCTTCGAGCGCACGCAGCGTGTCGATATCGAGGTCGTTCGTGGGCTCGTCGAGGAGCAACACGTTGGCGCCCATCAACAATGCCTTGGCGAGATGGAGCCGGTTGCGCTCGCCGCCCGAGAGATCGCCGACACGCTTCTGCTGATCCGATCCCTTGAAGTTGAATCCGGCGACGTACGCGCGACCGTGTACTTCACGATCGCCGACCTTCAGCAGGTCGACACCACCGGTGATCTCCTCATACACCGTCTTGGTGCCGTCGAGCGACTCCCGCGATTGGTCGACGTACGCGAACTCCACGGTCGGACCGATCGAAAGCGTGCCGTCGTCGGGATGATCCTGACCGACGAGCATGCGGAACAACGTGGTCTTGCCCGCGCCGTTGGCACCGATCACCCCGACGATCCCGCCCCGCGGGAGCGAGAACGACAGGTCGTCGACGAGCAGGCGATCGCCGTAGCCCTTGCGCAGCTGCTCGGTCTCGACCACGAGATCCCCCAGCCGGGGACCGGGCGGGATCGAGATCTGGAGCTTGGCTTCGCGACGTTCGGCCGATTCGGACTCGGCAACCAGGGCATCGAACGCGTTGATGCGCGCCTTGCCCTTGGCCTGGCGCGCTCGGGGCGCGAGGCGGATCCACTCGAGCTCGCGCGCCAGCGTGCGCCGGCGGGTCTCGTCGACCTTCTCTTCCTGCGCGAGCCGCTCGTCCTTCTGCTCGAGCCAGCTCGAGTAGTTGCCCTCCCACGGGATACCGAACCCGCGGTCGAGCTCGAGGATCCAGCCCGCGACGTTGTCGAGGAAATACCGGTCGTGGGTCACCGCGACGACCGTCCCGTGGTACTCGTGCAGATGACGCTCGAGCCACGCGACCGACTCGGCATCGAGGTGGTTGGTGGGCTCGTCGAGGAGGAGCAGGTCGGGCTTCGAGAGCAGGAGTCGGCACAGCGCGACCCGGCGGCGCTCCCCGCCCGACAGCGTCGACACGTCGGCGTCGGATGGCGGGAGCCGGAGCGCGTCCATCGCGATCTCGAGCTGGCGGTCGAGGTCCCATCCGCTCACGGCGTCGATGTGGTCCTGAAGCTCCGCCTGCTCGGAGAGCAGCTTGTCGAAGTCGGCATCGGGCTCGCCCATCGCATTGCAGACCTCCTCGAAGCGATCGAGCAGACCTTTCGTATGGGCGACGCCGTCGGTGACGTTCCCGAGCACGTCTTTGGTCTCGTCGAGCTGTGGCTCCTGGGGGAGATAGCCCACGCTGAAACCCGGCGTCACCCGCACTTCGCCGCTGTACCCGTCGTCCTCTCCGGCCAGGATTCGCAACAGGGTCGACTTGCCCGATCCGTTGAGGCCGAGGACGCCGATCTTGGCGCCCGGGTACATCGAGATGTTGATCCCGCGCAATACCTCTTTGTCGGGCGGATGCACCCGGCGGAGGTCCCGCATCGTGACAATGAACTGATGAGCCATAATCAGCGACGTTACCGCCCGCCGTGCACGGAGCGGTCCCCCGTTGGTTGTCGTCGCCGAGGTGCTCATGCCCGACAATTCCCCGTCCGAGGTGTACGCGATCGCGGACCGCTACGTGATGGCGTACGCCGCGCTCGACCCGATCGAGGCGACCGACGCCGGCATCGCGGGCCACGAGGACGAGCTCACCGACTTCTCGCCCGACGGGAGCGAGGCCCGGGTCGAGCTCGATCGCGGCACGCTCCGCGCGCTCGCCGGGGCACCGATCGCCGACGATCGCGATCGCATCGCCGCCGACGTGATGCGCGAACGACTCGATCTCGCGGTCGCGCAGCACGACGCGGGCGAGGAGCTGCGCGCGTTGCGCATCATCGGCAGCGCGGTGCAAGGGATCCGCAGCTGCTTCGATCTCATGGCATTCGGGTCGGACGACGACTGGGAGGTCGTCGCCCGCCGTATGGAGCGGGTCCCCGATTCGGTTGCGAGCCTCGAAGCCGCGTTGCGCAGCGGCATGGCCCGCGGCATCGTTGCGGCGAGGCGCCAGGCGCTGGGCTGTGCCGACCAGGCCGCGACGTGGGGCGGTGAAGGCCCCGACCCTTCGCCCTTCTTCACCGCGCTCGCGGCCCGGCACGAGGGCAACGCGACGCTGCACGCGCGGTTGGAGAAGGCAGCCGACGCGGCAACGCGGAAGTACGGGGAGCTGGCGTCGTTCCTCCGAGAGGAGTACGCGCCGAAGGCCGACCCGCATGATCCCGTCGGCCGAGAGCGGTACGCGTTGTTCGCCCGGGCCTTCAACGGCGTGGAGCTCGACCTCGACGAGACGTACGCCTGGGGTTGGGAGGAGCTGTACCGGATCGAGGAGCGCATGCGCGACGTCGCCGCGCGCATCCTTCCCGGAGAGAGCGTGGCCGCGGTGGCCGACCACCTGGACCACGACGCGACGCGCACGGTCGAAGGGGTCGACGCGTTCCGCCAATGGAACCAGGAGCTGATCGACCGGACCATCGCCGAGCTCAACGGCACCCACTTCGACATCGCGCCGCCGCTTCGCCGCTGCGAAGCCATGATCTCGCCCCCGGGCGGTGCGGCGGCGATGTACTACACCGGGCCGAGCGAGGACTTCTCGCGTCCGGGTCGAACCTGGTACCCGACGCAGGGCAAGACGACGTTTCCGCTGTGGCGCGAGGTGAGCACCTGCTACCACGAGGGCGTGCCCGGCCATCATCTCCAGGTCGCGCAGGTGAAGTACCTCTCCGAAGAGCTCTCACGGTTCCAGCGCGCGTTCGGCTTCATCTCGGGCCACGGTGAGGGATGGGCGCTCTACGCGGAACGGCTGATGGGCGAGCTCGGATATCTCGACGACCCCGCGTACGAGTTGGGGATGCTGGGCGCGCAGGCGATGCGAGCGGTGCGGGTGATCGTCGACATCGGCATGCACCTCGAGCTGCCGATCCCCGAGAACGAGAGCTACCACCCGGGAGAGGTCTGGACCGGAGAGCTCGCGCTCCCGTTCGTGATCGAGCGCAGCTGCGAACCCGAGTACTTCATGCGCAGCGAGGTCGATCGGTACCTCGGCTGGCCCGGTCAGGCAATCAGCTACAAGGTCGGCGAACGGGTGTGGCTCGAGGCGAGAGCCGACGCGCAACGACGGCACGGAAGCGACTTCGACCAGAAGCGCTTTCACAGCTACGCCCTCGATCTCGGCGGCATGGGACTCGGTCCGCTCCGCGACGAGCTCGCTCGCTTCTAGGTACTCGGCGACCGGCAAGCCGGCTCGGTGCCCTTTGATGATGAAAGGTGCCGTTAAGCGTTACCGATTCGCGTTTGATGAGAAGTCGTGCCGTCTCGCCACTGCGGCGACGCGCGAAACCGGCGCTGTCTAACCTGCCGCGGCATGGCATCTGCAGCGCTCGACGGATTCACCGAGGACGCGTTCACGCACGACGGGGTGACGCGGCCCGTCTACCGCGCCGGCTCGGGCCGGGGTGTGGTGGTCGTGCACGAGATACCGGGCATCACGCCGGGGGTCGCCGACTTCGGCCGTCGTCTCGTGGCGGCCGGCTTCACGGTGGCGATGCCGTCGCTGACCGGCGAGCCGGGTCGCGCGATGTCGGGCGGCTACGTGATGACGACGTTCGCGCAGGTGTGCGTCGCGAAGGAATTCTCCGCGTGGGCAACCAACCGCACGTCGCCGGTGATCAGCTGGCTGCGCGCGCTCGCCCGCGACCTTCACACCCGGGCCGGGGGCCCCGGCGTCGGCGCGGTCGGCATGTGCTTCAGTGGCGGCTTCGCACTCGGGATGGCGATCGACGCCGAGCTGCTCGCGCCCGTACTGAGCCAGCCGTCGATGCCGTTTCCCGTCGGCGAGGCCCGCGCCCGCTCGCTCGGAGTCTCCGATGCCGACCTCGCTCGCGTGAAGGACCGCGTCGCGAACGAGAATCTGTGCGTCCTGGGGCTGCGGTTCTCCGAGGACCGGGCCGTGCCCGACGCGCGCTGGGCTCGATACCGCGCCGAGCTGGGCGACAACTTCATCGGTGTCGACATCGACTCGTCGACCGGAAATCCCCACGGCATCAAGAAGAATTCACACTCGGTGCTCACGGAACATCTCGTCGATCGGCCGGGTCACCCCACTCAAGACGCGCTGGACCGCGTGATCGCATTCCTCCGCGAGCGACTCGCCCCCACACCGTGACGATGCGGTTCGTCATATACGGCACGGGCGCGATCGGTGGCGTGGTCGGCGCGCGCATGTTCGAGAACGGTCACGATGTCGTGCTGATCGCGCGCGGCGCGCACTACGACGCCATCCACGACCAAGGGCTGCGCATCCAGTCTCCCGACGACGATGCGACACTCGAAATTCCCGTCGTCGACCATCCCGCCCAGCTCGATCTCGGCCCCGACGACGTGATCTTCCTCGCGATGAAGTCGCAGGACACGATCGGCGCGTGCCAGGCGCTCTCGGCCTCCGCGCCGAGGGACCTTGCCGTCGCGTGTTTCCAGAACGGCGTCGAGAACGAGCGCGTCGTGCTCCGGCACTTCGCCAATACCTACGCCGTCTGCGTCATGAGCCCGACCGCGCACACCGAGCCCGGCGTCGTGCTGGCGCAGTCGGCACCGGTGACCGGCCTGTTCGACATCGGCCGGTACCCGAACGGTGTCGACGACCGCGCGCACCAGATCGCCGACGCGCTCAACGCCTCGACGTTCCACTCGATCACGCGCCCCGACGTGATGCGTTGGAAGTACACGAAGTTGCTGATGAACCTCGCCAACTCGATCGAGGCGGTCGTCGCGCCCGATCCCCGGGTCGGGGACCTGGTCAAGCTCGTGCGCGCCGAGGGCGAAGCGTGCCTGCGCGCGGCGGGCATCGACTTCGCGTCTCGCGACGAGGACAAGGAGCGGCGCGGCGATCGCATGGACGTGCGCCCGGTCAACGGCGAGTTCCGCGGCGGCGGTTCGTCGTGGCAGAGCCTCGCTCGCGGGACCGGCACGATCGAGACCGACTACCTCAACGGTGAGATCGTCCTCCTGGGCCGCCGGCACGGTGTGGCCACGCCGGCGAACGCGCTCATGCAACACACCGCGAACCGGTTGGCCGGAGAAGGCGCTCCCCCCAAGTCGGTACCGGTCGACACGCTGCTCGCCCAGCTCGACTAGCGCGCCCATGGTTGCGGGCGCACCACCGCCCGTGCGAGTGTGGGCCCATAGAGGAACGCGCAGGAGCCCCCCGGTGAGCGATTCCGAGAGACCAATCGAGGTCGGGCTTTACGGCGTGACCAAGCGCTTCGGCGACATGGTCGCCGTCGACGACGTGACCATCGAGGTCGCGCGCGGCGAGTTCTTCTCCATGCTCGGTCCGTCAGGGTGCGGAAAGACGACCTCGCTGCGCATGATCGCCGGTTTCGAGGAGCCCGACGAAGGCCGGGTGATGCTCACCGGTCAGAGCATCGTCGGGGTGCCGCCGTTCAAGCGGAACGTCAACACCGTGTTCCAGTCGTACGCACTGTTTCCCCATCTCACCGTCGCCGACAACGTGGCGTTCGGGCTCCGGCGCAAGAAGATCGCGAAGAGCGACATCAAGACGAAGGTCAAGCACTACCTCGACCTCGTGCAGCTGCCGGGCTACGACGAGCGCAGACCGGCCCAGCTCTCGGGTGGCCAGCAACAGCGCGTCGCGCTGGCCCGGGCACTGGTGAACGAGCCGGCGGTCCTGCTCCTCGACGAGCCGCTCGGCGCCCTCGACCTGAAGCTCCGCAAGCAGATGCAGCTCGAGCTGATGCGCATCCAGCGCGAGGTCGGGGTGACGTTCATCTACGTCACCCACGACCAGGAAGAGGCGCTCGTGATGAGCGACCGGATCGCGGTGATGTCGCAGGGCAAGGTCGAGCAGATCGGTTACCCCGAGGACATCTACGAACGCCCGGCCACGCGCTTCGTCGCCGGCTTCATCGGCACGTCGAACATCATCGAGGCCGAGGTCACCGGTCGCGTCGGCGACTTCCTGCAGCTCGCGTCGTCCGAGGGCGACCGGCTCCTCGTTGCGGCGCCCGCGGGCCGATCGATCAGCGTCGGCGAGAAGCTCGCATTCACCGTTCGCCCCGAGAAGCTGCGCGTGGCCGGCGCCGACGACCCGGTCGCCGACCAACTGTGCACCGTTGCCGGTACCGTCGTCGACGTCGTGTACCAGGGAGTGTCGACGCAGCTCGTCATCCGGACCGACACCGGAACCTCGCTGGTCGCCTTCCGCCAGAACAGCGAACGGGTGAGCGATGCCGGCGTGCCCGGCAGCCCCGCCCGGCTCGTGTGGAGTCCTGAATTCAATGTCGTGCTCGGCGACGAGCCCGTACTCGAGAGGGAGTTGAGCGCATGAGCGAGCCCGACCGCGTGTCCCTGGCCTTCATCTGGGACACCGACTCACCCCGCTTCAGCCGCCGCACGTTCGTCAAGACGATGGCGTTCGCGTCGGCCGCCGGCTTCATCGCCGCGTGCGGGAGCAGCAGTAGCAGCGGGAGCGGCGGCACCACGCCGCGCAGCGACAAGAAGGCCGAGCCCAAAGCCCTCAACTTCTACAACTGGACCGCCTACGTCGACCCCGACCACACGATCCCGGACTTCCAGAAGCAGACGGGCATCAAGGTCACCTACGACAACTACAACTCCAACGACCAGCTCTTCGCGAAGATGTCGCAAGGCGGCACGGGCTACGACCTCATCGTCCCGACCGATGCCACGCTGGTGAAGATGAAGCACGCCGACCTTCTCGAACCGGTCGACCTCTCGTTGATCCCGAACCTGAAGAACATCGATCCTCGGTTCCGGACCGCGGCCTACGACCCCGGCAACAAGTACTCCATCCCGTGGCAGTGGGGGACGACGGGCATCGGATTCGACAAGAAGAAGGTCACGGGTGACGTCACCGACTGGGACGCGTTCAACCTCGCGTCGGTCAACGGGAAATCGTCGTTCCTCGACGAGGCCCGCGACGCGTTCGCGATGGCGTTGTTCGCTCTGAAGAAAGACCCTAACACCGTGAACGAGTCGGATCTCGATGCGGCCAAGGACTATTTGATCGAGCTGAAGAAGAAGGTCAAGTCGATCACGTCCGACTATCAGGATCCGCTGACGAGCGGCGAGCTCCTGCTCGCTCAGGCCTACTCCGGCGACGTCTTCACGATCCAGGGCACCAAGCCCAACATCGAGTACGTCATCCCGACGTCGGGCGCATTCTCGTGGGTCGACTCGATGGCGATCCCCAAGGGTGCCCCGCATCCGGGCAACGCCGAGAAATTCATGAACTACATCCTCGATCCACAGGTCGGCGCGACATTGACGAACTACATCAACTACGGCAGCCCCAACAAGGCCGCAGAGAAGCTCATCCACAAGGACATCCTCGACAACCCGCTGATAAACCCGCCGGCGGATGTGCTGGCGAAGCTCCCCTTCCAGAAGGACATCGGCGAGGACGAGCTCAAATACTCCGACCGGTGGACAGAGGTCAAGACGGCTTGATCAGTGGCTGAGGTCGACACCTATCTTCCGACTCGCGGCACACCGGAGTCGAAGCCGAAGCCGGAGCCGAAGGCGAAACGGCGAAAGGTGCCGGAATGGCTCGCGGGCAACCTGCTCCTGCTCCCGACGAGCTTGTGGTTCGTGTTCCTGCTCGTGATCCCGACCCTGCTCGTGGTCGCCTACAGCTTGGGGCAGCGCGGCGTCATCGAGCCCATCCGCTTCTCGTGGGATCACCTGCGCTTCTCGAGCTACTCCCAGGCACTGAATCCCGACTTCCTCCCGATCTTCATTCGTTCGATCGTGTACGCGGCGGTCTCGACGGGTGCGTGCGTGCTCCTGGGATTCCCACTCGCCTACTGGATCGCCCGGTTCGCGGGCCGTTTCCGCAACGTCTTCCTCGTTCTGGTGATCATCCCGTTCCTCACGAGCTACCTGATCCGCACGTACGGCTGGCTCGTCATCCTGCAACGCAACGGCTTGTTGAACTCGGCGCTCGGCACGATAGGCCTCGGCGACAACCATGAATTCCTCAACACCCATTTCGCCGTGATCCTCGGACTCACGTACGGCTTCCTCCCGTTCATGATCCTGCCGCTGTACGCGTCGATCGAACGGATGGACAAGTCGCTCGTGGAGGCGAGCTACGACCTCGGGCACGGCAAGACGTCGACTCTCTTCCGAGTGATCGTCCCGACGGTCGCGCCCGGTCTGATCGCCGGAGTCCTGCTCGTGTTCATTCCCGCGGTCGGCGACTTCGTGACACCCGAGCTGCTCGGGGGCGTGAAGACGCAGATGATCGGCAACACGATCTACGACCAGTTCAACAGCGGGAACAACTGGCCGCTGGGCTCGGCGATGTCGGTGCTGCTCATGGCGTTCATCCTCGTGGGCGTCTTCGTCTACCTCCTTCGAGTCGGAGAGGAAGCCCTATGAGTGCGAAGAGCGCGCTCCGGCCCCGCTACCTGAAGCTGCATGCGGTGCTCGTGTTCCTGTTCCTCTTCGCGCCGATCGTCATCCTCGTCGTGTTCAGCTTCAACCGGGCCCGGAGCGGAACCACCTGGACGGGATTCTCGACGCGCTGGTACAGCAAGTTGGCTCACGACCACAACGCCTTGCAGGCCTTCCGGAACACGCTCAAGGTCGCATCCGTCGCGACGGTGGTTGCGACGATCATCGGCACCCTCGCCGCATTCGCGCTCACGCGATTCCGGTTCCGGGGCCGCTCCGGATACTCCACGTTGATCTTCATCTCATTGGTGATGCCGGAAATCGTGATGGCGATCGCGCTCACCGCCTTCTTCAAGCGCTTCGCGCACATCGACCTGAGCATCCGGACCGTGATTGCCGCGCACATCACGTTCTGCATCGCGTTCGTCGTCGTCGTGGTAAAGGCTCGTATGACGGCGTTCGACAACCGGCTGGTGGAAGCTGCGGCCGATCTCGGCGCTACTCCATTCCAGGCATTCGTACGTGTCATCCTGCCGCTCGCGATGCCGGGGATCGTCGCCGGCGCGATGCTCGCGTTCACGATCTCGCTCGACGACGTCGTAATCACGTCGTTCACGTCGGGCCCGGGCTCGACCACACTCCCGCTCTTCATCTTCGGTCAGCTGAAATTCGGCGTCTCGCCTTCCATCAACGCGCTGTCGACGATCGTGCTGCTGAGTGCGCTCACGCTGTTGGCGATCGCTGGCGTGTTCAGCCTGCGCGCATCGAAGCGCGGCGCGGGTGCGATCGACGCGAAGACCCTCGGGTAGCCGCTACCGGCAGACGAAGCACCCGCTGGCGGTTTGCACGCGAAACACGCCATCAGTCGCAATTCGTTGCGCAACCCGCCGTTCGAGCTCCGAGATCACGGCATCGAGCTCATGCTCGGCGTCCGCGACGAACGCGGCCATGCTGCGCGCGTAGTTCACGACCGGCGTCACCTCGGTGATCACGAGCTCGCTCACGAAGTGGTGTGCGGTAACGGAGTCGAACTGGGCGGCGAGCTCGGCCGCACCGTTTTCCATCGTGTAGGTGATGAACGTCCGGATGGGCAAGCGGTTGACGCCGGTCGCCGCCCCGGCGCACTCAACGAGGAGATCGTCGAGCTCGCACAGGTGCGCCGCGGAATTCGTCACGGCGAGTGCGACGCCCCCGGGCCGGAGCACTCGCCGGAGCTCGCGGATCGCGAGCCCCCGATCGGGCACGTGGTAGAGCATGTGCATCGCGAGGGTGACGTCGAAGGAGTCGTCCGAAAAGGGCAAGGCCTGCGCGTCGCTCACGAGCAGCGGGCCTTCGCCGGCGAGCGGCCGCGCGCTGCGCACCATGCCCACCGAGAGATCCGCGCCGAACACCGGGCCCCGATGGCCGCGTCCTCGCAATGCACCCAGGCAGAGGCCGTTGCCGCAGCCGATGTCGAGCATCGATTCGTCGCCTTGCAGCCCGGCGAGATCGAGCGAACCGCCCCAGATATCCATGACCGGATTCTGGAACGCGTAGATCGACTGTCGCGCCGCGAGGTTGGTGTCGTCGGCGTACTGCGTCTCGGTCAGGTAACGACGGCCGGTGTTGTCGTCGCAGCCCATCGCCGACTCAGGCGAGTTGCTCTTCGAGCTTCTTGAGGGCGTCGTCCTCGGAGAGATTGAGCGCGAAGCTCAACTCCGAGACGAGCACGCCGCGGGCCTTCACCAGCATCGCCTTCTCGCCGGCCGACAGGCCCTTGCTCGCCTCGCGCAGCGCCAGGTTCCGCACCACCTCGGCGACCTGGTACACGTCGCCGCTCTTCAACTTCTCCTGGTGGTTCTTGAACCGCCGGCTCCAGTTGGTGGGCTCGCGGACGTCCTTCTTGCCGAGGAGTTGGAAGAGATCGTCGACGTCTTCGGCCGAGATCGGCGGCCGCATCCCGACTTCCTCGGCCTTGTCGCTGGGCACCGAGAGCGTCATTTCGCCATGGGCGATCTTGAGGATGAGGTATTCCCGCTTCTCGCCCTCGATCACCTTCGTTTCCTTCTTCTCGATCACCGCGGCACCGTGGTGCGGGTAGACGACGCGGTCGCCGACTTTGAAGGACATGCCACTCCCGGTGGTCGATCAGGCACTACAGAGGACCGCGCATCTTACCAGGCGCCGGGATCCGCCCCGTCCGTGGAGAAGCCGCTCGTTCTCCGTGCGTTTGCAGTCGATTGTCGACTCCGTTCGCACAGAAAGGCATCACCACGAGTCAGGCTTTGGCGTCGGCCTTGCGCTTGGCCGCGATCCACGCTTTCACGACCGGCGCGAAGTTCGCGGGGTTGTACGCGTCTTCCTCGCTCGAGAACTTGCCGTCGCCGGCGTACTTCAAAACCGTGAGGTTGTACGCCTGGTACACCTCGCCGTCGCCGGGGTCGACGAAGCGATTCTCGATCTGGCAGATCCACCAGCCGCGCTCTTCGTCGCACACGCACCAGTCGTGCGGGAACTCCTTCATCTCGGAATTCGGCCACTGCGCCATCGTCTCGGAGATCCACGCGTGAATCGCGTCGCGTCCCGCGAACGTGCCGTAGTGGTGTTCGACGTACTGCGCGTCGTCGGTGAACATGTCGGCCCACGGGCCCCAGTCACCGGTGCGTCCCGACTCCTGCGCGACCTCGATGAAGCGGTCGTGGGCACGTTGGAGCTCATCGCGCGTCCAGGTCCCCATTATGTGTCTCGGTTGTCGTGGCAGTGCGCGCTCGGGGCGACGTCGAGTGCCGGGTTGCGATCGAAGAAGCCGAACGGCATGAGCGTGAACCCCGTGTACTCCACGGGCATGACAGGCCAGTCTTCCGGGCGTACGAAGTGCGTCACACCGAACGAGTACCAAACGACCACGTCGGTTCCGGCGATGTTCCGGTCCTGGTCGGTCCAGCGCGGCAGACCGTCGCCGCCCGCGTGTTGGTTCGGATACTCCCCGGCGCCGCGCCGCTCATCCGACCGGTACGGCGTGACCCACAGGTTGTGTTGCGCGAAGCCGGCCCGCTTGCCGATGGGCGAGTCGGGATGGGCAAGCAACGTCGGCGTGCTCATCGTCGGCACCAGCTTGTACGCGACGGGTTGATCGAGCCCGTTGCGAACCTCGGGATTCGCGATTCGCCACGTGCGCGAAGTTGCAGCATCGACGTCGCGCCGCGCGGCGAGCTCGGTATCGAGCCGCGTCGAGCGCTGGCGAAAGGCGTTCAGCCACGGGTTGTCGGGACCGGGCGGAACTCGTTCCGCTTCTACCTCGTAGACCTCGTTGACCGGCCCATCGACGTCGAAGTCGAGTCGTGCGTTGAACATGTGCTGGTGATGCGGCGCCGCGACCCCGACACCGACCACATTCGCGAACTCGGGTTGGCTCCCGGGCTCGATCGCCATCGGCGACACGATGCCCGACAGCTTCACCTCGAGCTGGATGTTGCCGTCCTGGTAGAAGTACCAGTAGAAGCCATACTCGTAGTTGCCGACCGTCGCGACGAAGCTCACGACGAGACGGCGACTCCGGCGCACCTCCGACCGACCGCCCAAGAGGTCGACGTGCTTCCAGAGCATCCCGTAGTCCTCTTCGTGCATGCAGATCGCATTCGGGATCACCCACGGCTGACCTTGCTCGTTGGCGATCGTCGCGTCGAAATAGAAGACCTCGCCCAAGCAGTCGCAGCCGAGCGTGAGGGGCTGCGTCATCCGCCCGAGACCCCATTCGCCCGCGTCGAACGCGTTCTTCCAACCGTGCAGCGGGCTCGGGTCGCCGTAGGGCACGACCATCTCGGAGATCGACGCGCGGTGCAGGATCGAGCGCTGCCGGCCGTCGTCGCTGTAGGTGACCTGGTGCAGCACGAGGCCTTCGAAGGGATCGAATCCGATCCGGAACTGCCACTTCTGCCAGTCGACGAGATTGCCGTCGACGCTGAAGCTCACCCCTTCGGGCTGCGTGATCGAGATCGGTTTCAAATCCTCGCGCATGCTCGGCTGGTGCTCGGCGTAGTAGCTCGCGCGATTCGGCGGCAGCGGCGTGACGCCGTGGTCGATCACCTCGATCACGGCGTTGGCGGCCATGTCGAAGTGCACGATGAGACCCTCGATCGGACGCGCGTAGCCGTTGTCGGTCGCGTCGGCACGAAGAAACGAGATGCACCGCGTGATGCGCCGGCCTTCTTCGCACTCGTAACCGAACACGCCGGCCGGCCACGGGTCGATCTGCACCGCGTCGAGATCGGTGATCCCGCGCTTGGCCAGCGCGGCAACGTATTCGGGGTGCTCCTTTGTGGTGACGATCGCGCCGATGGCCTCGGTCATCAGCAGCGCGGGCCGCATGTCGGCGTGATCGCGCCAGTCGACGATTTCGCCCTTCGTGACCGACACGACGACCTCGTGCAGGTCCATCGTCGGACCGGGCACCACGACGGCGCGGACGCGCCGGTCGACCGGATCGTGCGACTGCCAGGCCGCCAACGTGTCCTTCTCCGGCTCGTGCAACACCATGTGCGCGAACAACGCGGTATCGGGCACCCGACCCGACGCCCGCAGGATCTCGGTCGCGCGAATGATCTCGTCGCCGGTCAGCATGGCGAGCGGATGGGTGACGGTCATGACAGATCCTCTCCGGTTCAGCGCGTGCCGACGACGCGGACGGCCTCCGCGTACCGACCCTCCGGGAGTCCCGCCCCCGTGGCGATCATCGTGGTCCAGCCGCGCACCATCTCTCCAGTCGCGACCGGATCCGGGAGCTGACTCTTGTGCGAGAGCAGGGCTTCGATCTTGCGATCGATCGACGTCGTGATGTCGACGTAATGCGTCGGGCCGGCGATCCCGCCACCGATCCACATCTCGTCGACGGCCCACGGTTCCCAACCCTCCGCCTCGAGCTCGCGATGCGCCCAGCGGTTCCGGGCGTCGGGGTACACGGCGGCAATCGTGGCATCGCCGACCGCCAGGTGATCGGGATGACTCGCGTAGATCCGATCCAGGTTTCGTTCCGGCGACTGCCCCATCACCCGTTGCGGGCGGACGTCGCGGATCGCGCGGGAGATGTCTCGTCGGAGATCGAGCGTCGCCTCGACCCGCCCGTCGGGGTAGCCGAGGAAACGAAGGTCGTGCACACCTACCACAGCGGCGGCGGCCGTTTGCTCCTCGCGGCGCCGCGGTCCCATCTCCTCGCGCGGCAGACCGGTCTCGGCGCCGCCCGCGTCGCCATCGGTGACGATGCAGTACGTGACCTCGACGCCCGCGTCGGTGAACTGGGCCACCGACCCCGCGAAGCCGAAGTCGACGTCGTCGGGATGGGCGGTCACCACGAGTATCCGTTCGACGCCGGTGAGATCCAGGGCACTCATCCCGGTCGCGTCGGTCATGGGCGCGACGCTATCCCGTGCCGGAAGGCCGGCGGCACGTTCGACCCGGCATAGCGCGCGTCACTACGGTGCGCGCATGTCGCTGGTACTCGTCGATCGCAACGTCCGCCCGCACGTGAGCGTGATCACGCTCAACAAGCCCGAACGCCTGAACTCGATGTCGTTCCCGTTGGTCGAGGCCTTGTACGAGGCGCTCGACGAGGTGGGCCGCGACAACGACGCGTGGGTCGTCGTGCTGACCGGCGCGGGCCGGGCCTTCTGCTCGGGCCTCGACCTCCAGGACCGCGGCATCCCACCGAACACGCAGGACCTCGGCTTCTCGCGCCTCGCGATGCGGTCGATGGCGTACATGAGTGGGATCGTGCCCGCGATGCGCAACATCCCGCAGCCGATCATCGCCGCGATCAACGGACCGGCGTACGGCGGCGGGATGTGTCTCACCCTCGGAACCGACATCCGTTACGCATCGGAGTCGGCCGTGTTCTGTTCGGCGGGAATCGTCAACGGCCTCACGTCGTCGGAGCTCGGCACGACCTACCTTCTGCCCAAGGCGATCGGCACCTCGAATGCGGCCGAGCTCCTGCTCACCGGACGCAAGGCGGACGCAACCGAAGCGCTGCGGATCGGCCTCGTGTCGAAGGTCGTGCCCGACG
>JBBQER010000036.1:0-35807 GCA_038320885.1 Acidimicrobiia bacterium
GGGCCGACGACATGTGCCGGCGCCGGCTGGCGCGCGAGCACGCGGGTGGCAAGCGGCGCGCGAACCAGTCGGCCGATGCTCGCTTCGCGGTGTCGAATCGCCTCTTCGAAGACGCCCAGCTCGCCCACACCGAGCTCGGGCCGCCACGTCCGGAGGCGTTCGTCGACCCCATGGATCTCGAGCCCGAGCAACGCGCGCTCTACCGGGCCGCGGCCAAGGGGTACCTCGACGCGTTCGGGGATCGACCCGGCCGCGCCACCGACCTCGGTTGGAGCACACATCTCGCCGAGGTCGGCGTCGATCTGCTCGACCGCCCGGGCCTCGCGCTCGATCTGCCCGACGGCCGGCGCGAGTTGCGCGTGCTCCACCTCGGCGGCCGTCACCTCGGGGCGCCGCTGCTCGACCCGGTGAAGCGGCGCGTCGCGCTCGTGCGCACCGAGGAGTGGGCGCCCGACCAGATGACGATCGTCGCCGCCGACGTGATCGAACAGGAGCTGCAGCGAGAAGCGCCCGACCTCGCACGCGAGCGCGCCGACGCCCGCGCGTGGATCACGCAACGGATCGAGCTGGTGCAGGAGCTCGCGGCCGACGGGCGCACCAAGGTCGGTTCCGACTGCTCGGGCTGCCCGTTCATCGCCGGCTGCGACCGGTTCCGGGCCTGACCGTGGAGCGCGCGCGGTGAAGAAGCGACTCTTCCCGGACATCGTGTCGATCACGCCGACGAACTTCGACGACTTCGTGCAATGCGAACGGCGGTTCCTCAACCGCCATCTCCTCGGCATCCCCGAGAGCGACGCGGGAGCGCCCAACGAAACCGGCCTGCTCGCCCACGACATGCTGCGCACCATCCACGCCGGCGGCTCGTGCCGCGATAGCGCCTACGTGGCCGACGTGCTCGCGGGCCACGCGGCCGACGACGATCACGTTCGCCAGCTCGTGGAGCGCCACGCCGAGCGCTGCCCTTCCGACGAGGCGATCCGGGGCGCCCACGAGCTAACGATGGCGCGCTTCCACCGCCAACCGCAGCCGATGTTCATGGCGACCGCGCGCATCGACGCCATATGGATCCACGACGGCCTGCTCGACGCACGCGACTACAAGACCGGCCGGCTCTGGCACGAGCGAGTCGCCGACGTACCCGCGGCGAAAGTGCAGGCGTTCGTGCTCGACGAGGCGGCGCGCTCGCGTGGCCTGCAACTTCGTCTTCGCTACGAGTACCTGAGCGCCGACGTGAACGAGGATCCCGATGCCTGGGAGCCCGACGCCGACGACATGCTCGCCATCGAGGAAGAGCTTCGTTCGGTCGTCGAGCGCATGCGCGGCAACGAATGGCAGGGCGTCGCCGACCCGGCGCTGTGCGCGCACTGCTCGTACCGCTCGATCTGTCGCGACAGCGCCGCGCGCGGCGAATCGACCTGGCCCGTGCTCGCCACCGGGAGTCTCGACCCTTCTCGATAGCTTCTCGGCGTGACTGATCCCCGTTCGCCCGTTGTCGTCGGTGTCGGCCAGACATCGCAGCGGGTGCCGGCCTCGGAGGCGCGCAGCCCGATCGATCTGCTCACCGACGCGGCCCGTCTCGCCGAGGCCGACACGACCGCGCGCGCGTCGTTGCTCGACCGCGTGGGCGTGGTCGCCATTTCGGCAATCGGCTCGTGGCCCTACCCCGATCCGGGTACGCTCCTCGCGAGGAAGCTCGGGATCAGCCCGAACACCACCGCGGTGTCGACGGTCGGCGGCAACAGCCCGCAACTCCTCGTCAACGAGATGTCCGAGCGCATCCAGCGCAATGAGCTCGACGTGGCACTGATCGGCGGCGCGGAGTCGATGCATACGCGCTGGCGGGCGCGCCGCGAGCCGCGCGTGGAGCTCACCTGGGAGACCGGCGACGACCCGCCGTGCGAATGGGTGATCGGCGACGGCCGGCCGGGAGCGAGCGACTACGAGGCCGCGCACTCTGCGCTCGCGCCCACGATGGTCTACCCGCTGTTCGAAACCGCGTTGCGCCACGCCGCCGGTCGCACCGTCGACGAGCACCAACGTCATGTGAGCGAGCTCTGGGCGCGCTTTGCGGCCGTCGCCGCCGGTAACCCCAACGCCTGGTCGCGCACTGCGTACTCACCCGAGGAGATCCGGTCCGTCTCCTCCGACAACCGCATGGTGTGCTTCCCGTACCCGAAGCGCATGTGCGCGAACATCGACGTAGACCAGGCCGCGGCGTTGATCCTGTGCTCAGTCGAGGCGGCTCGCGCGGCCGGCGTGCCCGACGACCGCATGGTGTTCCTGCACGCGGCCGCGGAGACGCATGACCACTACTTCTTCTCGGAGCGGGACACCCTCACCGAGTCGCCCGGGATCGAAGGGGCCGTGAAGGACGCCGTCGACGCGGCCGGCATCACACTCGACGACATCTCGCACTTCGATCTCTACTCGTGCTTTCCCGCCGCGGTGCAGGTTGCGATGCGCTCGCTGCACTTGTCCGACGCGGATCCCCGGCCGCTCACGGTCACGGGCGGGCTCGGTTTCGCGGGCGGTCCGGTCAACAACTATCCCGCGCACGCGATCGCGCGGATGGTCGAGGTCCTGCGCGCCGATCCCAGCGGCTTCGGCTGCACGACCGCGCTCGGCTGGTACATCTCGAAGCACGCGACCGGCATCTGGTCGGCATCGCCGCCCGCCCACGGCTTCCGCCGAGCCGACAAGGCCGCGGGCCAGGCTCGCGTCGACGCGCGTCCGCGTCGCGAGCCCGCGGGGCTGATCGACGCGGAAGTGACGCTGGAGGCGACGTCGGTCGCCTTCGAGCGCGACGGCAGCCCGTCGCTCGGCATCCTGACCGGCCTGACCGCCGACGGACGACGCGCGCTCGCCAACACCCGGGATCCCGATCTGCTGCAGGCATTCACGACCAACAATCACGAGGGCACGACGATCAAGCTGAGCAACGACGGCACGACGAATACCGTGGCGTGATGCAACCCTCTCGGGCGCGCATGCTGTGGCGAGGTCTGACCCGCCGGTGCCCGCGGTGCGGCAGCGGGCATCTCTTCCGGCACTGGGTCAAGATGGCACCGGACTGTCCCCGTTGCGGATTGCACTTCGAACGAGAAGCGGGCTACTGGACCGGCGCGATGGCGATCAACGTCATCCTCGTCGGCGGCGCGTTCACGGTCCTGTTCGTCATCGCGATCGCGCTCACGATCCCCGACGTACCCGTCGTGCCGTTGCTCGCATTCTTCGTGCCCTTCATGGCGCTCGCGCCGCTGATCGCGTATCCGGTCTCGAAGACGTTGTGGGTCGCGATCGACCGTGCCTACTTACAGCGTCTCGGCGGCAATGAACGACCCGACGAGCAGGTCAAACACTTCTAGGTCGCGCTCTCCGTCGGTGGTCGAAGATCAACGGTAAGGGTGAGGATGCCGTCGCTGAACGTCCATGACGCATCACTGACGATCGCGAAGTCCTGGAAGTCGACCTGCGCCTGCTCGATGAACCGCATGCGCTCTTCGCCCGCGACCGGCGGGAGCGGCCGGTGCTCGACCGCCGCCGCGCGCTCACGAAAGCGGCCGAGCATCGCATCCACATCGAGCTGATCGTCGGGCATGTCTCCGAAAGCTACCCAGCGCGCGCCACGAGCACACGCGGGCGGCCCGCCAGATCTGCCCGCACCGTCGCCTCGACGTATCCGGTCTCACGCGCGAGTTGCGTCATCGCGTCGGCCTGATGCGGTGCCAGCTCGCACACCAGCACGCCGTCGGCGACCATCCATTCGCGCGCGTGCGCGAGCAGGTGCTCCACTGCTTCGCACCCGGTGGGTCCCGCGATCAACGCGTCGTGCGGTTCGTAGCCGGCGACCTCGGCCGGCAGATCGGCGAGCTCGACGTCGGCGACGTAGGGCGGGTTCGAGACGACCAGCTCGAGGCCGCCGCGCAGCGAGTCGGGCAGCGCGTCGAACCACGATCCGCAGGCGACACGGACCCGAGTCGCCGCGCAGCCCGCGATGTTGGCGCGAGCGACGTCGAGCGCGTCGGGGCTGGCGTCGGTCGCCCACACCACGACGTCAGGTAGCTCGGCGTCGAGTGCGAGCGCGATCGCACCCGATCCGGTTCCGAGGTCGGCCACGGCACGTGCGGGTTCGCTCGTGAGCGAGAGGTGACGGCGGCGAACCCGCCGGAGCCCGCGTCGCTCCGCCTCCTCCAACGCGATCTCCACGAGCTGTTCGGTTTCGGGGCGCGGGATGAGCACGCGCCGGTCGACCATGAGATCCAGACCCCGAAACGACCACGAGCCGAGCACGTACTGGAGCGGCTCGCCGGCGGCCCGGCGGTCGGCGAGCGGCATCACGCGCGCGTACGCACGCGCCGGTGGGCGCTCGTTGGCGATCGTCGGCCAAACGGCTGTGCCGTATCCCGAGACGTGCTCGACGAGAAACGACGCTTCGATCTCGGCGGTCACGATGCCCGCGTCGGCGAGCCGGCTGACGATGTGGTCGCGCACCGCGAGCCAGGTTGGCGGCACGCCGGTCATGAAGGGCCGAGCTGTTGCCTGCGTTCGTCGGCGGCGAGTGCGTCGACGATCTCGTCGAGGTCGCCGGACAGCACTCGATCGAGAGCATGCACCGTGAGACCGATGCGATGATCGGTCACGCGGTTCTCCTTGAAGTTGTACGTGCGAATCTTCTCGGAGCGACCGCCGCCTTTCACCTGCTCGCGACGCGCCGCGCTGACCTCTTCGTGTTGCTTGTCCTGCTCGGCTTGGAGGAGACGAGCCCGCAGCACCCGCATGGCCTTGTCCTTGTTCTGCAGCTGGCTCTTCTCGTCCTGCATCGCGACGACGAGGCCGGTCGGCTTGTGCGTGATGCGAACCGCGGAGTCGGTGGTGTTCACCGATTGACCACCGGGACCCGTCGAGCGGTACACATCGATCTCGAGATCGTTCGGGTCGATGGTCACCTCGACCTCCTCGGCCTCGGCGAGGACCGCCACCGTCGCGGCGCTGGTGTGTACGCGGCCCTGGCTCTCGGTCTCCGGCACCCGCTGCACCCGGTGCGGACCGCCCTCGTACTTCAGCCGGCCCCACGCGTCGGCACCCTTCACGAGGAACGTCACCTCGCGGTACCCGCCGTGATCGGACGGCTGGCTCGAGAGCACTTCAATCTTGAAGCCCCGCCGCTCGGCGTAGTGCTGGTACATCCGGAAGAGGTCACCGGCCCAGAGGTTGCCCTCCTCGCCGCCCTCCGCACCCTGGATCTCCATGATCACGTTGCGACCTTCGTTGGGGTCGCGGGGCAGCAGCAACTCCTTGATTCGGGCTTCGAGCTCGGAGCTGCGCGCCGTCTTCTCCGCAATCTCGGTCCGCAGATACGCCCGCATCTCGTCGTCGGTGTCGCCCTCGAGCATCTCGCGGGCGTCGGTCAGGTCTCGATTGACCGCGTCCCACTCGCGCCAGGCGTCGACGACGGGCTTGAGCTCGTTGTAGCGACGACCGGCGGCCTGCGAGGCGTGACGGTCACCCGCCCGCTGGATGTCGGCCAGGCCGCCCGCTTCGAGTCGATCGAGCTCCGCGGCGAGCTCACCGAGGTGCTCGAACATGACCTGCACCCTATTCGCCGCTCGCGACGTCACTGCGCACGCGCGGCGCCCTCTACGATCGGCGGGTGACCCGGCTCGCATTCGTCTTGGCCGTGCTGTGCCTCGCGGCATGCGGCAGCAGCAGCTCCGCCGCCCGTCCGGAACAGTCCTCCGGGCCGCGATCGTCGACGAGCGCGCCGCGTCCGTCGACCACGAGGCACCGGGTCACCACGACCACCCGGCTGCGTGCGTCCGTGGCCGACCAGTTCACGCAGGCCGCGCTGACCTCGGCGATCGACGCGGCTCGGACGATCTACCGTCAGAGCTACGACTACACCGCGGTCACGCCCGCGACCCTCGCTGCGCTCCTTCCGAATATCCACTTCGGGCCGCTCGAAGCCGCGAGCACGAACGTCGTCGGCGTCGTGGGGCAGGACCGAAACGACGTGTTGATCATCGGCCGCAGCCCGAGCGGCCACTGGTACTGCGTGACCGAGAATGCGACCGACGGCATCTCCTACGGCTCCGGCACCACGCGTGACTCGGTGAACAACAACGGCGAATGCCAGAAGCCCGCGTGGCCGGCACCGGGCGAGACGCCCCCGCCGTTCTAGTTACCGGTTGCCGAGCAGGCCGTCGATGCCGCCGACCGCGGTCTGGCGGGCGAAATCCTCGAGCATCTTCTGAAAGTCGTCGCTGCCGGCGCGGTCGGCCATCGCGCGCGGCATGGCCGGGAACGCGTAGTCGTCGGTGGGCAGCGGTGGATGATCAGTCGCAGGCTTGCGCTCCATGACCGCGTCGATCACGGGCGCGAGCCGTTGCTGCTTGTCGTGTTCGGCCTTCTCGGCGCGATCCGCGAACTCGGGGAGCACCTCGCGCCCGAAGAGCTCGAGCGATTCCATGATGTGCTCGTGGCGGTTCTTGCCCGCCTGGAAACAGAAGATCACCTGGTCGACGCCACACTCCTCGTAGCGGAGCAGGTACTCCCGGATCTGATCGGGCGTTCCGACCGCGCCGCGCAAGCCGCCGACGCCCTCCTCGACGACTTTGGCGCCGAGCCGGTCCTCGTTCTGCGCGGCGAGGAGCACCGCTTCGGGGTCGTAGCCCTGCTCGGCCCGGCGCGCCTGGAACTCGTCCCACACGCTCGTGCGCGCGGGCTGGTGACGACCGAACACGTAGTAGTGCGCGAGCGAGTAACCGAAGAAGTTCGCGCCCTCGATGCCGCGGCGCAGCGCCTCATTTTCGCCTTCGTGACACATGAAGGTCGTGACACACGCCAAGTTCGGGTTGACCGCATCGCCGATCGCCACGCCCTCTTTGGCGAGCGTGGCGTAGTAATCGTCGGCCCAGTAGCGCGCTTCTTCGGGATCGACGAACGCGAACGCGAGCGCACCGATCCCGTGTTGCGCAGCGAGGCGGATCGTGTCGCGCCGGCTGCACGCAACCCACAACGGCGGGTGCGGCTTCTGGCGCGGCTTCGGAACGACGTTGCGCGGCGGCATCGTTACGTACTTCCCGGAGTGCCCGGTGAACGGCTCCTCGGTCATGCAGCGCACCGCGACGCGCAAACCCTCTTCCCACATCGCGCGCTTGTCGGTGGGATCGATCATGAACCCGCCGAGCTCGGCCTCCGACGACGACTCGCCGGTCCCGAAATCGGCCCGCCCGTTGGAAACGAGGTCGAGCATCGAGATGCGCTCGGCGATCCGGGCCGGATGGTTGAACGCGGGCGGCGTCTGCACGATGCCGTGGCCCAAGCGGATGCGCTCGGTGCGCTGCGACGCGGCGGCGAGGAACACTTCGGGCGCGCTCGAGTGCGAGTACTCCTCGAGGAAGTGGTGCTCGACCTCCCACGCGTAGTCGATGCCGATGCGGTCGGCGTACTCGATCTGCTCGAGCGCGTCCTGAATCAGGCGGTACTCGGAGTCGGTGTCCCAGGGCCGCGGGAGCTGGTGTTCGTAGAAGATGCCGAACTTCATGAAACCGGGACCGTATCGAGCGCCTGGAAGCCCTCGAGGATGGCGGAACGACGCGGGTTGCCCTCGAGCGCGTGCTCGAGCTCGGCCATCGCGGTGCGCACGAAGTTGTCGCGGTTGACGCCCAACGACTGCTCGAGCGCCGCGTCCCACAGCGTGCCGATCACGTCGGCGCCGGGAACGCGCCGCCCCGATTCACCGATGAAGGTGCGGTCGCGCATCTCGGTGAGCGCGGTGCGCAGGTAGTCGACGTGCGGCGTCTCGTCGGCACGCACGTACCTCACGAGATCGGCCGCCGCGCCGTCGCCCGCGACAAGATCAGCGTCGGCGAGGACCTCTTCGGCCCACGCAAACGTGTGGAACGCCGAGACCTCGATGAAGAGCAGACCCACCATGCGCCGCAGCATCATCTCGAGCGAAAGATCGAGGTCGGGGAATCGGCGCAGCGCGAGTGCCGCCGCGTGCGCCTCGGCAGGAGTCGCCGGCTTGCCGTCGGGCGCGGCAATGCCCATGCGCACGAGCATCGTCTCCGTCATGTCCGCGGTGACGGGCGCTTCGAACGCGATGTCACGCGCCGCGAACCACATCTGCTTGTGGCCGCCTTCGTCGTCCCAGCCCGCTTCGTCACGCGCGTGCGCTTCGAAGAGCCCGCGTTGGAGGTGGTCGATCGCGGTCCCTTCGATCGACTCCACGAAGTGCGACTGGAGACGATCCACGTGCACGGCGCGGATCATCGAGCCGAAGCCCTCGACCGTGCCGATCCGCGTCAGCGCGGCGATCGTGGGCTCGGCAACGCCCTCGCGCAGCAGGAACTTCGTCTGAGCGACGCTCGGGAACACCTCAGGCCAGAGCTCGATCGGCGCGTCGAGGATCTCGGTTTCGAAGTCCTCCCGGTGCGAGGACTGCCACTGGGCGATCGCGGGAACCCGGTTCTTGGTACGCGGCGAGACGTAGGCACCATCGGCCGCGAAACCGCCGTGGCAACGAACACCGCAGGCCATGAGAGGTTCGACGATGTCGTGATCGGCGAGCAGCTCGCGCTCGGTCCAGAAGAACGGGTTCTCGGCCACCGGGACGAGAACTTAGACCGCGGGTGCGACCGCAGGCACTCGCCGACCGGCGCGGGAGTCGACCTCGACCTGCTGCTCGGCCGTGAACACCGCTCGCAGTGATGCGATCGCGACCTCGAGCTGATCGAGGTCGGGCTCACGCGTCGTGAGCCGTTGCAACAGGAGCCCGGGTCGCATGAGCGCGCGCACCCAGCCCCGGTTCATGTTCTTGGCCGCGAGACGGATCACCTCGTAGCTCAACCCCGCAATCACCGGGACCAGTACCAGGCGGGAGCCGATGACGAACCAGAGATTCGGGCGCGGGACAATCGCGTACACGAACACGGCAACCACCATGACAATCAGCAAAAAGTTGGTTCCGCAGCGCACGTGCGCGGTCGAGAACTGCTGCGCGGTCTCGGGAGTGAGCTCGACGTCGTTCTCGTAGGCGGCGATCGTCTTGTGCTCGGCGCCGTGGTACTGGAACACGCGCCGGATGTCCTTCAACTGGCCGACCAGCAACAGGTAACCGATGAACAACCCCAGCCGCACGATGCCTTCCATCACCGGGAACGAGCCGCGGAACAGATGTGACAGGCCCTTGCCCGCGAAGGCGGGGATCATGATGAAGATCGCGCTGAAGAACACCGCGGCGATCGCCATCGTCCAGCTCATCACGCGGCTCGAGACGCGGTCTTCTTCGGGGATCTGCAGGTTGGCCGAGTAGGAGAGCGCCCGGTAGCCGAGGCCGAGCGACTCACCCAGGCCGGTGACGCCGCGCAGGATCGGAATGTTGCGGTACTTCTCCGACCAGCCCGGCACGGGGTGCACGTCGAGGACGATCTCGCCGTCGGGCTTGCGCACTGCGACGGCCCACGTGGACTCGCCGCGCATCATCACGCCTTCGACGACTGCCTGGCCGCCTACGTAACGGGGTTCGGCCATGACGCGGGCTGCCTACGAGGACTTGGTCGCGGCCGGCTTGGCCAGCTTCTTCGCCTTGGCGGCGCGGCGCTCGAAGCGCTCGACGCGACCACCGGTGTCGACCAGCTTCTGCTTGCCCGTGTAGAAGGGGTGACACTCCGAGCACAGCTCGACTCGCAGTGACGACGCGGTCGATCGGGTCGTGAACTCGTTCCCGCACGAGCAGTGGACCTTGCACTCGACGTAATCGGGATGGATCTGGGTCTGCATACGAACTCCAGTGTAACGGCCGGAAAGAATGGAAACGACGGGCGGCGAGCAATGATTCCCGAGGCGGAGGGTTACGCCATTCCCGCGGGGGCTTTGGCGATCTGGTTGAGGAATTCGGCGTTGGTCTTGGTGCTGCGCAGCTTGTCGATGAGGAGCTCGAGGCCGGCGCCGCCGTCGAGGGCGTTGAGCACGCGTCGCAGCTTCCAGGCCTGTTGCAGGTCCTTGCGGTCGAAGAGCAACTCTTCGTGACGGGTGCTCGACTGCTCGACGTCGATCGCGGGATAGATCCTGCGGTCGGCGACCCGCCGGTCGAGACGCAGCTCCATGTTTCCGGTGCCCTTGAACTCCTCGAAGATCACCTCGTCCATCTTCGAGCCCGTGTCGATCAGCGCGGTGGCGAGGATGGTGAGCGACCCGCCCTCTTCGATGTTGCGGGCCGAACCGAAGAACTTCTTCGGCGGGTACAGCGCCGAGGAGTCGACACCGCCCGACATGATCCGCCCCGACGCCGGCGCGGCAAGGTTGTAGGCCCGGGCGAGGCGGGTGATGCCGTCGAGGACGATCACCACGACGGTACCCATCTCCACCAGACGCCGGGCCCGCTCGATCGCGAGCTCGGCGACGTGGCAGTGCTCGTCGGAAGGCCGGTCGAAGGTCGATGCAACCACCTCCGCCTTCTGGACGTGGCGCCGCATGTCGGTGACCTCTGCCGGACGCTCGTCGACGAGGAGCACCATCACGTGCACTTCGGGGTTGTTGCGCTCGATCGAGTAGACGATCTGCTTGATGATCGTGGTCTTGCCGGCCTTGGGCGGTGAGACGATCAGCCCGCGCTGACCTTTTCCGATCGGCGAGATGAGGTCGATGATCCGGCCGGTGATCTCGGACGGGTCGTCGTCGAGCTCGAGGCGGAGCTTCGAGTCGGGGAAGAGCGGGGTGAGGTCTTCGAACCGCACCCGGCTGCGCGCCTCTTCGGTCGTCATCCCGTTTATCTGGTCGACTCGCACCAGTGCGGGGTACTTCTCGCTGCTCGCGGGCGGCCGGGTCGCGCCCGTCACGTAGTCGCCCTTGCGCAATCCGAACCGCCGGACCTGCGAGGCCGACACGTACGCGTCGTTGCGCCCGGCGAGGTAGCCGCTGGTACGCAGGAAGCCGTAGCCCTCGTCGCGCAGGTCGAGCAGACCCTCGAGGGAGATCAGGTCACCGCTGAACTCTTCCCGGGTCTCGCGCGGCTCGCCGCCACCTTGGCGTTCGCCACCCTGACGTTCGCCGCCGGGACGGTCACGCTCGCGCCCCCTGCGCCGGCGGCGGCGGCGATTGCCCTGGCCGTCGTCGTCACCCCGGGCCTGCTGAGACTGCGAGCCGTGCTCGTGCTGGGAGCCCTGGTCGTGGGTCGGCCCGCCACCGCTATCCGATGATTGATCCTCGTGCGCGGTCGTGCTCTCGGGGGTTGTGGTCTCGGACGTCGTCGGCGCCGGAGCTTGCGTGTTGCCGTTGTCGGAGGTCGCCGACCGTCGGGGCCGGATCAGCGCCATCTCGTCGACCGGTTCGCTGCCGGTCGCGAGCGAGTCTTCCTCGGCCGCGAGCGACGCGAGGTCGTCACCCGCCGACTCGGTCGAGCGGATCTTGCGCGGGCGGGACTCCGACGGACTGCTCGACCCGTTCGCGCCCGAGGTCGCGGACACGATCGCCTCCACGAGATCGGCCTTGCGCATGCGGCTGATCGCCTTCACGCCCAGGGCCGACGCGATCTCGGAGAGCTGCTCGCGGTCTTTCCCGTCGAGCTGGGTCCGATCGAACGTATCGGTCATGTTGTGTGCTCCGGTGAGTCAACAGAGGTCAAGGCGTCGCGCCGTGAGCTCGTGTCCTGCTACGGACACGATCGGCAACGGTCCTTCGGAGGTCCGCACCAGCTTTCGCCGATCCGATGCCTGCGTACAGACATACGGAACGAACCAAAAACTGCGAGGAATCCGGCCCCTGCCGGGCGAGTGCGCCGGGCCAGGGTCTCGAAGGATCGAAATCACCTTACACCGGACGGGGCGCTCGGTGCACGAGCCTGGGAGTTCCGTCGTATGAACACTCGGCGCGCCGCGCGAATTTCTGAGGGGCGAATTTCTGAGGGGCGACTTTCGAAGGGGCGGATTCCCGAGGGCGGATTCCCGAGCCGGCGCCGGACGATCCGAGATCAGACCGGAGCGAGGAGCCGACCCATCAGCTCGTGCGCGGGCACCGGCGTGCTCGAAGCAGTCGCGGGTTCCGTGTACACACCACCCGACGCGTCGCGTGTCGAGTCGAACAACAGGTACGGCACCGATTCGGCGGTGTGCGTCTTGATCGTGCACGGCGTCGCGTGATCGGGAAGCAGCAGGATGCGGAACGGCTCGGTACCGGCCGCGAGCGCGTCGACGATCGGACCGATCACGTCGGCGTCCCACCGTTCGAGCGCGTCGACCTTCACGTGCGCCAGTCCCTGGTGGCCGGCCTCGTCGGTTGCCTCCACGTGCAGCACGAACAGATCGCGATCCTCGAGCGAACGGAGGCACGCGCGCGCCTGCGCCGCGTAGTCGTTGTCGAAGCCGGCGGTCGCGCCGGGAACGTCGACCACCTCGATGCCCGTGAGCACTCCGAGACCTTGCACGAGATCGACGGCCGACGACATCCGCCCCGCGACGCCGTAGGTCGCGTCGAATTGCGGGAGCGCGGGCTTCACACCCTGGCCCCACAACCAGATCTGCGTGGCCGCCGCGCCGACGTCGCCCGCCGCCGCGCGCACAACCGCGCGCGACGCGTCCATGAGCGCCTGCAGCTTCGGCGCCGCGGTGCCGGTCGGCAGCGCAACCGGCATACCCGTGATGTCGTGCGGCGGGGTGCAGCTCGCGTCGGCCCAATCGCTCGGGACGACGACCAGGTGGCGGTACTCGACCCCCGGGTGAAAGCGCACACCATCACGTCCGCCGCCGAGCTCGGCTTCCAGCGCGGCGACGATCGGGTGGCTCTGCGCGCTCGTGAGATGACCCGCGGCAAAGTCGACCATCACCGGCGGGTCGTCATCGGAGACGTTCACGAGGTTGCAGCGGTACGCAACTTCGTCGGGACCCAGCTCGATGCCCATCGCCGCGGCCTCGATCGGCGCCCGCCCGGTGTGAAAACGGGCCGGGTCGAACCCGAGAATCGCCATGTTGCCGACGTCGCTCCCCGGTGGGAGCCCGAGCGGGATCACCTCGGCTCGACCGACGTCACCGCGGCGGGCGAGCTCGGCCAAGCGCGGCATGCGCGCGGCCTCGAGCGGCGTGCGGCCGTCGAGCTCGTCGAGCGCCACATCGGCACAGCCGTCGGGCACGAACACGAGAAACTTCATGGCGACGCAGCGTATGCGGCCCCGGCCCATACCCTCGCTTCGATGCGGAAGCTTCTCCTCGCCATGTTCGGGTGGTCGCTTGTGCTCGTCGCGTGCAGCAGCAGCAGCGCACCGCACGCGGCGCCGTCGACCGCGCCGTCCTCCGCCGCACCGTCGACGACCACGACCACCAAGAAGCCGGGGGCGACCTCGAGCAGCCGACCGCCGGCGAACCCCGCGGCGAACCTCGCGACGGTTCGCCTCCGCCTCGTTCCCGTCGTCTCGGGACTGTCGAGCCCGGTTGCGATCGCGTTCCGCAAGGGTGCGCCCGGTTCCGCGGGGACGATGTACGTCGCGGAGCAGGGAGGTGCACTCCGGCGCGTCGTCGACGGCCGCGCGTCGGAAACCGCGCTCGATCTGAGCTCCAACCTGAGCAACGGCAACGAGCAGGGCTTCCTCGGCGCCGCGTTCTCGCCCGACGGCACGCGCCTCTACGTCGACTACACCGACGCCAACGGCGACACCAACGTCGACGAGTACACGATGAAGGGGCCCGTCGCCGACGCGAGCACGCGCCGGCGGGCGCTGTTCGTCGACCAGCCCTACCCGAACCACAACGGCGGCGAAGTCGTGTTCGGCCCCGACGGCGAGCTCTACGTCGGGCTCGGCGACGGCGGGAGCGCCGGCGATCCGCAGCACCACGCGCAGAACCTCGGATCGCCACTCGGCAAGATCCTGCGCATCGACCCGAAGCCTTCGGGCAACGCGTCGTACACCATTCCGGCCGACAACCCGTTCGTCGGAACGTCCGGCGCGTTCGCAGAGAGCTGGATGTTCGGTCTGCGCAACCCCTGGCGCTTCTCCTTCGACCGTGCGAACGGTGATCTCTGGATCGGCGACGTCGGCCAGGGCGAGTACGAGGAGATCGACTACGCACCCCGGGGTCAGGAGGGGATCAACTGGGGCGGGAACCTGCGCGAGGGCAACCACGAGTACGGCGGCGCCCGCCCCGCGGGCGCGCGCGATCCCATCGTCGAGACGACGCACAGCGACGGTTGGTGCGCGATCGTCGGTGGCTACGTGTACCGCGGCCGGTCGATCCCGAGACTCCGCGGCGCGTATCTCTACGGGGACAACTGCCGTTCGAACATCGAAGGCGTGGTGCAGCGCAACGGGCGCGCGGTCGCGGGACGCGACCTCGGCATCACGGTTGACGGGCTCACGACGTTCGGCGAGGACGGCGCGGGCGAGGTCTACCTCGCCTCACGCGGAGGGACGATCTACGAGCTCGCCGGAGGCTGAGGGCCCGACCGCTTGAGCACGGCCGCGCTGAGACGCCGCGTGATCGCGTGGGGCGTGGCGGCCGAGAAGCTGCCGAGCACCTTGTTGAGGTTGCCGGGGATCGCGACGGCTCTGTTCTTCGCCAACGCGTCGAGCCCTTCTCGGGCGACGGCGTCGGCTTCCTGCCACATGAAACCGGGCACGGCTTCGGCCGGCGCGTTGGCGACCGCTTGGAAACCGGTGCGCGTGAAGCCCGGGCACAACACCGTCACGTTGACGCCGCTCCCCTTCAGCTCCTCGTGCACCGCCTCGGTGAACGAAGTGATGAACGCCTTCGTCGCGCTATACGTCGCGTTGGACGGTCCGGGTTGGAAGCCCGCGAGCGACGACACGTTCAGGATGCCGCCCTCGCCGCGCTCGAACATCTCGGTGGCCGCGGCATGCGTGAGCCGGACCAACGCGACGACGTTGAGCTGGATCTCGCGTGTCTCGGTGTCGAGGTCGAGTGTGTGCAGCGGACCGAACGTGCCGAAGCCGGCGTTGTTCACGAGCACGTCGATCGGCGCGCTCCGGTCGTGGCAGCGCGCCTCGACGATCGCGAGCTGGTCGGCGTCGGTGAGATCGGCGCGGAGCACTTGCGCCGCCGCGCCGAACTTGGCCTCCAGCTCCTTGGCGAGCGCTTCGAGGCGGCCGACATCGCGCGCGACGACCACGAGGTCGTGACCGCGCTCGGCGAGGAGCCGGGCGATGCTCTCGCCGATGCCGGACGACGCGCCCGTGACGAGGGCAATGGGTCGCGTCACGAAGTGACCCCGGGGAATTTCGGTAGCGGAACCGGCTTCCCGCCGGGCTTCAACTTGGAGCTCACGAGCTTGCCCTTCGCGACGATCCGTTGCGCGGCGCTGTGCTTGGGGTGACACGCGAACAACGTGATGGTCGGCGTCTTGGAGGGCCAGACGATGCCGAAGTTCTCGGGCTGCACGATCGAGATCGAGGTGATCGCGTAGGTGAACTTGCCGTAGGGCATGTCGAAGATCACCTTGTCGCCGGGCGCGAGCAGATCCAGGTCCAGGAACGGGTGCGAGTGCGTGACGCGGTGACCGGCGAACACCGAGTTGCCGCGCCGGCCGGGCATCGCCGAGTTGGGCCAGTGACCCGGACCGTGATCGACGACGGTCAGCCACACGCCTTCGAAGATCGGGGTGACGAGGTTGATCTTCGGGATCGACATCGCGCCGATCTGGACGATCGGCACGTTGGCGTAGGCGTCAATCGGAGCGGGATCGGGTTGCGGGAGCGGCGGGAGCGTCGTCGTCGTCCGCTTGACGGTCGTCGTGGTGGTCGACTTCGTAGTGGTCGTCGCCGGCGCAACCGTGCGCGCCTCGGCGTGGTCGTCACGCGTGACAACGAAGGCGGTTGCGCCGATTCCGACCGCGAGGACGGTGCCGATCACCACAGCGACGAGCGTGCGTTTGCGGCGGATTCCGGTCATGTCTCTCTTTCGGCTCAAAGGCCAAGTTGTTCGAGGACTTGCTCCACGTCGGCGTCCACCGCAGGGTGCGGCTCGATCTCGGCGATCGCCCGGTTGGGATCCTTCAGCCCGTGACCCGTCACCGTGCAGACCACGATCTCATCACGATCGAGGAGCCCCTGGGTCGCGCCCAGCAGGAGCCCGGCGACCGACGCCGCCGAGGCGGGCTCGACGAACACGCCTTCGAGCGACGCGAGCAGTCGGTAGGCGTCGAGGATCTGGGCGTCGGTCACTGCGCCGATCGCGCCGCCCGACGCGTCTCGCGCCTCGATCGCGGCGTCCCAGCTCGCGGGGTTCCCGATACGGATCGCCGTGGCGATCGTCTCGGGATGGGGCACCACCTCGCCGATCACGAGCGGCGCGGATCCTGCTGCCTGCCATCCCAACATGCGCGGTCGCTTCGTGGTGAGGCCGTCGTCGGCGTACTCGCCGTAGCCCTTCCAATACGCAGTGATGTTGCCCGCATTGCCGACCGGTATGCAGTGCACGTCGGGCGCCTCGCCCAGCGCATCGCAGATCTCGAACGCCGCGGTCTTCTGCCCCTCGATGCGGAACGGGTTGATCGAGTTGACGATCGTCACTCCCCCGCGTTCTCCCAGCTGGCGCACAACGTTGAGCGCATCGTCGAAGCTGCCGCGCACCGCCACGACCTTGGCGCCGTGAATGAGTGCCTGCGCGAGCTTGCCGAGCGCGACGTGGCCGTCGGGGATGATGACGGCGGCGATCATTCCTGCGCGCGCGGCGTAGGCCGCGGCCGACGCGGACGTGTTCCCGGTCGACGCGCACACGACGACCTTCGCACCCTCTTCCGCCGCCTTCGAGATCGCGACGGTCATGCCACGATCCTTGAACGAACCGGTGGGATTCGCGCCCTCGATCTTCAGGAACACCCGCGCGCCGACCCGCTCCGAGAGCTTGGGCGCTTCGAGCAGCGGCGTGTTGCCTTCGTTGAGGGTTACGACCGGCGTGCGATCCGTGACCGGCAACCGGTCGCGATACGCGTTGATCAACCCCCGCCAGTGCCCCGGCACCGTGTGTTCACTCATGATTTCCGCTCTCGGCGGGCCGCTCGGGCCCCGCTCGCTGCTCGGCGCATCCTTCGGGGTCCCCGACGAGAAGCTCTGCTTCTCGTGGGGATAGATACCCGCCTCCCGACGCTCGCTCATTCCTCGCCGCCGACGACGCGCAGGATGGAGCCGACGCGCTTGACCGCGGGGAGCTCGCGGACCTCACGAATCGTGGCCGAGAGCGCCGACTCGAGCGCGAGGTGAGTGACGAAGATCAAACGCGCGTCGTCGCCCTGACCGTCCTGTTGCATCGATTGGATCGAGACGTCGTGCCGGCCGAACACGCCGGCGATGGTTGCGAGCACACCGGGCTGATCAGCAGCGTCGAGTGAGATGTAGAACTGCGAGAACGTTTCGTCGATGTGCCTGATCGGCCGGCGCTCGAGTGTTCCGATCGTCGCGCCGCGCGCGCCCGAGTGCAGGTTCTTGGCCGCGTCGATGAGATCCCCGAGCACCGCGCTCGCCGTGGGCCCGCCTCCGGCCCCTCGTCCGAGCAGCATCAGCTGGCCGACGGCCTCCCCCTCGATGAACACCGCGTTGAACGAGCCGCGCACCGACGCGAGCGGGTGTGCCGAGGGAACCATCGCGGGGTGCACGCGCACACTCACCGTGCCGTCGTGCTCCTCACACACTGCCAACAGCTTCACGACGTAGCCGAGCTCGTCGGCCGCGGCGATATCTTCGGCGGTGATTTGCGTAATGCCCTCGCGCGACACGTCGCCGGCGACGACGCGGGCACCGAACGCGATCGAAGCGATGATCGCGGCCTTGGCCGCGGCGTCGAAGCCGTCGATGTCGGCGGTCGGATCCCGTTCGGCATAACCGAGCTCCTGCGCTTCGGCGACCGCTTCCGCGAACGAGCATTGTTGCTCGGTCATGCGGGTGAGCACGAAGTTCGTCGTGCCGTTCACGATGCCGGTCACGCGCCGTATGCGCTCGCCGGCCAACGACTCTCGCAACGGGCGGATCAACGGGATGCCGCCCGCGACCGAAGCTTCGAACAAGAGGTCGACACCCGACGCGGCCGCGACCTCGAACAGCTCCTCACCGACGTTCGCGAGCAGCTCCTTGTTCGCGGTCACCACCGGCTTGCCCGCTTTGAGTGCGGTCAGGATCAACGAACGCGCGGGCTCCACACCACCGATCACCTCGACGATCACGTCGACGTCGGGCGCGGACACGACGCTGCCCGCGTCGTTGGTGAGCACGCCCGCCGCGAGCTCGACGTCGCGTTCCTTCGTGAGGTTCTGAACGGCGACGTGCGTGATCTCGAGCCGCACACCCGAACGGCGGGTGATCAGGTCGGCGTTGGTGCGGAGCAGGCCGACGAGCGCAGCGCCGACGTTGCCGCACCCGAGGATGCCGACCCGCACCAGGCCCGAGGTCTCGCTCGAATCGTCACTCCGCTGCATCCGACCATTCTCGCGGATGAGCGAGCGACCCGAGGACCCGTTCCGAGGCGGTGACGTCAAGAGGTGATCGGGGAGCCGACGATCAGGTCGGGATCACGGTGTGTCGAGCCGCACCAGGTCGTCGGGCTCTTCCCGGCGCACGACCAGGCTGGCCCGGCCGTCGTGCACGAACACCACCGCCGGGCGCAGGACCTTGTTGTAGTTCGATGCCATGGAGTGCGCGTAGGCGCCCGTGACCGGCGTCGCGAGAATGTCACCCACCGCGACATCCGGCGGGAGCCGCGCGTCCCGCACCAGCAGATCGCCCTGCTCGCAATGCTTGCCGGCGATCGTCGCGACGAGCGAGCGACTGGCGGCCGCGCGCGCGGGAAGGAAGGACTCGTAACGCGCGCCATAGGTGACCGGACGAAGGTTGTCGCTCATGCCGCCGTCGACTGCGACGTACGTACGCAGCTCCGGAATCGTCTTGACGGTCCCGACCGTGTACAGGGTGAGTCCCGCGGGCCCCGCGATCGAACGGCCCGGTTCGAGCATGAGGGTCGGGCGCGAGCTCACGCCGTGCGCGGCGAACGCCTTGGCGACGACACCCTGCACGGAGCCGACATGTTGCGCGATCGTCGGGCCCTCGTCGCTCGACACATAGCGCACGCCGAGCCCGCCGCCCAGATTCAACTCGTCGACGGTGACACCGCAGTCCGTCTCGATCGCGCGCACCAGACCGACCATGTGATCGGCAGCCGCGGCGAAGGAGTCCAGTCGAAAGACCTGGGACCCGATGTGGCAGTGCAATCCCGCGAAGCGCAGCCGGCCACCCTCGACCACGCGTCGCACCGCGCGCATCGCGTCGCCGTTCTGCAGGCCGAAGCCGAACTTGGAGTCTTCGGTGCCGGTTTCGATGTACTCGTGCGTGTGCGCCTCGACGCCGGGTGTCACCCGCACGAGCACGGTCGCCAGTAGGCCGTCTCCCGCGAGGCGCTCGAGTCTTTGGAGCTCGTCGAACGAGTCGACGACGATGCGTCCGACGCCGGCGGTGAGCGCGGTTCGCAGCTCGTCCGATGACTTGTTGTTGCCGTGGAACACGTTGCGCTCCGGCGGGAATCCCGCGTGGAGCGCAACGTGGAGCTCGCCGCCGGTGGCGACGTCGAGGTCGAGTCCTTCCTCCTCGACCAGGCGCGCCATCGCGGTGCAGAGAAACGCCTTGCTCGCGTACGCGACGCGGCCGCGGAATCCCCGTTGGTACTCCTGGCAGCGCGCCCGCAGCTCACCCTCGTCGTACACGTACAACGGTGTGCCGAACTCGCCCGCGAGCCCGACGAGATCGATCCCGCCTATGGAGAGACTGCCGTCGGCCCCGACCCGAGCCGACGCCGGCAGCAACGTCAGATCTACCGGCGCGTCACTCATGATTCAGTTTTCGGCAGCGTCGTCGTCTGCGTCGGGATAGTCGGCGTCGAGACGTGACATCTCCTCCGGGGCACCGACCCCGAGCAGGCCCAGCGCGTTGGCGAGGCCGATCCGGCACGCCTCGGTCACCCACAACCGGGCCTGGGTCAGCTCCGGATCGTCGGTGATCACGCGGCAGTCGCGGTAGAAGCCGTGGAAGGCGCGGGCGAAGTCGCGGACCCACGTGCTGACCTTCTGCGGCGCGCGCGTCTCGGTCGCGTCGGCCACCACGTCGGGGTACAGCGCCAGCGCGCGCAGCAACTCGTCTTCCCGATCGTGGCGGAGCTTCGAGAGATCGACCGCGTCGATCGCCCGGCGCTCGATGCCGGCCTCGGTCGCGCGGCGCGCGATCGAGGAGACCCGTGCGTGCGCGTACTGCACGTAGTACACCGGGTTCTCCATCGACTGCGACGTCACGACGTTCAGGTCGAACGTCTGCGTCGAGTCGATTCCCTGGAGCAGGAACGTCATCCGGGCGACGTCGGGATCGACCTCGTCGAGGATGTCGGCGAGCGTGACGATGTTGCCCGCGCGTTTCGACAGGCGTATCTGCTCGCCGTCGCGCACGAGCTTCACCATCTGGCCCAGGAGCACCTCGGGCTCGGGCGGCGGTCCGAAGCCGAGAGCCTGCATGCCGGCCTGCAACGACTTGACCTGGCCGTGATGGTCGGCGCCCCACATGTCGATCAGATGATTGGACCCGCGGGCGAACTTGTCGCGGTGGTACGCGAGGTCGTTGCACAAGTAGGTGGTCGAGCCGTCGGCGCGCACGAGCACACGGTCTCGCGAGTCGCCGAAGTCGGTCGACCGGAACCACCGCATGCCGTCGGCATCGAAGAGGAGACCGCGTTCATCGAGCTCGCGCACCACGTCGGCGACTTCGTCGCGTTCGTGCAGGGTCCGTTCCGAGAACCACGTGTCGAAATGCACGCCGATCCGCGCCAGGTCGTTACGGATGCCCTCGACGACGCGGCGCATCCCCCACTCGCACGCGTCGTCGGGTGAAACGTCGTCACCGACTTCGGCGCGGAGCTCGTTCGCAAGGTCGATCAGGTACCCGCCCTGGTAACCGTCGTCGGGCGGTGTTTCGCCCCGGTAGCGCGCGTAGAGCGAGTCGCGGAACGTCGCGATCTGGTTGCCGGTGTCGTTGAGGTAGTACTCGCGGTGCACCTTGGCGCCCTGCGACGCGAGCAGGTTCGCGATCGCGTCGCCGACTGCGACCCAGCGACCACCGCCGGCGTGCAGCGGTCCCGTGGGGTTGGCCGACACGAACTCGAGGTTCACGAGCGCGCCCGCCAGCGTGCTGCTGGTCCCGTAGCGCTCGCCGTCGGCGACAACCGTTCGCAAGACGTCGTGGAGCCAGGACGGCGCGAGGTAGAGGTTGACGAAGCCCGGCTTCGCGGCCTCCGCGCGAGCGAGATGCGGCACGTTTGCTGCTTCCAGCGCGCCCGCGATGCGCTCGGCGAGCTCGAGCGGGTTGCCGCCGACGACTTTTTGGAGCGCCAGCGCCACCGGAGTGGCCCAGTCGCCTCGATCGCGCTGACGAGGCGGTCCGAGAACGACCCCGCTCGGAGGTTCCGGCAGCCCGAACTCCGCGAGCACTCGACGAACGGCGTGGGCAAGATCGTCGCGGATCATGGGGAGTCGAAAATCCTACTTCAGGCCTGCAAAAGCGCGGTGGACGTTTCACGTTCGGCGCGAACACAGCTATCCTTCCAACCGGGCAAAGGGTCGAATTAGGAGCGGTGGGCGCCTCGTTCGCCGGCATCACGCCGGTGACGTCACGCCTGCGGCATTGCACCAGGGAGGGGTATCAGTGCCGCATCAGCCTGGCTATGGGCGAGGACTGGCGGCACTGTTCCCGGGCGCAACCAATGTGCGACCCGGCCACCCGGGCGAACGATACGACACCGATTCAGCACGTGCAGGTGGGGCGCTGACGATGAACGGGCCGACCGACGAGATCCTCGCCACGATCGCCACCACCGACTCCGGCATCGCGCTCATCTACCGCTCGCTCGACGCCCTCGTGGCCCAGTTCGATCTCGAGGACGCGGCGGTGGTGCTCGAGGAACGCCAGATCGGGCGCCAGATCTTCTGCGCGGGGCGCCGGCCACTCGGGATCGCCGACGACGAGCTGCTCGTCGCCCCTCCGGGCCTCTATACCCAGCCCGCGCTGGAGCAGGACGACTTCGATCGTTCGCTCATGCTGTCCCTCTGTGTTCTCGCGCTCCGACTCGACGTGGTCCGCTACGACGCCTGGCACGATCCGCTCACCGGTCTCTACGACCGGCGCAGCTTCGATCGGCTGCTCGACATGGCCATCGCCCGGGGCAACCGGTACGGGTGGCAGTTCACCCTGGTGATCCTCGACCTCGACGGCCTCAAGCGGGTCAACGACACCGAAGGTCACCCCGCAGGCGATGCGGCGCTGCGGGAGCTCGGCGAGCGGTTCCGCCAGGTGCTGAGGATCGGCGACGACGGGGCGCGCATCGGGGGCGACGAGTTCGCACTGATCCTTCCCAACACTCCCCCGGAAGCAGTCGAAGCGCTGCTCGAACGCGCCCGCAGCGCGACCGGGTTCGACCGGCCGAGTCCGTCGTTCTCCTACGGCTGGGCGCAGATTCCCGGCGACGCGACCGAGCGCGACGAGCTGGTCGCCATCGCCGACAAGCGGCTGTACGAAGCCAAGAAGCAGATGTACGAGGCCAGGCAGGCGCGCCCATGACCGGCACCGGAAGAGATGAGAGGTCACGGATGAACTCGCTCGACGATCTCGAGCTCGAGCTTCGCAAGCTGCCGGGCGTCAAGGCCGCGGGATTCGACCAACGAGACGACGTGCTCCTCGTGCAGCTCCACGTCGGCGATCGCATCGACTCGCCCGAACATCCCGTGCCGGTCGAGGCGTCGCGCATCGTCGCGCGGCACATCGACGAGCGATCCGCCGTCGAGATCGTCCGGTGGCGAACCATTCCCGCCGCGGGAGTGGCACCGCCGCCCGTCATCGACGTCCCGACCGCCGACACCGCGGTGACCACGGAACCCGACGTCACCCCCGAACCGGCGCCGGCTCCCGAAACCGAACCGCCCGACGACGCCGAAACCGCGCGGCGCCCGCGACTGCTGGCCGTGCTCGCCTTCCCCGACACCAACGAGCTCGAGGTGCACCTGATCCTCGACGGCCGGCGCACCATCGGGCGCGCGGTCTCGACCGACGGACTCGTCGGCGCGGTCGAGGCGACGCTCGCGGCGGTGCGGGAGATCGGCGCACCGTTCGCGCCCACGGCGCTGTGGGCGCGCATGATCGAGAGTGGCGACGACGAGCGGGTCGTGGTCGCGGTCGCACTCGGCGGTGTCGTCGCCGACGCGCCGATCGATTACGGAATGGCCGCGGGCGCGAGCCCCATCGACGCCGCCGCGCGTTCGACGCTCGACGCGCTGAATCGCCGGCTCGCGCACGTTCTCTGAGCCGCTAGCGTTTCCGCCCGATGAGCCGCGCCCGATGAGCCGCGCCCGATGAGCCGCGCCCGATGAGCCGCGCCCGATGAGCCGCGCCCGATGAGCCGCGCCCGATGAGCCGCGCCCGATGAGCCGCGCCCGATGAGAGTGCTGGTCACGGGCGGTGCGGGCTTCATCGGCTCGCACATCGTCGACGCGCTCGTCGCCCGCCGGGACGACGTCACCGTGCTCGACGACGTCGATACCGGCGTTCGGGAGAACGTCAACGCGGGTGCGCGCCTCGTCATCGGTTCCGTCGCCGACCACGACCTCGTGCGAGACACCATGCAGGGATGCGATCTGGTGTTTCACCAGGCCGCCCACAAGGCGGTGCTGCGCTCGGTCGAGCGCCCGTTGATCACCGACACGGTCAACACCCACGGCACGCTCATCGTCTTGAAGGCCGCGCTCGATGCCGGCGTCGGCCGGGTCGTGCACGCGTCGTCGAGCAGCGTGTACGGCGGTGCCGCGACACTCCCCACCACGGAGTCCGAGCCCCTCGAGCCACGGTCTCCGTACGCAGTGTCGAAGCTCGCCGCCGAGCACTACTGCCGGATCTTCCGCGAGCTCTACGGCCTCGAAACCGTGGCGTTGCGCTACTTCAACGTCTACGGCGCCCGGCAGCGCCCCGACGCGACCTACGCCGCGGTGATCCCGCTCTTCGTCGACGCGCTCCTGCGCGGCCGGCGACCGGTCGTTCACGGCGACGGGCTCCAATCCCGGGACTTCACCTACATCAGCGACGTCGTCGACGCGAATCTCGCGGCCGCCGCCGCCCCCGCCGATCTGTGTGCCGGCCGGGCCTACAACATCGCGGGCGGGGCATCGTCCACCCTGCTCGATGTGCTGCGGATCCTCGGCGACGTGCTCGGCGTGGTGCCGGATCCCGAGTTCGTGGAGCCGCGCGCCGGCGACGTGCGCCACAGCCGCGCCGACGCAAGCGCCGCCGCGCGCGACTTCGAGTTCCGGACGCGCGTCGGCCTCGACGACGGCCTCCGCCTCACCGTCGACTGGCTCCGAACTCTCGGATGAGTCGCTACTTGCCGGCGGTCGGCGTCGTCAGCGTGGTCGTCCCCGACCCACCCGTATTGAGATTGAGCAACGGCGTGAGGTTCTGGTCGAAGGGCAGGACGAGCGTGGTGTTGTTCGGTGAGTTCGCGAGCTGCTGCAGCGCCTGGATGTAGGTGAACTGCAGGTACGCGTTCGTGAACTGCGACACGTTGCAGTTGGTGAGCGGGTTCGGGACCACCGTCGACACCTGCTTCCCGTTCCGCAGGATCTTCGTTGCGACGCCGCCGCACGTCGTGATCGTCTGGGCGTCGGCCGTACCGAGCGCCTGGATTCGCTGGATGTCGGCCTGCTGCAAGGCGGTCGCCACATCGAACTTCTGCTGCTGCTCCTTCTGCTGCGCGGTCACCTTGTTGTTCACCGCCGCCCGGATCGACGGTGCCAGCGTGACCTCGCGCATCTGGAAGTCCTGGAGGAGCAGGCCACGCGGCACGAGCTTCTCCTTCATGCACTTGGTCACGTCGTTCTCGACCTTGTCCCAGGCCGACGTCGCGGCGGTCACCACGTCGTAGTGCGTGAAGATGATGCGAATGCAGTTGCGCGCCGACGGGCGGACGATCTGGGTCGCGTAGTTGCGTCCGAGCGCGCGGTACACGTCGGTGGCCCTGGCCGGGTCGAGCCGGTAGAGCACGGTCGCGTTGACGTTCGCGCTTCCACCGTCGCGTCCGAGCACGGCGACGGAGTCGTCGGAGTTCTTCTGCGCGCCCTCACCCTTCAGTGCGGACATCGTGTAGTTCTGGGTGCGCGTCGACATCGAGTACGTGGTCGTGAACGGCAGGGTGAAGTTGATCCCCGGCTGCAGCGGCTTGCCGGAGTGGCCGAGTGTGACCGGCACGGCGACATTTCCGGGCTGCACGACCTGAATCGACGTGAAGGCGACGATGATCACGAGGATCGTCGCGAGGAAAATGAAGAGACCTTTCCAGTGGCGGGGGCCGAGACCGCCGGAGGCCGTCCGCGGCCGGAGCACGCCGACGGAGACGAGGCCGGACACCAGGGCCGCCGACATCCGGTCCCGGAGGAAGCGGGTGAGCGACGGGTTGGTCTTGACCTCCCGCGGGTCCCGCACCATCCCCCCGATGGGTTGCTGGGGTCTAACCGAGGGCGCCGGCCCCTCAGGCGTTTCGCCCGCGGGGGAATCGTTGTCCGAATCGTCCATTCCAGCACCCCTCCCTCAGGCGGACCATCGTAACCAGCGCCGAGGCGCACGCCGGACCGCCCCGAGGCATCTCATCTGCACATTCGCGGCGGGTCACCCGGCCGCGGCGCCGCCCCACCGCTCGTGGAACCGCACCAACTCACTATCGGCATAGAAGTGGTGCGCGTAACGGGACCCGTAGGCCTCGTCCCGCACCGCCGCCGGGATCCGGACCTCGGCGAGGAAGTCCCGGTACGACGCGGCGTAGCTCTTGTCGGTCGCCTCGTTGCGCTTGGGAACCGCTATCGGGCGACCCAGACCGAGGAATTCGCCGAGCGCATCGGCCACCGCGCCGAGGCTCTCCTGGCGGATGAGCATGACCCGCACCGCGGGCGTCTCGACGAAGCCGTACGCGCGTTCGGTGTCGAACCGATGCTCGAACACGTCGATTCCGAGCGCGGGCGCGAACTCGCGGTCGAACCAGCGCAGCGGCGTGCGGATCCAACCATCGTCGACGAGAGCCGCGGTCAGCGCCTCGATTGGCCGGTCGATGCTCTGATCGAGCGCGCCGCGCAAACCGCGACCGTGAAAGAACGCCGATACCGCTTGGCCGATCGGCTCGCGGACGGTCGTGATGACGGTCCACGGCGCCGCGGTCGTCGGGGGGTGGCGAAGGAGGTACTCCGACTCCCAGAGATGCAGCGCCCCCGGGAACGGACGCGCGCCCGGATCGCGGCCGCGGCGTTTCGCCGCTCGATTGTTGACGCGGTACCGGCGCTCGGCCTGGGCGAGCCGCTCGGCCTGCAAGCGGAAGATCTGGAACACGCGGTCGCCGGTCGCGTCCGCGACCGCGCGTGTGATCGCCGTGCTGCCGGTCTTGCCCATGCTGAACACGACGATCGGCGGCTCGCGGCGCCGCATCCGGGTGAGCGCGTGTTGCTTCGAGACGAAGTAGCTGCGTCCGGCGAGCCGGCGAATCACTCCACTCACACTGCTCTGGGTCACACGTCTTCGAGTGCGGACGCGCTCGTCGCCTCGATGTTCTCGTCGGCCATGTACGCCGACACCACCTCTTCGGCCGGACCCTCGAGGCGAACGATGCCGCGGTCGAGCCACACGCAGCGCTCGGCCAGTGCCTTCACGACCTCGAGGCCGTGCGACACGATCAACACCGTGCAGTGCTGGCTCTCGCACAGGTCTTGGATCTTCTGCATCGACTTCATCTTGAACGCGGCGTCGCCGGCCGACAGCGCCTCGTCGATCAGGAGGATCTCGGGCTTGAGGTGGGCGGCCACCGAGAACGCGAGGCGACCGAACATGCCCGACGAGTACGTGCGCATCGGGAAATCGATCGCGTCGCCGAGACCGGCAAACTCCTCCACGGCGTCGAAGTTGGCGTACACCTCGTCCAGCTGCAATCCCCGGGTGAGCCCGCCGAGGAGGATGTTCTCGCGGCCGGTGAGCTCGCGGTTGAAGCCGACACCGAGCGACAGCAGGGGCGTGACCTCACCCCAAACCGTGACCCGCCCGTAGGTCGGCGGCAGGATGCCGGCGATCGTGCGGAGCATCGTCGACTTGCCCGCACCGTTGCGGCCGATGACGCCGTAGACGGAGCCCGCGGGTACTTGGAAGCTGACGCCGCGCAGGGCCTCGATCAACATCGTGCGCTTCCCACGGTCACGCAGGCCCGCGATCGTGCCCTTCAGCGTCTGGTTCTTCTCGCGCGTCGCGCGGAAGCTGATCCAGAGGTCGTCGACCAGTACGGCCGGAGGACGATCAGAGTCGGACAGCAAAGTCACGCTCGCGGGCGAGGAACACGATCGCACCCAACACGAAGAAGCCAACGGCCCAGGCCAGCGCGGCGAGCAGGTACCCGCTCGAAGGGAACTTGGCGTTGAAGATCTGCTCGAGCGCCGCAAACGCGGGGAACAGCGGATTCCAGCGCAGGTACGCCAGCAGCTTGGGCGGAATCTCGCTGATGAAGAACAGTGCCGGCGTGATGTAGAGCCAGATCCGGTTGATGTACGGCAGGAACCCGCTCGTATCCCGGAAGAACACCATGAGCGGTGCGAACAGCATCGCCAGACCGATGTTCATCAAGGTCAGGATCACGATGACGACCGGGAGTGTGAGCAGCGACAGTCCGAAGGGTTGTCCCAACACCGCGTGGAACGCGAAGTACACGAGCATCGTCGGCAGGAAGTCGAACACCGCCTTGACGATGGAGACGAGCGGAAGCACCGCGCGCGGAAACGACGCGTTCATGATCAGGTTGCGGCCGCTCAGCAACGACCGCGCGCCGGTCTGCATCGCGTTGCTCACGTACGTGAAGAAGAAGACCGCCCACACGAGGTGGGCGATGATCGCGGCCCGCTGGCTCCCCGTTCCGGCGGGTCGCACCACCGTCCGCAGCAGGAAGTAGACCGCGGCCATCAGTAGCGGATCGAGGATCACCCAGATCTGACCGATCGCCGAGTCGTAGTGCTCGCCCTTCAGATCGGTGCGCGCGAGGTGCCAGATGAACCGCCGCCTCTCCCAGAGCTCGGCGAGGTACGGCCGCAGCGGCGGCAAGCCGGTGGCGGTCGACTCGTAGACCGTTGCTGGTCGGTAGGGCTGCGTAACCGCCATGGAGCCCTGAATCCTAACGATCCGCCGGGCCTTCCCCGACCCGCTTCCCTGCTTGGCGCGCCGCCTCCAGCACCTGCTCGACCGAACGATCCCAGGACCAACGATCGGCGGCGGCCGATCTCGCGGCCGCTCCGAGCCGGAGCCGCTCGCCGGGATCGCGCTGGAGCCGGCGCAGTACCGCAGCCAGCTCGTCGCGGTCGCCGGGGGGCACGAGGAGCGCGTCGATTCCGTGGTGGAGTTGCTCGGGCAGGTCCCCCGCACGCGGCGCGACGACCGCGAGTCCTGCCGCGAGATATTCGGCGAGCTTCAGCGGCGAGTAGTGGAAAGGAGCATCCGCGCCCGCGAGCACGAGCGCGACGTCCATCGCCGCGAGGTGGGCGGGAATGTCGTCGTGGGCGACGGTGCCGGTGCACACCGCTGCGACGCCGCGATCGCGCGCGAGTGCCTGGATGCGCGGGCGTTCGGGACCATCGCCCACGAGCAGGAGCGTCGCGTTGTCGAGCTTCGCCACGGCGTCGACGGCTTGGTCGAGCGCGTGGAACCGGCGAAAGCTCCCGATCCAGCCGACGACGAACCGCCCGTCGACACCGAGCCGCGAACGCGTCGCGTCCCGGTCCGCGCCGGCGCGGAACAGATCGGGATCGCTCCCGGTCGACGTGATCACGATGCGCCGCTCGGCCACGCCCATCCGCGCCACCTCCTCGGCGACCGACACCGAGCCGCACGCCACGACGTCGGCTCGCCGAAGCGGTGCGTGCTCGCCCGCCCGTTCGATCCACCGGCTCCAGCCCGGCCGTCGCACTCCCCATTGCCGCGCCTGCCACATGAGCGGCGCCGGCACGAACACGACCGACGGCACCCCGAGCGCACGCGCCAGCTGCGGCCCCGCGGTTTGGAAGAGCTCGTGGCGTTGCCAGACACAGACGATCTCGCGACCGCGCCACGGGCCCGCGGGATCGATGCGGAACGCGCGCGCTCGTTGCCACTCACGCGCGTCCTTGATCGCCGTTTTCACGACAACCGGGACCCGGCGCTGCCACTGCGAACCGGTTCCCGACGCGAGGGAGGAGTCCGATGCGCGCCGGCGCAGCTCGTCGGGTCCCATCACCCCTTCGGGCGTGACGATCCAAACGTCGCCGAGTATCCGCCGCAGCCCGCTCGCCCAACCCGCGGTGCTCACCCACGCGGCAACCGGCCCCTGCTGACCCGCCGTCGCCGTCGGCAGGACGAGGATCGCGCCGCGGGATTCCATGGTCGAGCAACGGTAGTTGCCGGCCCGCGTGCCACGATTGCTTTCTTGCGAATCCTGCATCTCGTCACTCGGAGCCAGCGCCGCGGCGCGGAGCTCGTCGCGGTCGAGCTCGCGCGCGGGCTCAACGCGTTGGGCCACGACAATCAGGTGCTCGCGCTCGGCCTCGGATTCGACGGCAGCGAGGACGTCGACCTGCCCCCGCTGACGCGGCGTTCCGACGGCGGGTTCCGTGCGCTGTGGCTCGGCGCCCGCGCCTTGCGCCGCCATCTCGCACTCGAGCCCGCCGACGTGGTCATCGCGCACGGGGGCCGCGCGGTCGAGGCCGCGGTGCTCGCGCGCCGGCGGCACCGACCGATGATCGTGTGGCAGCGCATCCTCGGGTTCCCACCGCACATGTGGCGTCCCGTTCGACACCTCCGGTGGCGCGCGGTCGTGCGCCGCATCGACGCCGCGGTCGCGCTCACTCCCGAGCTCGGCAACGAGCTCGGGCGACTCGGCTTCAAGGGGCCCGTCTGGGCGATCCCGAACTTTCGCGATCCCGAACCGTTCGTCGCGGTAGATCGCGAGGCGGCGGCCAAGGCGCTCCGAGCCGAGCTCGACCTGCCGCCCGACGCGGGTTTGATCGGCTTCGTCGGTCACCTGATTAAGCAGAAGCGGCCCGACCGTGCGCTCGATGTGGTCGTCGCGATGCACGGGCTCGGTGAGCGCGCGCACCTCGTCGTGGCGGGTGACGGGCCGCTACGAAACCGATTCGAGCTCGACGTCGTCGCGCGCGGGCTCGGCGCCTTCGTGCACGTGCTCGGCGACCGCAGCGACATCCCGCAGATCCTCGCCGCGATCGACGTCTTCATCTTGACGAGCGACTCCGAAGGACTCCCCGGCGTCTTGATCGAAGCGCAGATGGCGGGCTGTCCGGTGGTGACGGTTCCCGTCGGCGGTGTGCGCGATCTCGTCGACGACGGCGAGACCGGCATCGTGACCGACGGCCTCGACCCCGAGGAGCTGGCCCGCCGCGTCGTGGAGCTCATGCGCGATCCGCACTTGCGCTTTCGCCTCGGTGAACGGGCGCGGCGGCGGGCCGTGCGCTTCTCGTCGACCCGGGCTGCGGGCATGTATGCGGCGCGGCTCGCCGAGGTGGTGCGCGATCGCTGACCCGGAGCGCCGAATCGGTGGGCCGTTTGGCCTATTCGGCGCCTCGGTGATCAGCGGTTTCAGCCGACCCGCGACCGAGTCGAAATGATCATTCACGCAACGCGACACATCATTGCCAAATCGGGGCATACAGACTAGATTGTCGCAATCCTCCCACAGAAAATCGGGCGGCACGCGCGCTACGCGGTCCTTTGGTTGACGCTCGCCGCAGACCGCGAGAAGATTTGTGGGCGGGCTGGACGGAGCTGGCTCAAAGCCTGGCTGGAAGCGGTGGGCGGGGGGGGAAACAGGGGTGGGTCGACTGCCGACGGCGCCGTGGAGCGAGGGCCCGATTGCGACTTCGGATCCGCATCGACTCGCGCGGTCCGTGTATGGAATCGCGCGTGGGCGCGGCACGGCCAGCCTGCGCGTCCTCGATTTCGGCGTCATCGGCGCCGCCTGGCTCCTCGGCTATCTCGCGGGTTTCGCGGGCACGGCACCCTTCGGCGTACGTGGTGCCATCCCGTATCTCCTGATCCCGATCGCGACGCAGCTCTTCTTCAACCAGGTGATCGGGCTCTACGGACCGGTCTGGCGCTACGCGTCGGTGGAGGAGGCCGTTCGCGTCGTCGCCGCGGTCTCGGCCGGCATCTTCGTCTCGACCTTCGAGCTCGCGTGGTATGCGGACGTACGGCACATGACCCTCCCCTTGCTGAGCGCACCACCGGTCGCCGCATTGCTCATTCTCCTCGGCTGCGGCGGCATCAGGTTCCAAGCTCGGCTGTTCGCGCTCGAGCGACAGCGTGACGGCCGGAGCACACGTTTGCGCACGCTCATCGTCGGCGCGACCGACCAGGGCGTCGCACTCGCGCTCGAGCTCGAACGCCGCACGTTCAGCGACTCGGTCGTCGTGGGATTCGTCGACGACGACGCGGGGCTCGTCGGTCGATCGGTTCGTGCGTTGCGCATCCTCGGCACGACCGCCGACATCGAACGCGTGTGCAGGGCCGAGAAGATCGACCGCATCCTGATCGCGCTGCCCAACGCGTCGCGTGAACGCCTGGGCGCGATCGAGGCCCGCGCGCTCAAGACCGACGCGCAGGTGAAGGTCCTCGCGAGCTCCTCCGACACGGACGGCGCGCCGCTGCTCAACAGCCTGCGCGACCTCGACCTCACTGACCTCCTCGGCCGCGAGCACGCACCCGTCGATCCCGGCGACATCGCCGACTATCTCGAAGGCGCGAACGTGCTCGTCACCGGAGCCGGGGGCTCGATCGGCAGCGAGATCGCGCGGCAGGTGTCGCGCTATCGCCCGGCGCGGCTCTTGCTCCTCGACCGTGACGACAGCCTCCTGTTCGAGGCGGTATCGAGCCTCGACAAGGCGGAGCCGATCCTCGCCGACATTCGCGACGAGGGTCGCCTGCGCGACATCTTCGATCGTCACCAGCCCGATGTGATCTTTCACGCGGCCGCGCACAAGCACGTGCCGATCCTCGAGTCGCACCCCGCCGAGGCGGTGCAGACCAACCTGCTCGGCACGTGGACGCTCGCGCAGGTTGCGGCCGATCACGGTTGCACCTTCGTGCACATCTCCACCGACAAGGCCGCCGACCCCGGTTGCATCATGGGCGCCAGCAAGCGCGCGGCGGAGCTCGCGGTGCTCTCGGTCGGCGAGGAGCACGCACTCCCGTTCGCCGCCGTGCGGTTCGGCAACGTGCTCGGCAGTCGCGGCAGCGTCGTCCCGACGTTCTTCCGCCAGATCGTCGAGGGTGGCCCGGTCACCGTGACCGACCCCGAGATGACGCGTTACTTCATGACAATCCCCGAAGCCGTGAGCCTCGTGTTGCAGGCCGGATCGATGGCCGAGAAGCGCAAGGTCTTCGTGCTCGAGATGGGCGAGCCGGTGCGCATCATCGAGCTAGCCCGCCAGATGATCCGCCTCGCCGGTCACCGCCCCGACGAGGACATCCAGATCAAGATCGTCGGCACCCGTCCCGGCGAGCGCCTACACGAGTCGTTGCACGACGACGCCGAGATCGTCGAGCCCACGCGGCACCCGTCGATCCGGGGCCTCACGCCGAAGGTCCCGACGGATCCGACTCGGTTGCTCTACTTCATCGACGTGCTCCGCCGGAGCTGCACCGACGCACCCGACCAGGTCGTGGTCGGCCTGCTCGACCAGATGCTCGCCGAGCACGGCGTGCGGTGTCACCTCGACGCCGAGCTCCGGACACCCGCGATCCGCGGCAACGGTCGCCGGGCCCGGCGCGAAGATCTCGAGCGAACGCCGGTGCGCCTCGCCGACATCGACCTCACGGGCGACGACTTTGCCGCGCCGGCGACGAACGGCAACGGCCGCGCCCATCTTCCGGCGTTGCTCGGCGGCGGCGCGGCGTTCGCGCCCGGTATCCCGTTCGCGCGCCCGGCCCGCCCGCCGCTCGAACGGGTGGTGCGGCGCCTCAAGCCGTCGTACGACCGCGGCATGCTCACGAACGGCCCGCTCGTCGGCGATCTCGAACGGCGCATCGCCGAGCGGCTCGGCGTCTCGCACGTCGTTGCCCTCAGCTCGTGCACGTCGGGACTCATGCTGGTGCTCCAAGCCGTGACCGACACCGGCTCCGGTCCGGTGGTCGTACCCAGCTTCACGTTCTCCGCATCCGCGCACGCGATCGCGTGGAACGGCCTCACGCCCCGCTTCGTCGATTGCCTGCCCGACTCGTTCCAGATCGACACCGCGCACGCGGCCGCGTCGCTCGAGGGTGCGAGCGCGATCCTGGCGACCCATGTGTTCGGCGCCCCGTGCGACCCGCGGCGGGTCGAGGACATCGCCCGCGAGTACGGCATCCCCGTGGTCTTCGACGCCGCGCACGCGCTCGGCGCGTCGGCCGATCAGATCCCGGTCGGCTCCTTCGGTATCGCCGAAGTGTTCAGCCTGACGCCCACCAAGCCGCTCGTCGCGGGTGAGGGCGGGCTCGTCGCGACCAACGATTCGGCGCTCGCCGAGACGTTGCGTATCGGCCGCGACTACGGCAACCCCGGCGACTACGACACTCGCTTCGCCGGATTGAACGCGCGCATGTCGGAGTTCCACGCGGCGATGGCACTCGAGTCGCTCGAGTTGCTCGACGAGTCACTCGAGCGACGGCGATTCCTGGCGAGTCTCTACCGCGGCTACCTCGACGGCGTTCCGGGCATCGAGCTCCAAGCGTTCTCGTCACGCGACACGAGCACCTTCAAGGATCTGACGATCACGGTCGACGCGGACAAGTTCGGGATCGACCGCGACGGCCTCGCCCTCGCACTGCTCGCCGAAGGGGTCGACACGCGCAAGTACTTCGATCCCCCGGTTCACCGCCAGCGCGCGTACGCGCACCTGGACCACGCGTGCTTGCCCGTCACCGACGCGGTTTCGAGCCGCGTCCTGTCGTTGCCGATCTACCCGGACCTGCGCGACGAGCACGTCGAGAAGATCGCCCAGATCGTGCGCCTCGTGCACGCCCACTCGGTCGAGCTCGATGCGTACATCTCGACGATGACCGAGGTCGACGCCCGGATGTTCGAGCTCGACTGAGCGAGCGTTCTTCAGTCGAGCTCGCCGAATGCGAGCGCGTAGCAAATTCCCGTCACCGACAGTCCGTCGAGCATCTCGCCACGCTGCACGAGCCGTCGTAGCTCCGGAACCGGGACCCACTCGATGCGCTCGGCCTCACCCGCGTCGGTCGGCTCGCCCACGCGCGTCGCACCGCCGGCGGCGAACACGTGAAACGTCTGATCAGACAGGCCGTTCGTCGGGTGGTATCGGAGCAACGGCCGGAGCCCCGACGGTTTCCAACCGGTCTCTTCGACCGTCTCCCGCACCGCGGCCGCCTCCGGCGTTTCGTCGGCTTCGATTCCGCCGGCCGGGATCTCCCAGCCCCAGGAGTCGGTGATGAACCGATGCCGCCACAGCAGCAACACACCTCGATCGGGATCGTGCACGATCGTTCCCGCGGCCATTCTGGGCATCCTGACGACATGGTGCTCGAAGCGCTCGCCATCGGGAACCTCGACGTCGGTGAGCACCAGTCGAACCCAATCGCTCTCGTAGAGAGCGCGCTCGCCGTGCACGATCCATTTCATGACCGAACTGTATGCAGGTCAGTTACGATCGTCGTGAATGTCGGAGGCGGACGACGGTGGGCGGGACGACTCAGCGACGGCGGGTACGGCGTTATCGGTTTTCTTGTTCGGCGAGGTCGTCGCACTCGTCTTCTATATGTACATCTCGAGGCCGATGTGGTTCTTCCTCGACGAGTGGGACTTTCTCGCGAACCGCACCGCCTTCAACGTGCACGATCTGTTCGAGGCGCACAACGAGCACTGGGTCACCCTGCCGGCACTCATGTACCGCGCGCTGTGGTTTGTCTTCGGGCTGAACAGCTACCGGCCCTACCAATTCGTCATCGTCGTCGTGCATCTGGGCGCCGCACTGCTGTTGCGAACCATCATGCGCCGCGTCGGCGTCCGGCCCTGGACCGCGACGCTGGTCGCCGCAGTCTTCGTGTTCTTCGGGAGCGGCTACCAGGACATCGTCCTGCCCTTCCAGATCACGCTGGTCGGATCGCTGGTCTTCGGTCTCGTGGACCTCCTGCTCGCCGGCCCCGCGGGTCCCTGGGGCCGCCGCGACTACCTCGGTCTCACCGCGGGCCTAGCCGCGCTGATGTGCTCGGGAGTCGGCGTGGCGATGGTCATCGCGGTCGGTGTCGCCGTGCTCATCTCGCGCGGATGGCGCCCGGCGCTGCTCCACACGGTCCCGCTCGCGGCGATCTACGTCGTGTGGTTCGCGGCCATCGGCCACGACGGCTACACGGGAAAGCACGGGGGCGCGGGCGACGTGTTCCGGTTCGTGCGCATGATCGTCACCAAGACGTTCCACGCGCTGGGGCACTACGGCGTCGTCGGCTGGCTGCTGGCGATCCTCCTCGTGGCGGGGCTCGTGCTCGCGTGGCGGGGGCAGCCGGCTACCCGGTGGCGGGCGCAGTTGGCCGCACCCCTCGGGCTGCTCGCCGGGGCCCTGTCGTTGCTGTGCATCACGGGATACGGACGCGCCGACCTCGGGCAATTCGCGGAGCAGAGTCGTTATTTCTATCTGATGATTGCGATGGTCCTCCCGGCGCTCGGCCTCGCGGTCGACGCGCTCATGCTCCGCTGGCGGCGCCTCGCGCCCGTCGTCGTCGTGCTGCTCCTGATCGGCGT
>JBBQER010000037.1:0-34709 GCA_038320885.1 Acidimicrobiia bacterium
GTCGATCATGTCGCGCGGGTGCAGATCAGCAAGGTCGCGGCGAACGGTACGCGCGAAGTCGAGCACCGCGCCATACGTCTTCCACGATGGCGCCGACCTGTACGGCAGATCGAATCCGTACCGTTCGGCAGCCGTGCGGAGCACGGTCGGCTTCACGTACATGTGCACCTTCGGGCGGGCCAAGAATCCGAAGATCGTGACCACCGGCCACGTGAGCACGCGAGTCTGATGCCGCGGCAGCCCTGCGACCGTCGCGATCCATTGCTCGAAGCGATCGCGCTCGGAACCGCCGCCGTACAACCACGCCTGCAGGCCGGTCACGAACTGGCGGGCGCCGGCCGGCGACTTCACGGCGTCACGCAGCGCCATCTTCTCGAACGAGAACAGGAGATAGGTGCGAGCCTCGAGCCGCGTCGCGCGCGCCGCGATCTCACGGAACTCGCCCGCTCGCAGCAATTCCTCCAACGGAGCCGGCCCCAGCGTTTCCACCCATTCCCGGTGCGCATTCCATTTCGGCCAACGCTCGGTCTCGACGTACACCTCGTCGCGGAAGCCTTCGGGGAAGAACTCGAGGAACCGGCGGCGCACCCGCCTGGCCTTGGTGTCGACCGCCGTGCGTGAAGTCATGGGCCGGTCGTACCCACATGTGATGTGATCGCGAACATGGCTGACCCGGCACTGCTTCTGCGCGCGGCGCGCGAGCGCACCGTCCGGCGCATCGGGGAACTGAGCGCGGTGTTCGAAGCGATCGTGGAGGCGTCCGACACTGCGAATCTCGACGACGAGCACGACCCAGAGGGCGCGACGGTCGGCTTCGAGCGCGCCCAGGTCTCGGCGCTGCTCGAGCGCGCGCGCTCGCAGCTCGACGAGCTCGACGACGCCGACGAGCGCGTGCGACTCGGCACCTACGGCACGTGCGAGGTCTGCGGCGAGGCAATCGCGGCGGGCCGTCTCGCGGCGCAACCGGCAGCGCGTGCGTGCGTCACGTGCGCGCGCTCGTAGCCGCCGGCCGTCGAGGTCGACGAGGCGGGGTTGGAGTCGTTCCCCGCGAGCGACCCGCCGGCATGGAACGCCCGCGCCTGATCGCGCTGCCTCGGCGTCAGGACTGCGGTACCAGCGCTTCGCGATCCCAGAAGCGCAGCTCGCGGCACTGCTCGACGAAGGCCGCGACGCTATCGGCGCCGTCGAGTGCCACAACGCCATCATCGAGCCGATCAGCGAGTCTCGCCGCCTCCAACAACGGCATCGCCGAGTCGACGTAGCCGATGAACTTGCGGTGCGTGTACGCGTCGGCAACGAACTGCACTGCGGCCGCGTCGTCTTCCAGACTCACAGCGTTGGGCGCACCGGTCAGCAACACCACGGCGTCGTAGAGCACCGAGGGCCCACCGCCGATCTTCTGGTTCGCGGCGACGAGCGTGCCTTTCGCAGTCGTGAACCCGCCGACCTTGGGCGCGATCAGCTCGAATTTCGCCCGTTCGGCGCCGAGGACGCTTTCCAACGCGTCGAGCAAACCGGCGTCGACACCGTCATCGACCAGCACGCCGACCTTCCGGCCTTCGAAGGTGCCGGCTGCGTTGGCGATGATGCCCAATGCCACCGAAGCGTCGAGACCGTCGACCGGCTCGCGCGCCGGCTCGGAGCGATCGGGAACCTCTGCAAATCCCAGCCCGTCGGCGATCCGCTGCGCCAGATCGTCGTCGACATTGCGAAGGTTCGCGACCTGGCGTTGACGGATGTCGACGCGCTCGACCTTGCTCAGCTCGAACACGAACGCATCGCAGATGTGCTGTTGCTCGACCGCGGTCTGGCTGATGTAGAACTGGCGCGCCTGGCTGTAGTGATCCGCGAAGCTCTCGGGCCGCAAGCGACGCTTCTCGCCCTCTTCGGCCGCGGGGAAGGAACGGAAGCCCTGCTCGGGATCTTCCCGGGGTCCGCTCTCCTCGCCGCTCCACGAGTTCGGTTCGTAATTCACGCGGCCGACCGGATTGGTCAACGCCATGTGACCGTCCTGTTGGAAGTTCGCGAACGGGCACTTCGGCGCGTTGATCGGGAGATTGCTGAAGTTGGGACTACCGAGCCGCTTGAGTTGCGTGTCGAGGTAGGAGAAGTTGCGCCCCTGGAGCAACGGATCGTTGGTGAAGTCGATCCCGTCCACGATGTTCTGCGTGCAGAACGCGACTTGCTCGGTTTCTGCGAAGAAGTTGTCGACGACGCGGTTGAGGACGAGCCGCCCGACCCGCACAATCGGGACGTCCTCTTCGGGGATGAGTTTCGTGGGATCGAGCACGTCGAAGGCGAATCGGTCGGCGAACTCGTCGTCGAACAGCTGCAGCCCGAGCTCCCACTCCGGGAACGCACCTGCCTGGATTGCGTTCCATAGATCCCGGCGGTGGAAGTCGGGATCAGCGCCATTCGTCTTGACCGCCTCGTCCCAGACCACCGACTGGAGTCCCAGCTTCGGTTTCCAGTGGAACTTCACGAACATCGAGTGGCCGTCGGCGTTGACCAGACGGAACGTGTGGACCCCGAACCCCTCCATGAAACGGAACGACCTGGGGATCGCGCGGTCCGACATCGCCCACATCAGCATGTGGGTCGACTCCGGCATCAGCGACGCGAAGTCCCAGAAGTTGTCGTGAGCGGTCTGTGCCTGCGAAAAGCCCCGGTCGGGCTCCTGCTTCGCGGCGTGGATCAGGTCGGGAAACTTGATCGGGTCCTGGATGAAGAACACGGGAATGTTGTTGCCGACGAGGTCCCAGTTGCCCTGCCGGGTGTAGAGCTTGACGGCGAAGCCGCGCACGTCACGGGCGAGATCGGGTGAGCCCTTGTTCCCGGCCACCGTCGAGAATCGCACGAATGCCGGGGTCTGCTCACCCGCGCGCTGGAACAGGTCGGCGCGCGTGATGTCGGCGAGTGAATCGTAGTTCTCGAAGTACCCATGGGCCCCGAAGCCGCGTGCGTGCACGATGCGCTCGGGAATGCGCTCGTGGTCGAAGTGAAAGACCTTCTCCCGGAAGTGAAAATCTTCGAGCGCGGCCGGGCCTCGTTCACCGATCCGCAACGTGTTCTGATCGTCGCTCACCGGCACGCCCTGGCGGGTCGTCAGCGGCGGACGATCTGCATTCGTGTGTTGGTGAGTCTCCCCACCGTCGCCGACTTCTAACTGGTCGTCGCGCTCGGAGTCCGAACGCTTGCCGCTGCGCGCGTTGTTCGCCATGTCCACTCCTTGCGGGCGGGAAACGCGCGAGCCGACGCCGACGCGTCCGCAGGGCGTACCCGCACGTTTCCCCCTCAAACCGAACGACGCGGGATTCGAGAACTACACGCGCGGCGATCGCAGTCGGGAGTCGGCACGGTGGTGTCGCGATGCGGGCCCCGCACGTCGCGACCGGTTCGCGGGAGCGCCGCGACCCCCGCTCGTCCACGGCGACGGCCCGGTTCCACCGGCGCGTACGTCGCTTCGCTCGACCGATTGCATGCGATCGCCGGCGCGGGAGCGTTGCTCATGGGCGGCGTCGACGCTGACCGTGAACCAGACCGTTTTCCCGGGCGGATCTTGGGCCGGCAGCACTCCCCAATCGGCGGCCAGCGCTTGCACGATCTGCAGACCCCGTCCGGACGGCTCGACCGGTTCAGGCGTGCGGACAACCGGACTCCCGGCGCCGCTGTCGGACACCGCGACGCGAATCAGCGCCTCCGACCGGTCGATCGTGACGGTGAAGTGCGAACCGGTATGCCGCACGGCATTCGCCGCGAGCTCCGAGATCATCACCGCGACGGCATCGGCAACCGCGGGCGCGATGCCGTCGAGTGTGTCGAGCGTGTAGCGGCGCGCCTCGCTCACCGAGGCGGCTTCGTTCGGGAACCGGCGTTGCGGGCTCATAGATCGACCTGGAGGACGTCGGCGAGGCCGGTCGCTCGAATGATCAGCTGGACCGAGGGTGACGGCTCGCGCACCTCTATCGTCGGTACCCGTTCCGCGGCGCGAAGCAACATCGCAATCCCGGAACTGTCCATGAACGTCACCTTCGACAGATCGAACGCCAGGCGGTCCGGTGACGCCGCCATGACCGGTTCCAGCTCGAGCTCGACGCCGGGGACGCTGGCCAGGTCAAGCTCACCTTTGATGCTCACGAGGGCGATTCCCGCATCGTCGAAGCCCGCTTCGACTATCGCTTTCGTCGGCCCTTCGTCTATCCCCGCCATCGGACCCCCAGCAATGCGGTGTCGTCATCGGCGCCCTCCGGGAGCACGCGGCTCACGATCGTGTCGAGGTACGACTCCAGCGGGCCGTCCACGGCGGAGCTCGCGTCCTTGAGCCGCTGCAGCCCGACGTCGAGCCGCTCGCCCCGCCGCTCGACGGCACCGTCGGTGTAGAGCAGCAACGTGGATCCGCGCGGACACGCGAACTCGACCTCCGAGTACGACGATCCCCTGCCGACGCCGACCGGCACGCCGATGCTCGTTTCGAGGAACTCGGCTCCCGTGGCGGTGATCAGGAGCGGCGCGGGGTGGCCGGCGTTCGCGAAGGTCACTCGCCCCGTGCCGACGTCGAGCAGTCCGCATAGCACCGTTGCAAAGTGCCCGTCGCGGGCAACACTGGCGAGACCGGACAGCTTCGTGAGGATCGTGGCCGGCGAGTAACCCTCGACTGCGTAGGCGCGCGCCGAGTAGCGGAGTGCCGCCATCATGGTCGCCGCCTCCAGGCCCCGGCCCGATACGTCGCCGACGACGATCAGGATGTGGCCGTGATCGAGCCGGACGACGTCGTACCAGTCGCCGCCGATGTCGATCCCTTCGACGCCGGCGATGTACCGCGCGCCGAACTCGAGCCCGGGGATCTCGGGAAACGCCTCCGCCAGGAGGCTGTGTTGCAGCGTCTGCGCGACGGAACGTTGCTCCGCGTAGAGCCGCGCATTCTCGGTCGCGAGGACCTCCGCCTCCTGCCGACGACGCGTCAATCCTCCGACGAGGGTCGCCGCGCCGAGCGTGAGCGCCAAGCCAACCAAACCGAGCAACCACCACAACCGCGCGAGGAGCGTCCCGCCGAGCTGCGTGCGAGGAGCCATCACGACCAGCAACGTCTGGTCACCAAAGTACACCGTCGCGGACGCCTGCCGTCCGCGCAACGGCACTCCGCCTTTACTCGACGCCAGGAGGAACCGGGAATCGATCGAGCGACCGAGGTACTGCGCGTAGTCGAAGTCGGCGAACGCTTCGTTCTGGGCGATCCGTGCCCTGCGGTTCTTCGGAAACGGCGCCTCGGCGTAGACGACCAAGTGCGCCCGCTTCGATGCGCGATAGGCGTAACCAAGGCGGCGTTCCCGTGCCGTCAGCAGGTTGTTGATCGCAAGCGTCCCCTGTCCTGATGCCCGCTCGAGCACCGCTCGGATGGCCGCGGAACTCTCAGTGGCCAGCTCCGGTTGGGTCCCGACGACCGCCAGCGGACGCCGAACCACGCCGCTAGCCGGCCACAACGAGACCGTGGCGAAGAGTTGACCGGATCCGACAATCGGAGACAAGAAGCGCCGGAACGCCTCGGGATCGCCGTCCGTCGATTCGGCAAGGACCGCGGCCGAGGCAATCGGCGTCTGCACCGACGGGATGTTGGCGGACGCAACGGCTGCGCCTTCGCGCACGCGTTGCTCCAGCAGGCGATTCTCGTTGCTGTCGTGCAGCGAGTACGCACCGAACGACAAGCCGGCGTTGATGAGGACACCGATAACGGCGACAGCAACAATGTTGAACTGCGGCGAATGGCCCCGGATCCGAGGTGTACGTGCGGCCGCGCTCGCGGCACTCGGGGAGGGAGTCGGCGCGCTGTCTCCGACCGACTCCCCCGACGCACCGTCCACCGAGTTGACCGCGACTCGTACGCTCACGCGCCCGGAGTGTAGGGCACCCCATCTTCGGGCTAATCGGCCGGAAGCCCGTCGACATAGACCACCCGGCGAGTGCGGATCGAAGCGGTGGGTGGTCCCGGAACGATCGTGCCCACGAGATTGCACGGATCGGTCGCGTTCACCGTCACCCGTTCGCCACGACGCGGCAGCTTGCGCACGTGGGTCAGCTGCTCGACGGCCTCGGGCAGAGCGAACTGCTCGCCGCTGAAGCCGGTGACGAAACGGCCGCCCCGCACGAGCCCGCGATCCTCCAGCCGCCGCAGCGCGCGCTGCACGTCGCGCCAGGGAAAGCGGATCGTCTCCCGAGCGGCCAGGTCACGGAACACGACACCCCACCGCCGCAGGAAGAGCTCGGCGACGGCTTCCGCGAGCTCGTCGCGGTCGACGTCGGTGTTCGTTGCCGGCACCAGCGACCACCGCCCGGCCGAAGTGCCCCGCGCCCGCGGTCCGCGCATCAGGCGCGACAGCCGGGCGGTTTCCTTGACGGCCGCCGCGCCCTTGTCGACGCGTTGGCGGATTGCGCCGAATCCGTCGGAGCTGAGCAGCCCGCGGGTCACGCCGCTCCACAACCCCCGTTCGATGTCCTCGGGCAAGCGGTTCGTCGCCGCGCCCAACTCCGCCGCGAAGCACGCGCCCCTAGCGCGAAGCTGTTCGAGGATCTCGGTGGTCGCACCGACCATCGGATCGGCGGGATCAGCACCACCGCGGGTTGCCTCGAGCAGCCAGCCGAGGTCGTCGCGGAACAGCACGGCGATCGGCGTGGCCTTGTTGGGCGCACCCGCGGGCGCGTCGAGGTCGTACGACCGAGGATTCAGTCGCAACCATGCGACCTCGCCGTCGTGGCAGAGACGGTCGAGCGCGGCGGCGTCGTACGCGCGCAGCCGGCGTGCGTAGAGCTCGGGTTCCCACGCGGATGCCGCCGCCTCCCAACCTTGGAGCTGCCCGACGACCGTCGCGAGCCCGGCATCTCCCGCGAGTTGCGTCCCGGGAGCGAGGTGCTGCCAGCGCAACAGGAATCGAATCAGGTCCTGCGCGGTCGCGGGCTCGGCGCTCTGGCGGCGGGTCCGGCGCGAGTACGAGTGCATGCGCGCGAGCAGCCGGCGCGCGACCCACTCGACGTCGTCGTCCCGGTCGGTGTACGAGCCTTGTAACGCGAAGCCTTCGCTCTGCAGCACCGCGAGTGCGTACGCGACCCGACCATCCGCGAGCCCGCATGACGCCGCGAGGTCGGCGACGGTCGTGACGCCGGCCAGCTCGAGATGCCCGCGGACCGTCGCGGTCACCGCGGTGTCTTCGTCCTGATACACGCGTCGCGCGTCGTCGAGCATCTCGGTCGCGCACCACAGCCGCCCGTCGTCACCGCCGATGCTCCGGACCCGGCCGCGTTGCTCGAGCTCGTCCCACAAGTGCTGCCACGCCGCTCGCGGCTTGGTCACGACGAGCGAACACAACAGATCGTGCAGATCGTCGGCGGTCTCGGGGCGCGGCGTGATCTCCTCCTGCACGCGCGCGATCGCGTCCGCCTCGAGCTGCCCGATCGACGCAAGGTCGACGCTCAGTCCTCGCCGCAGCGAGACCGCGTTGGTGCGCCGGTTCTGGAGCTCCTCGTCGTCGAGGAAGGCATACGGCCGGGCGGTCAGGATCTCGTGCGCGAGCACTGACGGCTCGGTGGTGTCGACCGTGTGCACGGTCACCTCGCCGCACTCCATCGCGAGCAGCAACGAACGCAGCCCGTCGACGTCGAGCGCCTCGTGGAGCGTGTCGTACATCGTTTGGCGCACGATCACGTGGTCGGGTATCTCGATGGGCCCGACCACGTTCTCCTGGCACGCCGCCGCTTGCGGGAAGAGCGCCGCCATGAAGTCGTCGGCTTCCATGCGCTGAATCGGCGGCGGATTCCGGCGGCCACCGCGGAACCGCAGCACCAGCAGCGACCGATTGAGGTTCCAACGCCACCGCGACAGGAACATCGGCGCGTCGAGCACCGCTTGGCGCAGGGTCTCGGCGACAGAGTCGCTGTGCACGTAGCGCGCGACCTCGTCGAGCGGGAAGCTGTGGTGGGGGCCGAGCGACAGCACAATGGCGTCGTCGGTGGCCGCCGCCTGGAGCTCGAAGTTGAACGACCGACAGAACTTCTTGCGCAGCGCGAGCCCGAACGCGCGATTGATTCGACCGCCGTACGGCGAGTGGATGACCAGCTGCATCCCGCCGGTCTCGTCGAAGAACCGCTCGAGCACGATCGTCTGCCGCGTCGGTGTCACGCCGAGCACGGCTCGACCGACCGCGAGGTAGTCGACGACCATCGCCGCGGCGTCGGCGTCGATCCCGGTCGACTCCCGGATACCGGTGCGGGCACCGTCGGCATCGCCGGCCCGGAGCCGTTCGTCGACGCGCACGCGCAGCGACGACACCGCCTCGGAGAGCTCGGTGGTTCGAGCCGGCGCCTCGCCGGTCCAGAAGGGCACGGTCGGCGGCGTGGTTCCGGCATCGCGAACCCGCACCACGCCGGCCTCGACCCGCCGGATCTGCCACGAGTGCGTCCCGAGCAGGAAGATGTCGCCCGCCATCGACTCGACTGCCCAGTCTTCGTTGACGGTGCCGATGAACGTGTCGTCGGGTTCGGCGACGACGCGGTAGTCCCCGATCTCGGGGATCGCGCCGCCCGAGGTGAGCGCGGCGAGACGGCCGCCCGGCCGGGCGCGCAGCTCGCCGTTGACCGCGTCGTGGAACACGTAGCGGCCTCGCGGGCCGCGACCGGTCGACACGCCGTGCGCCACGAGCTCGATCACCTCGTCGAACGCCGCGCGCGTCAACGCCGCGTAGGGCGCGGCGCGCCGAACGAGCGCGTACAGCTCGTCGGTAGTCCATTCGCGAGCTCCGACCTCGGCCACGATCTGCTGCGCAAGGATGTCGAGCGGTTCCACCGGCGGCTCGATCGCGTCGAGCTGTCCCGCGCGCACCGCGCCGAAGAGCGCGGCGCACTCGACCAACTCGTCCCGCGTCAACGGATACAGCCGGCCCTTCGGGATGCCCGCGCGTGAGTGGTTCGAACGACCGACGCGCTGCAGGAACGTCGCGATGCTGCGCGGCGAGCCGATCTGGCAAACCAGCTCGACCGGTCCGATGTCGATGCCCAGCTCCAACGACGCGGTCGCGACGAGCGCCTTCAGGTCGCCGGCCCGCAGCCGCGTCTCGACCCGATGCCGCCGATCCTTCGAAAGGCTCCCGTGATGCGCGGCGACGACGTCTTCGCCGAGTCGCTCTCCGAGCTGATGCGCAACTCGCTCGGCCAGCCGGCGCGTGTTGACGAACACGAGCGTGGTCCGGTGCTCGCGCACGTGGCCGGCGATGCGATCGAGCACGTCGGACATCTGTTCCGCGCTCGTGACCGCCTCGAGCTCACCTTCGGGCAGCTCGATCGCGAGATCGACCCGCCGTTGATGACCGGTGTCGACGATCTGCGGCAGCGGACGTTGGCCGACGAGCAGCCGCGCCACTGTCTCGATCGGGCGCTGCGTCGCCGACAGGCCCACGCGGATAGGACGCGCTTCGCACAACGCCTCGAGGCGCTCGAGTGTGAGCGTGAGGTGCGAGCCGCGCTTGTCGCGCGCCACCGCGTGGATCTCGTCGACGATCACCATCTCGACCGTGCGCAGCGCGCGCCGGCCGCTCGCGCTCGTGACGAGGAGGTAGAGCGATTCGGGTGTCGTCACGAAGAAGCTCGGAGGCTTGCGCGTCATCCGCGAGCGCTCCGCGTTCGGCGTATCGCCGGTGCGAACCGCGACCCGGATGTCGGGCGGATCGAGACCGAGCTCGCGCGCGACGTCTGCGATCTCGCGCAGCGGACGCTCGAGATTCTCTGCAATGTCGACGGCGAGAGCCTTCAGCGGTGACACGTAGACAACGCGCGCGATGCTCTCGATCGCCTCCCCCGCGTCGTGCGCGCGGTACAAGTGATTGATGCTGACGAGGAACCCGGCCAGCGTCTTGCCCGAACCCGTCGGCGCGGCGACCAGGGTGTCGCAGCCCGCAGCAATGTGCGGCCACGCGTCGCGCTGCGGCTCGGTGGGGCCTTCGGGAAAGCGGCGCCGGAACCACGTACCGACTGCGGGGTGGAAGCCGTCTACTTCGGATGCGGCGTCGGTCGCGTCCCCGACGCCGAGCACGAGCTGGCGCGTCGGAGGGATGAGTGTGGTCGCCATCGCCCGATCCTTGCGTCGCCGGTTGCCCAAAGTATAGCGAACAGGTGTTCGGCCGTCTCCGAGGCGGTCGCCGGGCCGCCGAGAACCGCTGATGTGTTGACGTAGTTCGCGTGTCCCGGTACAAGTACCTACATGGCGCAGATCGACAATCTGGACGAAACGGTAGGGACTGCCGAACTTCTGCGATGGACCGTTGCCCGCTCGGCCGAGGCGGTGACGGTCACCCTCGACGGCGAGCTCGACCTGGCCAACCACGCGGCATTCGGCGAGCTGCTGGCGAAGCTCACGAGCACCAAGCCGGAGAGCGTCGTCGTTGACCTCGAGCAGCTGTCGTTTCTCGACTCGTCCGGCATCCGGTGCCTGCTCGCCGCGACCCGGGACGCGGCGGCCGGCGGCATCACGCTCGTCGTCCGCCGACCCCGGCCCGCGGTCCGGCGCGTCATGGAGGTCTGCGGGGTCGACGAGCTCCTGCTCGGCGCATCGGAGGCATCTCCGCGGTAGATCCGCCGGCTCGACGCGCGCCGGTTTCTCGCGCGCCGAGGTGGGTAGAAGCCCTCGGATGCCAAGCAAGGAGATCGGGCGGAGGCTCGGCCGGCAGTTGGCGCGAGCTGATGCGAGGGGGTAAGACGGCCCGGCAATGAACGCCGGCGATCTCATCCTCGTCTCTGTCGACGACCACATCTGCGAACCCGCCGACATGTTCGGCGCGCACGTTCCGGAGCGCTATCGCGAGCTCGCGCCGCGCGTGGTGGAAGAAGAGGGTGGGTCGCTGCAGTGGTACTACGGCGACATCCGCGGCCGGAACCTCGGCCTCAACGCGGTGGCGGGCAAGGCACCCGAGATGTTCAACGTCGACCCGACGCGCTACGAGGAGATGCGGCCGGGTTGCTACGACGTGCACGAGCGCGTGCGTGACATGTCGGCCGGCGGGCAGCTCGCGGGGTTGAACTTCCCGAACTTCACCGGCTTCTCCGGCCAGGTCCTGAATGGCGGACCGGATCGCGCGGTCAACCTCGTGATGATCAAGGCCTACAACGACTGGCACGTCGACGAATGGTGCGGCGCGCATCCCGATCGCTTCATCCCGTGCGGGATCCTGCCCCTCTTCGACGTGCACGAAGCGGCCGCCGAAGTGCGCCGCCTCGCGGACAAGGGATGTCACGCGGTCACGTTCTCCGAGAATCCCGCGGGCCTCGGCATGCCGAGCATCCACTCGGGCGAATGGGACCCGCTGTTCGCCGCGTGCTGCGATGTCGGAACGGTTTTGTGTTGCCACGTCGGCTCGTCGTCGAAGTCGGCATCGACGGCCGCCGACGCGCCGGCACCGGTGCCGATGAGCCTGTCGTCGGTCATGGCGATCTACACGCTGGGCGACTTGTTGTGGGCCGAGTTCTGGCAACGCTTTCCGGCGCTGCGCTTCGCGTTGGCCGAGGGCGACATCGGATGGATCCCGTACTTCCTGCAACGGGCCGAGCACACCCGGGACCGGCACAACGGATGGATGCGCCACGACGCGCCGCAGGGTCTCTCGCCGAGTGAGCTCTTCCGGGAGCGCATCTTGTGCTGCTTCATCGAGGACCGCGTGGGCGTGGAGCTCCTCGAGCACTTCAACGTCGACAACGTGTGCTGGGAGTCGGACTACCCGCATTCCGACAGCTCGTGGCCGGATGCTCCCGAACGGCTCGCGGCGTTGTTCACCGCGCTCGACGCCGACGTGATCGACAAGATCACGCACCGCAACGCGATGCATCACTTCCGGTTCGATCCGTTCGCGACCCGGCCGCGCGAGCAATGCACGGCGCGGGCGTTGCGCGCCGAGGCCGGCGACGTCGACACCGTCACCCACGTCGGGCGTCCCGCCGACGAGCGCGACCTCGAAACCTGGCGCCGCCTGACCACGCGGGCCCGCTGACAACATGGCGGGCGGGATCGGCGCCTCCGACCGAAAGGTTGCACTGGTAACGGGCGCGAGCCGAGGCATCGGCAAGGCGATCGCGATCGAGCTCGCCCACGCCGGTTACGACGTCGCGATCCTCGCCCGCACCGTGCACGAGGGTGAGAAGCGCGAGCACAGCTCGACGCTCGAGCGCTCCGATACGTCGCCACTCCCCGGTTCGCTCGACACCACCGCCGAGCTCATCCGCACCACCGGCCGTGCGTGCCTCGCCGTGGCGGGTGATCTGCTCGACCACGACTCACTCGTGCGGGGCGTCGCCTCGGTGCTGGCCGAGTGGGGGCACGTCGACGTGCTCGTCAACAACGGGCGCTACATCGGTCCGGGTCACATGGACCACATCGTCGACACGCCGGTGCAACTCCTGCGCGACCACCTCGAGGCCAACGCGCTCGCGCCCGTCGTGTTGATCAAGGAGCTGCTGCCGCAGATGATCGCCCGCGGCGGCGGCACGATCATCGACATCACGTCGAGTGTCGCGTTCGAAGATCCGACCGAGCCCGCCGGCGCGGGGGGCTGGGGTCTCGGCTATGCGTTCAGCAAAGGTGCGCTCCATCGCATCGCGGGCGTGCTCGCGGTCGAGCAACGCGACAACAACGTACGCATCTTCAACGTGCAGCCGGGTTTCATCGCGACCGAGCGCATGCAGCAGGACATGGCCGCGTTCGGCTTCGACGCGTCAACCGGCGCGCCGGCCGCGGTCGTGGGCAAGGTGTGTCGCTGGCTGCTCGAGTCACCCGACGCACTCGAACTGAACGGCACCAACGTCGAGGCGCAGGAGGTGTGCCGGAACCTTCAGCTGCTGCCGGGTTGGCCATGACCGCGTCACGCGGCCAGGGCGTCACGCCGGAGTGGAACGGGCTGGGTGTCGGGCTGGCCAACGTGTGGCGCCTGGCCGACGCGGAGACGCGATCGATCAGTCCCGAGAACCCAACCGGCGAGAAGGGCCGCGGCGGCATGGCCACCGTCGGGACCGGCGCGGGCGCGGCGCGCGAGCTGGGGCCGGGATGGAAGGTCTCGCCTTCGATCGTGATCGCGCCGCACGAGACGTTCGTGCTCGCCGACATCGAAGGCGCCGGAGCGATCCAGCACATCTGGCTGACCCCCACTGGCACCTGGCGCAATCAGATCCTGCGCATGTACTGGGACGACGATCCGCAGCCGGCGGTCGAGTGCCCCGTCGGAGATTTCTTCGCGTGCGGGTGGGGCGAGTTCGCGCAGGTGTCGTCGCTGGCGGTCTGCGTGAATCCCGGCAGTGCGTTCAACTGCTATTGGGAGATGCCGTTCCAGCGGCGGGCGCGCATCACGCTGACCAACGAGAGTGAATCCGAGCGGCTTCTCTACTACCAGATCACGTACTCCGTCTGTGACGTGCCCGACGATGCCGGCCGCTTCTGCGCGCAGTTCCGGCGGGTCAACCCGCTTCGCGCCGGCGAGGTCGTGCCGATTCTCGACGGCGTACACGGACGCGGCCAGTACGTCGGCACGTACTGCGCGTGGGGCGTGAACAATTCCGGCTGGTGGGGCGAAGGCGAGCTGAAATTCTTCATCGACGGCGACGACGAATCCCCGACGATCTGCGGAACCGGCACCGAGGACTACTTCTGCGGCTCGTACAACTTCGACGTCGGTGGGCAGTACCGGGAGTTCACGACGGCCTACGCGGGCATGCCGCAGGTCCTTCGGCCCGACGGGGCCTACCGGTCGCAGCAGCGGTTCGGCCTCTACCGCTGGCACCTCACCGATCCCATCCGATTCACGACCGATCTCTCCGTCACCATGCAGGCGCTCGGATGGCGGCGCGGCGGCCGCTACCTGCAGCTCCAGGACGACATCGCGACGGTCGCGTACTGGTACCAGACCCTCCCGCTCGCTCCCTTCCCCGCGCTCCCCGACCGCGACGCTCGAGAGATCGTCTGACGGCGATCGCGCCGCACTCGCGGGTGAGTGTCTCACCCTCATGCGATGATGCTGTCGTGCTTACGGATGAGCGTCTTGGTGCGCAGTTGAGCGACGTGCTCGCCTTGGTGCAGCCGATGCGCGCGGTTGTCGAGGCGCTGGATCCCGATGCGGTGTTCATCTTCGACGCACCCGAGATGTTCGAGGCCTTCGATGTCCTCGTCCGCCTCGGTGAAGCGGGGAAAACGTTGTTGGCGCGGCGGATGGAAGCGGCATGTACCTGGCGGCGCGCCGGTTATCGCTCGGCGGCGGAGCAGCTCGCGGCGGTGTCGGGCTCGTCGGTGTCGGCGGCGCGGAACATGTTGGAGACCTCGAAGCAGGTCGAGGCGCTGCCCGCGACCGCGGCGGCGATGCGCGCCGGGAAACTGTCGTCGGCGAAGGCTGCCGCGATCGCGTCGGCGGCGACCATCGCGTCGGGTGCCGAGGAATCGTTGTTGTCCAAGGCGGACGCGCCATTGGCAGTTGTGCGTGACGAGTGTTTACAGGCCCAGGCGGTGGATCGTGATGCCGCGCACGCGCGGATTCATCGTGATCGGTTCGCGCGGGAGTACACCGACGGCCAGGGTGCATGGAACTTCGTTGCGCGGGGGACGCCCGAGGATGGCGCCCGGTTCCGGTTCGCACACGAACCGATCGTCGACGAGCTGTTCAAGACTGCCCGCGCCGAGGACCGCAAAGAGTCCCGCGAGGCGTACGCGTTCGACGCGTTCCTCGAGCTCGCCAACCGCGCCGCGGCTCCCGACCCGGCCAAACCCGCGCGGTCCTCGCCTCGGTTCATGTCCCTCATCCGCGCCGACCTCGAAGCGCTCCGGCGCGGTTGGGTCGAGGGTGACGAGATCTGCGAGATACCCGGCCTCGGCCCCATCCCCGTGGCGACCGCTCGTGAATTGCTCGGCGACGCGGTCTTGAAGCTCGTGATCACCAAGGGAGTCGACGTCGCCAACGTCACCCATCTGGGTCGTTCGCCGACTGTGGCCCAGCAGGCCGCCCTGTGGTGGCAAGCGCCGATGTGCACCGCCGAGGGCTGCACGCGTAGCCGGCGGCTCGAGAACGACCACGAGATCGGCTGGGCCGAAACGAAACGAACGCGGGTCAACGAGCTCGACCCGCTCTGCACCCACGAACACCGCCTCAAAACGCGCGAGGGCTGGGCGCTCGTCGCCGGCACCGGCAAACGACCCTTCGTACCGCCCGACGATCCGCGCCATCCGAAATACCGCGCACCTCCCGACCCGTGACGCGCAAGCCGCGCTACGGGACGAGCACTGCCTTGCCCACAACTTTGCGGTTCTGCTGATCCGCGAGCGCACGCGCGGCTTCGTCGAACGGGTAGCTCAGGGGCTCGACCGGATCGAGCTCGCCCGCGACGATCATCGAGAGCAGCTGCTCGACCAGCTTCTGGTTCGCGGCGGGATTGCGGCCCGCCCATCCGCCCCAGTCGACACCGGTGACGCGGCGGTTGCGCAGCAGCACGTGATTCGCCGGCAGCTTGGGGATGTCGCCCGATGCGAACCCGATCACGATGAACTGCCCGTTGTCGCGCAAGCTGCGCAGACACTCTTCGCCCAGGCGACCGCCGACCGGGTCGTACACGCCGTCGACGCCGTCGCCGCTGATCTCCCGCGCGCGTACCTTCACGTCTTCGCTCGACGAGTCGATAACTGCGATCGCGCCGCGACTCGTTGCCATCTCGCGCTTGGCGGCCGACGACGCGGCGGCGATCACCTGCAGGCCGCGGGCGCGACCGACGTCGACCGCTGCGAGCCCGACGCCGCCCCCGGCGCCGAGCACCAACAACCACTGGCCGGATGCCATGCGTGCCCGCTCGACCAGCGCGAAGTACGCGGTCATGTAGCTCTGCATGAAGGTGGCCGCCTGCCCGTCGGTGATCGACGGCGGCACCGTCAAGACGCTGTCCGCGCGCGCGACCATCTCGGTCGCGAAGCCGCCGAGGCCGCTCATGACGAGCACCCGGTCGCCGAGACACGGGCTCGATACTCCTTCGCCCTGTTCGATCACGACGCCCACCGACTCGCCGCCCGGCACGAAGGGCAACGGCGGTTTGATCTGATAGAGACCTTGCGCGAGCAACGCGTCGACGAAGTTCACGCCCGCGGCTGTGACTCGCACCCGAACCTGACCGCGAGCGAGATCGGGCGAGGGTTGCTCTTCGATCGAGAGATCCTCGAGCGGGCCGAACGATGTGCAGATGACCGCGCGCATGCGACCGACCGTAGGCTCCCGAGCCCATGATCGGCGACCTCGACCGGGCGACGCCGGTACCAGCTCCGGCAATCGGTGCGCCCGCCGCGGGTGTCCTCGCGTGGGGTATCGCCGCGCTCGTTGTCGGCACGGTGGTTGCGGTCGATCCGGCCTGCCTCGTCCCGACCGGGCCTGCGCGCTGGACGGTCATCGCCGTGACGACCGGGATCACGCTCGGCGCGCTCGTGCTTCGCCCGGTCGTGATCCCCAAAGCGCTCGCCGGCCTGTGGGTGGCATTGATCGGAGCGCTCACGATCGCGACGTTCGACGCGGCCGACCCGTTGCACGCTTGGATCGGGACTCCCGACCGCCGGCTCGGTCTGCTCGCCTGGGTCACGTTCCCGGCGTTGTTCCTCGCCGGGCACGCGTGCACGTCACGCGCCGCGATGCGCCTCGTCACGCGCGCGGGAGCACTTGCCGCGCTCGTGCTCGGCGTCTGGAGCGCAGCCGAGATGCTCGGCCATCCCCCGCTCGGCCTCGAGTTCGCCGACGCCCGCGCCGGCGGCCCGTTCGGCCAGCCCGCCTACCTCGGCGCCGCGTGCCTGCTCGTCGGCCCGCTCGCAGCCGCCGCGGCCTGCGACCGCGAGGAGACGCGCGGCTGGAGGCGGATCGGCGCGGTCGGGACCGCCGGCGCGCTCCTCGCGCTCGCGCTCTCGCAGACTCGCGGGGCGTGGGTGGGCGCCGCGATCGCCGTGATCGCGATCGTCGTGCAGGAGCGGCGCCGCCTGCTCCGGCTCGGACGGTCCGCGATCGCGGCCGCGGTGGCACTCACTGCACTCGCGATCGCGATCGGCGTCGCCACGCCGTTGGGCGGACGCGCCGCCTCGGCGTTCGACCTGAGTCACGGCACCAGCGCGAGCCGCTTCGACGAGTGGCGGATCGCAACCCACGCCATCGCAGATCACCCGGTGCTCGGCCTCGGGCCGGAGGGCTACCGCGTCGTGTTCCCGCAGGAGGTCGACGCCGCGTACGTGCGCAAGTACGGGGTCGCGGTGTATCCCGACCGCGCGCATAACGGTGTGCTCGACGTGACGCTCGCAGGTGGGCTGGGTTCCGGCCTGCTCTTGGTTGCGCTCCTCGCCTTCGCGCTGCGCCACGCCTGGCGCGCGCTGGGGCGGCGAGACCCGCTCGATGTCGCGCTCGGCGGAGCCGTGATCGCGTACGTCGTGCAACAGCAATTCCTGTTCCCCCTCGCGGAGCTCGACCCGATCCTCTGGGTGCTCGTCGGCATGCTGGTGGCGCGCACGCCGGGCCGCGCGCGTCCTCTGATCGTGCGAGCGCGATGGCTGACCGTACCCATCGCGGTCGCGACCGTCGTCGCGTTGACCTACGGCGGCCGCGAGGTCCTCGCCGACCGGGACTTGAAGCGCGCCGCGAACACCACCGACGTTCGCGCAGCCTTGCACGACGCCGACGACGCGACGCGCCTGCGCCCCGACTCGATCCGGGCGTGGTACGTCGCGGCGCGCATCGCGCAACGCGGCGACGCGGCGACGCGCTCACCGATGTGGACGCCGCGCTCGACCGGGCCGAGCAGGGTCTCGACCGGTCACGGAGGGATCCGGCGCTGCGCGATCTCTACGGCGAGCTCCTGGTCGAGCGGGCTGCCCGGTCCCGGTTGGCGGGCGACATTGCAACCGCCCGGCGCGAGATCGACCGCATGGCGGCCGATGCCCCGCACGACCCGAAGCTCCGAAACGCCCAGGTCACCGCCCGTTCTCTGACCGAGATCGGGAAACCGTGAACCCGGCCGGCGACTCGGGGGTGTATCGAGCGATGCGAACCCAACTCCCGGTCCACGATCCGCCGGTGGCGTACGCCACCCCGAACGACCTCGGCCCGAACGAGATCCCTCCGGATTCGATCGACCTGACCGTCGTCAACGTCGAGACGCCCCGTGACTTCGAGGCGTTCTACCGCGAGGGCTACGCCGACATCGCGCGCGCCCTCACCGCAACGCTCGGCGACTTCGATCTCGCGCAAGAGGCAACCGACGAAGCGATGGTCCGCGCCTTCGCGCGGTGGGACAAGATCCGCTCCTACGACAATCCCGGCGGCTGGGTCTACCGCGTCGGTCTCAACTGGGCGCGCTCGGCCCGCCGCCGGCTCACGCGTGCCTTTCCTCTGCACGAACGGCGCGTCGTCGACCCGCCCGCGACCGATCCCGCGAACCACGCCGCGTTGCTCGACCTCGACATCAGCCTGCGCGCCGTCGTCGTGTGCCGCCTGCTCCTCGACGGGTCAGTCGACCAAACGGCCGCCGCGCTCCGGCTCAAGCCGGGCACGGTGAAGAGCCGCTTGCACCGCGCCATCGCCCAGCTCGAACGAACCCTTGGAGAAGACTCGTGAACCCCACCCAGCTCGATCAGCTCCGCGACGCGCTCCGCCGCGAGACCGAACAACTGCAACCGGTCGGAATGGGCGTCGAGGACGTGAAGCGACGAGGAAGTCGCCGCCGCAACCGCGGTCGCGCGCTCGTCGCGGTCGCGATTGTCACCTGCCTGGCCGGAGCCGGTGTCGCGCTGTCGCACCGTTCGGGCGGGAAGCACGTCATCGACATCGCCGGGCAAACGAGTACACCGCCGCCCGCATTGCAGTTGCGCGTCGTCGACGGTGAAATCGGCTTCGCGACGCATTTCACGTCATCTGACGGCGTCACCTACGCGCTGTCGACAGCGCCGGGGGTGGCGTCGAACCCCGCGCAGCCGGGCCAGGCGATCTACAGCACCACGGACGGCGAGCAATGGGCGGTTGCCGATCAGGGTCAGCCGTGGATCAGCGACCTCACCGCAGGAAACGGCGTCCTGTACGCGATCGGAACCGCTCCCGGTGCCGGCGTCAACGACATCAACTACCGCATCGGAACATCAACCGACGGCGGTCACGAGTGGTCCGACACCAACCTCCCGTTCGACGGGAGCGCGCCGCGCGCGACCGTCTCGCTGAGCCATTCGACGTCGGTACAACTGGCGCGCAGCGCATCGGCGACGGTCGCGTTGTTGACCGAACAGTTCTCTCCCAACCTCGACGCGATGATCGCGCAGCGCACGCCGGGCCACGAGAACGTCTCGATCAACCAGACCGCTGACGGCTTCCAGCTGCTCGACCTCGGCGCGTGCATCGCCGCGAAGCAGGGAGTCGGGGGCCGCCTCGGCTCCGTCACCGCCACGACGACCGCTCGCGGGGATCCCCGAGGTGTCACCGAGGGAACCTGCACGAACCCCCCCGCGCTCGCCACGATCACCTGGTCCGACATCGGCCTGAGCAGCGGCGCCGATCTCATCCGCCAACAGATCCTCGTGAGCACCGACGGGACACATTGGGACCACGGCACCGCACCGGGGACCGGATTGGTCACTGATCTCGTCGCGAGTGGTGACGGGTTCCTGCTCCTCGCCGACACCGGTCGCCAGCTCGACGGCCTCGTGGTCCCCGCGATGGAGACGACGCTGATGCAATCGACCGACGCGCGCACATGGACGAACGTGTCGACCCCTACCGGTCTCGGCGTGCAAGCCATCTCCGGCGACCGCATCATCGCTGTGGACGGCGACGGTGTGATCCAGGCGTCGAACGACGGGGGCACCACGTGGACGGCGACGAACGCCAAGGCGCAGCTCCCGGCCGCTTCGGCCGCCGGCACGGTCCTGACGGGCGATGCCGGGCCGCTCGGCTTCGCGGCCGTCGTCAACGGCAACGCGGGCCCCGCGACTCACGCACACGGCTACCTCTTGTTCAGCACCGACGGCATCACGTGGTCGACGAGTGATCTTGCCATCATGGGTACGCCGACCGATGCGTGGCCGTCGCAGGTGATCGTCGGCGCCGACCACGTCGCCGTCGACTTCCAGGGTCCGCCCGGAACCCCGAACACTCCGGCGAAGATCACAACGGTGCTGGCGACACCGAAGCGGTAAGGCTCGACGGTCTTCGAGTTCGAGTTGCGCGGAGTTTCCGCTCAGGACCGTTCGACCGCGCGCCGGAACCGCCACAGCGACAGCGCGTTGCGGAGCACCAACAGCGGATCGGTGACGAAGCCGGGCAGCTTCGAGAGCGGACCGGAGGCCGGCGTCTCCGTCATGTCGATCCGGGCACCACCGGCATCGGGCTCCACCGTCAGCTCCACCTTGGCCACGCCCGCGGGACGGAAGCGTACTTCCAGCACCATCCGCCTCGGGCGGTCGCGTTCGAGCACCTTCGACGAGTCGTGGAGCTCTTCCGCCGCGGTACCGATCGCGCGGTGGAAGCGCGATCCCACTGCCGGCCAGGAAGGATCGACTGCTCGCACGCGCCGCGCGCCGACGACCCAGCGCGGATACGCGCACGCATCGTCGAGCACGTCGAACACCGCGTCGGGTTCGGCGCGCGTCCGAATGGAGTTGTGAGCCATCCGCTCGGGATACCCACGACCGACGGACTTCACCCGTTCTCGCCGTAGAATCTGCGACGGCATGACAGAGGCATCGCTCCCGGAGCAACTTTCGGCATCTTTGATGTGAATTCGTGGCGTCAAGCGTGACCAATTCGCGTTTGATGAGAAACGGTGACGCGCGGGGCGGGCGTTAGAGGTTGTGGTGCGGGGGGAGGTCGCCTTTGCCGATGGCGTCGGCGCGGGCGTGGAGGAGGCTGGCGGCTTCGTCGAGGTTGTGGCCGATCACGTACGAGCCGGCTTTCACCTCGGCGAGCACGAACCGGCCCAACTCCGCCAGATCAGCGAGGTCGGCGTTCTTGCCCATGCTCGCCAGGCGCTCGCGGAACTCGGCGAAGGTCACCACCGGTCCCGGCGCGTGCTCCCGCTGACGCGCGAGCTCGGCCGGACGGTTCCGCTGCGCGGTCCAGAGCCCGGTGTCGAGCAACCCGCCCGACGGGTAGAAGACTGACGCGCGCAGCTGGGTGCCGGTGTCGGCGAGCTGGTGCGCCAGCGACTCCGTGAAGCAGCTGATCGCCGCTTTGCTCGCCGCGTACACCGACGCGTAGGGAACGGGTGCGATCCCGCCGTCACCCGACGACGTGTTGACGATCACGCCCTCTTCACCCGACGCGATCATGCGCGGGACGAACGCGAGCACGCCGTTGGCAACGCCGAACACGTTCACGCCGAAGCACCAACGCCAGTCGTTGGGCTCCTGCTCCCACGGCAACCCGCCCCCGCCCGAGGTGACGCCCGCGTTGTTGAAGAGCAGATGACACGCGCCGTAGCGGTCGAACACGGCGGCGGCCAACGCCTCGACCGACTCCGGGTCCGACACATCGGTGCGAATGCCGCTGACCTCGCCCCGCCCGGTGAGGTCGGCGACCGCGGCGTCGAGCACGGACGCCTCGATATCAGCGATGACGACGCGCGCTCCTTCGTCGAGCAGGGCTTCGACGATGCCGCGGCCGATGCCGTTCGCGCCGCCGGTGACGACGGCGACTCGTCCGGCGATGTCACGCACGATCGGTCATCCGTTCCACCGCACCTGGTATTCGTCCTTCCACCATTCGCCGCGGCGAATGTCGTCGGCGGTGGTGACGAGTGACTCGTCCTGGCCGAGATCCGAAGGAGTCGGCCCGATCTTCGCGGCGACCGGCCGCAGCCCGTCGACGTCGAAGCCGTAACAGCGCGCCGCGGTGTCGCTCAGCATCTTGCGCGTGTCCTCGACCGGCACGTCGCCGAAATCCTTGCACAGCCGTTCGACGGTGTTGGGCCAGGTGCCTTCGGGGTGCGGATAGTCGGTCCCCCACATCACCGCGTCGCACCCGATCGCATGGCGGCGCCTGATTTCTTCCTTCGACATCGTCGACGCCCCGACGAAGATGTTCTCGCCGAAGTACTCCGACGGCAGCTTCGACAGGATGCCTTTCATCAGCGCGGCCATCTTCTTGGTCGTGTGGCCCCCGCCGAGGTACTGGTCCCACTTCCACTTCATGTCGGCGACCCAGTAGCTCGCGCCTTCGGTCACCACGAACTTCAAGCCCGGGAACCGTTCGAACGCGCCGCTGAACAACAGGTGCGCGATCGGCCGGTGGGTCCAGAACACGACTTCGGCGAGGTAGATCCCGATGAAGTCGTTCATCTCCTCGCGCGGCGCCTCGCCCGAATGAACGTGCACGGGAAGCTGCGCGGCTTGGCACGCGGCCCACACCGGGTCGTACGCGGGGTCGTTGTAGGGCGTGCGGTCACGCCACATCGTCGGGATCATGATCCCGCGGATCCCGGGCGTGCCGGCCAGCCACTCGATCTCGGTGACCGCACGCTCCACGTCGTGGCAGATCGGTACCAACCCGACACCGCCGCGCCGCATCGGGCTGGTCGCGCAGAGGTCCACCAGGAAACGGTTGTGCGCACGGGCGCCGGCGAACGCGAGCTCGGGATCTTCGATCATCCCGGCCGAGAGTCCGGCACCGAACGGCGGGGATTCCATGCCCGTGATCGCGTCGGCATCGGGAAAGATCACCTCGGCGCACACGCCGTCGGCATCCATCTCCTTGTCGCGTTGCTCGGCGTCGAACGCGCCGCGCAGACCTTCTTCGTGCTCGGTCTCCCAGTGCGTGATGTAGTCGTAGTTGAGCTTCATCTGCTCGTCACGGTTCGCCTGCCGCTCGGCGAGGAACTCGTCGAACGCGCCGTGATAGCGCTCGTCGAGATACGGCCGGTACTCCTCGCACGGCAACCCGGCGTGCGCGTCGGCTGAGATGATGACGTAGCGGTCTCCCATGAGAGTTCAGTCCTTCTTCCCGAGCACGGAAAGATCGTCGTAGCGCTGGTGCACGAAGGGCAGCAGCCAGTCGGCCGGGACGCGCTCCACGACCTCGCCGTGCTGCTGGGTCGTTACCTGCGCGAACTGCATCGACACGATCTTGCCGACGGGGATGTCGGCAATCGGGTCGAGGGGCGAGTCGCGCAGCGTGAGGGCTCCGTCGATCGTGCGTCCGTCACGCGCCTCCTCGTGCCGGTGACAGTGCACGAGCGCGGGTTCGGTGTCGAAGCCCTTGCCGTCGGGCGAAGGGCTGCACTTGAAGTAGAAGTCGACCTTGTCGCGCGCGGGAATGTCGGCCGGCGGGCCGAGCGTCCCCTGCACTTCGGCCGGCACGAAGCCCATCCGCTCGAAGCGCGCGTGCAGGGTGTCACCGTTCACGTCGATCGACACTGCGCCGATCTTCTTCGGTTCCCCGTAGGTCTCGCGCCCGCCGACCGTCGCCTGCTCGGTCGTCATGGGCATGAAGAGCGGGTATTCGCCTTCGACCCTCCCGTGCCGGGCGCGCACCCCGAACCATCCCGCGCCGAACACCGGGATGCCCGTGCCCATGTTCACGGTCGCGAAGCGGATGCGGGCCAGTGGCTCCGACGGCTCGAGCGGCGGCGGCAGCACGGCGCGGATCACGTCGAGGTCGGTCTCCCAGATGACGGTCACCGCGGTCGACCAGATCTTCGTGCTCACCGCCTCGACCTCGCGGTTGCGCTGCTGCTCCGGTGGCCTCGCCGCGTATCGAATCGTCGCCATCGCTCGCTCCATTCGCAGGCTGCTCTACCAGGCCTTGATCACTTGTTCCGCGTCGAACGCGTTGCACGTCGAGTCTGCCGGATAGTCGCCGGGGTCGAGCGGCACCAGCACGTCGGCGACAGTGGGACCGATGCGATCGCCGACTGCGCGCAGCGTTGCGAGATCGAATCCGTACACCGCAGCCGCATTCGTCTCGAGCATCGCCTTCGTCTCGGCCGGCGGGCACGGCGCGAACGCGGCGCGCAGCGCCTCGGTCGTATACGGAAAGCTGCCTTCGGAGTGCGGATAGTCGGCACCCCACATGATGCGATCCACACCGACCTCGTAGCGGAGCACGCTCTCCGATGGGCGCAGAAAACTCGAGCCCACCCAGAAGTTGCGTTGGAAGTACTCGGTCGGCGTGAGTGACATCTGCTCCGCAACCGCGCCGAAGAACACCGCCTCGGCGGCGCCCCCGTGGGTCATACGGCGATGGAACCAGTCGAGCGTGTCGAGGCCGCGCGGGATCCAGCTCGTCCCCTGCTCGGTGAGCACCACGCGCAGGTTCGGGTGACGCTCGAGCACGCCGCCGAAGATGAGGTGCCACATGCCGCGGTGCGCGAACCACGCTATCTCGATGAGCATGATGGCGCGTGCCGCGACGTGCTCACCGAAGTCGGGCTGACCGCTCCCGGTGTGGATGTTGCAGACGACGTCGAGCTCCTCGCAGAGATCCCACAATGGTTCGTAGCGCGGTTCCCACAGGGGCGGCAGCGGCGAGTTCGGTGCGACGTTCGGCAGCAGGATCCCGCCGAAGACGTGCATGTTCTCCTTCGCCCAGCGGATCTCGGCGAGCGCGTCGTCGAGGTCGTTGAGGAAGATCTGCGCGCAGCCGGCGCGCCGACCGGGCGCGGCCGCGCAGAAATCGGCGAGCCACCGGTTGTGCGCCTGGACTCCCGCCCAGCGGCGCTCGTAGTCGTCGGCGTTCGGCTCGAGCGCGGTGAGATTGCCCTGCGCGAAGAACGGCGGAATCGTGTTCGGGAACAAGACCTCGGCCACAAGACCCTGCGATTCCGTCTCCTCGAGCCGTCGCTCGCTGTCCCAGTTGCGATACGCAGTCGGCGCGAGCAGGTCGGCAAACGGATTGACATACGCCGCGGCCCAGGCGTCGAAGTCGTCGTGCCAGCGCGACGCGAGATACGGCTTGTAGTCCTCCAGCGCCGCGCCGGCATGCCCGTCGACGGAGATGATCGTGTACCGGTCGGTGGTTGCGAGCTCCGTCTTCGCCGGCTCAGTGGTTGTCATCGAGGACTACTCCCAGGGGTCGAAGAGACCTTCGAACTCGAGCTTGCCTCCCGAGACCCGGCCGTACAACAGCCAATCACCGCGGAACATCCCGTGTTCGTGCGGTGAGCACGCGATGTGCGTGCGGCTCCCACCGGTCGTGCTGGGCATGAAACGGATCGACTCGAGGCCGGCTTTGAGACCCGGACCCGAGAGGATCGGTGCGCGGAACAGCCCTTCGACGAGGACGCGCGCGGTGTCGTAGGCGAGCACCGGGATCGCGTTGGGCCAGAACGGCGGATCTTCGCCGTAGCGAGCGACATATCGGCTGTGGAACCCCTCGACCCTCGGGTTGCCCGGATCGAGCTGGTCGACACCGACCCAACCTTCGAACTTGTCGAAGCCCATCAAATAGAACATGAACGCGGTGCCCATGATGCGCGGCGGGTCCCACCCGAGCTTGTCGAGCGCCTCGCGCAACAATCCCTTCGCCGCCAGCATCCCGTAGCCCATGTACACCAGGGCGTCGGCTTCGACCCGGCGCAGGTTGTCGAGGTTCGTCGCGAGATTCTCGGGGGTCTGGCTCACGGTCTCCACCGCCGCGATGCTCACCCCTCGGCGCCGGCACTCCTGGCGGAAGAAGCGGAAGTACTCCTCACCGTTGGGCGAGATCTCGCTTAACACCGCGACCCGGTCATGTCCGTTGCGCTTCAACCAGCCGACCACGAGCGCGGCGTCGCCGCCGCAGTCGCCGTTGCCGAGCCGGAAGCAATAGTCGCCTTGGAGCCGTTCGGTTCCGCACCAGCTGATCAGCGGAATCTGCAGCTCGTTGGCGAGCGGGCCGACGGTGATCGCGTTGTCGGAGCTGTACGCGCCGGCCACGCCGATGCAACCTTCGTCGACCAGGTAGCGGAAGCCGTCGGTCGCGTTCTTGGCCGAGCCCTGCGGCAATCCGTTTTCCGGATGCAACACGAACTCGACCGGCCGGTCCAACAGGCCCTGCGTCGCGGCCTCGTCGAATGCGAGACGGTGGATCTTGTCGTACCCTCCGCCGGGTCCGTCGAGGGCCGAGCCGAGCCACCCGATCTTGATCGGTTCCACGGCTTGCTCCTCTCGACGCGGCTGCGGCTTCGTATATTGCATACACCCCTCGGCGAACTGCAAGATGGAGCTGGCGATGACCCACGTTGACGCACCCCCCTACTACGACCCCTACGACGTCGGGATCGACGCGGCTCCGTATCCCGTGTGGAAGCGCCTCCGCGACGAAGCGCCGCTCTATTACAACGAGCAATACGACTTCTACGCGCTCAGCCGCTTCGCGGATGTGCTCGGCGCGTCATTGGACTGGCAGACGTACAGCTCCGATCGCGGAACCGTCCTCGAGATGATCGACACGAGCGCACGGGTCGCCGGCAACCGCGTCTCCGACGCCAGCCTCGGAATGATGATCTTCATGGACCCGCCCGACCACGACGAGCTAAGGGGCATCGTCAGCCGTTCGTTCACGCCGCGGCGCATCTCCGCGCTCGAGGATCGCATCCGCGAGCTCAGCACCGAGTTCCTCGATCCGCAGCGTGACGGTTCCGGCTTCGACTACCTCGACGAGTACGGCGCCAAGATCCCGACCATGCTGATCGGCGCTCTCCTCGGAATACCGAGCGCCGACCAGGATCAGCTCCGCAAGTGGATCGACGTGACGATGCGCTACGAACCCGACGGTGTGAGCGCGGAGAAGTCGGACGCGATCCGCCTCTGCGGGGACTACATGGAGGCGCTGGTCGAGGATCGCCGGCGGGCACCGAGGGACGACATGGTGTCGGAGCTCCTCGCCGCGGAGATCACACGCGCCGACGGCACCACGCGCGGTCTCGACCACCACGAGGTCCTGGCCTTCTTCACGCTGCTCGAGTTTGCGGGCAGCGAGACCACGGCCCGGCTGCTCGGATGGGCCGCAGTGCTGCTCGCGCGTCACCCCGACCAGCGCGCGCAGCTGATCGAGAATCCGGGACTGATCGGCAACGCCGTGGAGGAGCTCCTGCGCTACGAGCCGCCCTCACCGATCCAAGCTCGCTTCGTGACCCGCGACGTCGAGTGGCACGGTTCCGTCGTCCCCGCGCAGTCGAAGATCGCGTTGCTCACCGGCAGCGCGGGACGCGACGATCGCGAGTACGTCGAACCCGATCGCTTCGACATCGCCCGCCGGTTCGACCGTCACGTCGCGTTCGGCTTCGGGGTCCACTACTGCCTCGGCGCCCACCTCGCTCGGCTCGAAGCGCGTGTCGCGATCGACGAAACGCTGCGCCGGTTCCCGACTTGGGACGTCGACGAGCGCGAGATCGAGCTCGTACACACGTCGACGGTGCGCGGCCCGGTCCACGTTCCGATTCACTTCTGAACAACCGCGTGGGCGGGAGACACCCCGCCCACGCGACTCGTTCTTACGCGGTGACCGCGTTCGACGGCTTCGATGCCGGGCCCGTGCCGCGGCTGTTCGTCGCCTTCACGGTGCAGCGGTACAACTTGGCGGGCGTCGCGCCCGTCACCGTGATCGGACTGGCCGTTCCCACCTTGCTCTTGGTCGCCCCGCCGTTCGAGGAGGTGCAGGTCACGGTGAAGCTCGTGATCGGCGCGCCGTTACCCGACGGTGCCGCGAACGTGTTCCGCAGCGATCCCGATGCCACCTTGACTGCGGTGGGCGTCCCCGGCACGCCGGGAGCACCGACCGTGATCACCGCCGTCTTCGGCGACCAGGCACCCGTGCCGACCGCGGTCCGGGCGGCGATCTGGAACTGGTACGGCTGGCCGTTCACCAGGCCCGTGATCGACGCATAGTTGGGAGTCGCGGAGTTGATGGTCCGCACCGGCTGCGCCACCGCTCCCTTGTAGGGCTGTACGAAGTAACCGGTGATGGCCGAGCCGCCGTTGCTCGAAGGCACGTTCCAGATCACCTTCGCCGCGTTGTTGGCGTTGGGCACCGCCGACACCGGCACCGGTGCCGTCGGCGCGTTCTCGAAGTCGTACGTGGTCGTCGTTCCGGACACCCCCACGGCCAGGTTGTCGACATTGCCGGTGAACGTCCCACCGGTCCCGACGTTCGGACCGAGGCCGTACTTCACCCGCGCCGTCGGATACCCGGCCTGGATCTGGGCCCACGAAGCGGTGCACGTCTGCGGGGCGCAGGTGAACGGACCGGTTGCGAGCTGTTGCGTCGAGAACCAGTCGCCGTGGGACGGGTTCAACCCGTCCCACGTGTGCCACGTGTTGTCGGCAACCGGTCCCGAGGCCGGGACGAAGACGAGCGTGGTGTAGCCGCTGCCGTCGCCGATCGGGTCGATCTCGATGTTGAAGGTCGGGTACGTCGTTCCACTGGCCCGGTACGTGGAGTAGCCGAGCGCGTCGATATTCGCGATGAGCGTCCGGTTGACGTTGGGGTTGTTGCACGACGGGCCGGTCGCGCACGCGCCGTACGAGTAGTTGTTGAGCCACTCGTGCTGTCCCGAGGCGATGGTCAGCTGGAGGGAGCCGGCCCCGCCCGGCGGGGTGCTCGGTCCGGTCACGAACGCGTAGGTACCCGTATTGCTCGTGGGCTCCAACGACCACGCGCCGTGCGGGGCGATGCTTCCGGCGGTAACCACCGTCGTGGCCGCGCCCGCCGGTGACGCGGCGAACACGATCGCACCACCACCGAGCACGGCGACGGAAACAAGGAGTGACAACAGTCTTCGAAGCATCAGCGCGAACTCCTCCATGAAACGCGAATCGGACATTGCCCCCGTGGGACCCTAGTAGGGGCGCCGGTCGCGCGGGAGTGCGCATGACCGTCGGTCGGACGTCGCGTACGGTCTGGCCCGCCGCGGAACCGATGACTTCCGCCCCGTTGACGAGTCTCAACCCCGAACGCAACACGAACCCCGAGAGGCTCGAGACATGAGTGACGCGGCCATCCGAACCGAAGGGCTCGTCCGCCAGTTCAACGACGCCAACGCGGTCGACGACGTGAACCTCGAAATTCCGCGCGGGGAGATCTACGGATTCCTCGGCCCCAACGGTGCCGGCAAGACCACCACCGTACGCATGCTGTGCACGCTCCTCACTCCGACCCGCGGGCGCGCGTCGGTGGCGGGCTTCGACATCGAATCCCAACCTGGCGACGTTCGGCTCCGGATCGGCGTGGCCCTGCAGGACGCCGCGCTCGACCCCAAGCAAACGGGACGCGAGCTGCTCCGCTTGCAGGGACTGCTCTACGGCCTCCCCAAGCACGCGATGCCGAAGCGGGTGGAAGAGCTCGGCGAGCTCATCGACCTCTCGGATGCGCTCGATCGTCCGATTTCCACCTACTCCGGCGGCATGAAGCGGCGACTCGATCTCGTGGCCGCCCTGGTGCACAACCCCGAGATCCTGTTCCTCGACGAGCCCACCACCGGCCTCGACCCCGCGAGCCGCACGAGCGTGTGGGAAGAAGTGCGGCGACTCAACGACGAGCTCGGCATGACCATCTTCCTCACGACGCAGTATCTCGAGGAAGCCGACGAGCTCTGCGGGCGGGTCGGCATCATCGACCGCGGCCGGATCGTCGCCGAGGGAAGTCCCGACGACTTGAAGCGCGCGGTCGGCGCGGATGTGATCATCGCCCGCGTCGACGGCGACGCGGCGCCGCTGCGCGCCGTCATCGAAGCCCTCCACATGGTGCAAAGCGTCGAGGCGCATGGCCACGAGCTGGTGATCGCCACCGACAACGGCTCGGCCGCGATCAGCCCGATCGCCGTCGCGCTCAATGACTGCGACGTGACGGTGCGGGATCTCACGCTGCGCACACCCACGCTCGACGACGTCTTCCTGGACCTCACCGGAAGCCATATCGAACGCGACGACAACGAGGAGACCAACGGATGACCATCGCCGACGTCGTTGCACCGACCGACGCCCCCGACGTCTTGCGCGCCCGCCCGGCCGGGCTCCTGCACGATGTGAGCGCGATCGCGGGCCGCGCCCTGCGCGGCGTCCCGCGCGACGTGGAGGCCGTCACGCCCCCGATTTTCATCGCACTGTTCTTCTTCGTCGTGAACATCGCAACGCTGTCGAAGCTCACCAAGTCGGCGGGCGGCAACTTCGACTACAAGGCCTTCGAGATGCCGACCGCGATCCTGCCCGGCGTGACCGGCATCTCGCGGGCGCCGGCGTTGGTGCTCGACATTCAGAACGGCTATCTCGACCGGTTGCTGATGACGCCGGTTCGACGTCTCTCCATCCTGCTCGGCCACATGGTCGCCGACGTCGCGGTTGCCGTGGCGCTCACGATTCCGATCCTCGCGCTCGGATTCGCCATCGGCGTACGCTTCGAGACCGGTGTGCTCGGCGTACTCGTGTTCATCGGGATGGCGGCGCTCTGGAGCCTCGCGTTCGCCGGATTCGGTTATGCCATCGCGTTGAAAACCGGCAACCCGGCCGCGGTGAACTCCAGCTTCTTGCTCTTCTTCCCGTTCCTGTTCCTCACGACGTCGTACGTACCGCGCTCGCAGTTGTCGGGCTGGCTCGACACCGTCGCGGGGCTCAACCCCGTCACCTACCTGCTCGAGGGCCTGCGGTCGCTCGTGATGGAAGGGTGGAAGGGCGACGCGCTGGGCAAGGCGGCGCTCGCGATCCTGCTCCTCGGAACGATCAGCATGTCCATGTGCTTCGCAGCACTGCGCGGGCGGACCAAGCGCGGCTGACGGGCGTGCGTCAGCTCTCGCGCAGCACGAGCTGAGCGAGGTGCTCTCCGAGCAGCGGCCCGAACTTGAACGCGTGGCCCGACGTGCCCGCGCCGACGACGATCCCGTCGATGCGTTCGACGACGAAGCTCTCGTCGGCCGTGGTGTCGTACGGACACACGTCGATCTGCACGAGCTCGCCACTCGGCAGCCAGTGCGCGATCGCGGCTCGCAGCGCACCAACCGCGGTTGGATCCTGTGCGAACGCGTGGTCGGGATCGATCGCGGGCCCGCCGTGATGCACGGCGATCTTGTAGACGTCGGAGCCCGGCGTCGGAAGGCCGTACACCGCGGGCTCGGTGAAGTCGATGAAGATCGGCAGCCCGGGGGCCGCGCGCACGTAGCCGACGTGTTCCAGCGTCGCTGTGGTCGGGACACCGTGCACCAGCGCACTGGTCCACGGTCCCGCGCACACGACCACCCTCCGCGCCTCGATGGTCTCGTTCTCGGTCTCGACGCGGTGTGCATCGAGCCGCTCGACCCGCACGTGCTCGCGCACCTCCGCGCCCGCGTGGGCCCGCAACGTCGTCAAGGCGCGGTCCGCGGCGATGACGGCCGACGTCGTTTCGAGCACGGCCTCGCCCCGCCCGGCGAATCCGGGGAAATCTCGTTCGATCGCGGCGGCCGTGATGCGTTCCACCGGCGCGCCCGCTGATTGCAATGCCGCGAGCACCGCCTCGGCGCCGCGCCCGAACGTGAGCTGCGGCGTGGGGTGCAGTAGCTGCTCGCCGGTTTCGGCCTCGAGCTCGGTCCACCGGTCTCTCGCCTGCATCGCCATCACGACATATCGGGGTTCGAGGTATCCCAGGCGGAAGATGCGCGTCGGCCCGTGGGATCCGCCCCGCGCGTTTCCTACGGTCTCGCGCTCGAGCAGCAACACGTCTCGTCGACCCCGCAACGCCCATGCAGTCGAGAGACCGAGCAGCCCGCCGCCGACGATGACGACGTCGGCGCGCTCGTGTTGCACCGCGTCACGGTAACGCCGCCGGCGTTCGTGACTACGGCCTCGACGCGTCGACCTGGTCGGATTCGGAGTCGTCCGCGAGGTCGACGACGTCCGCGGCCGGCTTCCATTGCGGCGGCCACGCGACCGTCTGGGACTCCCGGAACCGGGTCACGGTGTTGAACACGCGGTCGGTCCAGAGCGAGTTCGATGGTTTCCAGCTCGCCGCCGCCGGAACCGCTTCGACGATCTCGGGCTCGACCACGATCGGCTCGACGATCTCCGGTTCGACAACCTCGGGCACGACAACAACTGGTTCGACGACGACCGGCTCGACAACGACGGGTTCGACGACGACCGCGGGCTCGACGACAACCGGCTCGGCCACAACCGCGGGCTCGACGACAACCGGCTCGACGACGACCGGCTCGGCAACGACCTCGGGCTCGACGACCACCGGCTCGGCAATGACCTCGGGCTCGGCAACGACCTCGGGCTCGACGATGACCGGTTCGACGACAACCGGCGCGGCCACAACCGCGGGCTCGACGACAACCGGTTCCTCGAGAATGGGCTCGACGGCGACGGGCTCGAAGACCACGCGCGCCGCCGGTACCGGCGCGGTGACGGGTTCTTCGAGCGGAGCGGGAGCGCGATCCGCGACCTTCGCGCTGCGAACGCGGCGCCAGGGCGAGCGCTTCGGCGCCGACGGCGGCGCGACCAGGTCGATGATCGGCTCGACCACGGGCTCGACATCGGGCTCGACGCTCGGCTGCGTCCGCAGGTCGACCACGTCCTCAGCGGTCGCGTTCGCGTCGACCACGATGTCGACGTCAGTGAACGTCTCTTCGAAGATCCGCGGCTTGCGCGGGCGGCGGCGAGTCCGGCGCTTCGGCAGGGCCGGCTCTTCGAATTCGGGTTCCGGCAACGCGAACTCGGAGCTCGACATCACATCGTGCATCGCTTCGGCCGGGAGATCGATGACCGTCGGCGCCGCGGGCGCGGGCTGCGGGTCCCAGGGCTCCGACGCCGCTTGCACCAGGACGATCTCGCCGTCGAGCACCGTTGACGGCAGCGCGGCGATACGCCGCGCGACCTTGGCGGCCCGGCGGCGCTGCCGGAAGCGGGCCGCGGTCTCGGCCTCGATCCGGGCCTGGAGCTCGCGCTCGACGAGCGGGAGCGGTCGATCGGAGAGCCGGTTGCTCTCGACCATCACGGTCGGTCGCGAGCGGCTGCGAATCTTGGAACGGCACGACGGGCAACGCTTGACGTCACTATCGAAGAGCAAACCCAGGCACGTCGGGCAGCGCAGGATATCCACAGCCTCGAGTCCCTTCCCTGGGTCGCCTGAGCCACCCCGCCTCCGCAGCGGGAATACCCGGGTGCATTCTATGCGAAATGGGGCGGATTCATCAATGGTCCGACCGGCCCCCGGGCTCCGGATGGCTACTTCGCGCGAGCATCGCCGCGCCGCATTCACGAATCACAGGTGACCAGTGAGCCCAGCACCCCGTTCCGCGCCGAGGCGTTGCGCCTGGGCGGATACGCAAGAGCTGTTCATCCCGTATCACGACGAGGAGTGGGGCGTACCGGTTCATGACGACCGCCTGTTGTTCGAGATGCTCAACCTCGAGGGCGCCCAGGCCGGGCTGAGCTGGCTGACCATCCTCCGGAAGCGGGACGGCTATCGACGGGCCTTCGACAACTTCGACGTCGCGAAGGTCGCCCGGTACCGCGACGCCAAGCAGGCCGCGCTGCTCGAGGACAGCGCCATCGTCCGCCACCGGCAGAAGATCAGGGCCGTCGTCGAGAACGCCAAGGCGGTGTTAGCGGTCCAACGCGAGCTCGGATCCTTCGACGCGTACATCTGGCAGTTCGTCGACGGCCGGCCGATCGTCGGCGGACTGGCGAACGGCGGCGAGGCCGTCGCCAAGCTGCTGAGCAAGGACCTCAAGCGCCGACACTTCGCGTTCGTCGGACCCACGACCTGCTACGCGTTCATGCAAGCGGTCGGCCTGATCGACGACCACGAGCCCGGCTGCTTCAGATACAACGCGCCCGCGTAGCGCTCAGCCGCGGCTCGCGATGTACTTGGCGTAGCCGTCGGCGAGCGCGCGCAGCTCCGGATCGGCTTGGAACAACGGCTCGAACTTCTCCCGCGCCTTCTCGCGCTTGGCCGGGAAGTATTCGGTCGGCCAGTTGCCCTCGTGCGGGCGGTAGCCCTTCAACACGTTGCGGGCGACCGTCGCCTTGTGCACCTCGTCGACGCCGTCGGCGATGCCCATCGTGGGCGCGCCGGCGTACATGGCCTGCAACGGCGTGAGGTTGGTGGTGCCGAGCGAGCCGAGGATGTGCAACGCGTTGAACGACACCTCGCGGAGCACCTTGGCCATCGTGTACTTCACGGCCGCGATGTCGGTCCGGGTCTCCTGCGTGCTCGTGTTGTCGATCTTCCAGGCGGTCTCGAGCACGAAGAGGCGCAGCATGCGGATCTGCGCGTAGGAGTCGGCGATCTTCTCCTGCACCATCTGGTGCTCGGCGATGGTCTTGCCGAGCGACTCGCGGCTCAGTGCCCGCTCGCACATCAAGTCGAACGCCAGCTTGCACTGGGCGATGGTGCGCATCGCGTGGTGGATGCGCCCGCCGCCGAGGCGGCGCTGGGCCAGCACCTTGGCGCCGTCTTCGGGGCCGAGCAGGTGGTCGAGCGGCACGCGCACGTCGTTGTAGTTGATGTGGTTGTGGGTCCGTGGCTCGGGTTGGATGTCGACGCCCGGCGTCTTCCGCGGCACCACGAACATGCCGTTGGTGCACATCACGAAGAGGATGTCGGCGGCCGCCCCGGCGCTCGTGAACCACTTCTCGCCGTTGATGACCCACTCGTCGCCGTCACGCATGGCGTGGGTGCGGAACAGGTTCGGGTCCGAGCCGCCCTGCGGCTCGGTCATCGAGTACGCCGAGAACATGTCCTGGTTGAGCATCGGCA
>JBBQER010000038.1:0-33503 GCA_038320885.1 Acidimicrobiia bacterium
CGCGCTCGACGACAGTCTCTGGCTCCGACGCGCCCACAGCGTCGGCCACGAACGACAAACACTGAACCTGCTCGGCTACGCCTCACGGTCAACAGCCTCGCCCGAGCACGCGCACGACCAGCACAACAACACGCCGCCTAAACACGCGCCCGGCCGCCAGCCACTTCAACGCGCCCTCCCCACCGCAGGGAGGGCGCAAACGCGTCGACACGATGCACAAACAACCGAGAAGACGGCAAGCGTCAGGCCGACGGCAACCGCTCCAGTAGTTTTCTGCCAGGTTTTCTACAACCCCCGCGCCCGTAGCTCAGGGGATAGAGCGACGGACTTCTAATCCGTTGGTCGGAGGTTCGAATCCTCCCGGGCGCGCCAACATTTTTCATAGCATTTCTCCTGGTCGCCAAGCTGCGCGGAGGTCGCAGCCCAGGAGGACTAGAACTCCGTGTCGCGGGAAACCGGATTTCCGTTGAATACGTTTCGTGAGACAATCGACAAGGATTCCCGCGATCGTCCTGGCATAGGCCTTCGCCTGTTGCTGGTTTGGTTCTGGCCGCTCGCACATCGAGTGGCTGGGATGAACTCACAACAGGGAGAATCACATGGGGAACGACAAGCAATCGGTCGCCTCGGTGGCTGAGGTCCGCACTACGCCCGGCCAAGTGCTGCTACTCAACGGTCCGCCGAGCTGAGGAAAGACAACGCTGGCACAAGCCCTCCGTGGGGTGCTTCACAAGCAGTACTTCCACCTCTCGCTCGATGATTTCCGTGCCGGCTACGACCAGGAAGTCTGGCGCAATGATGACGGGCGGATGTTCCAGAAGGTCATGGTCGGATACCTCGGAGCCTTGCGCGACATGACCTTGGCCGGGAACGACGTCATGGCCGAAGCTGTCGTCACGCCCGACCGGCTTGACCTCTACCGCGACACTTTTGCCGGGCTATCGGTCGTCTTCATAGGGGTCCGGTGCCCTTTGGCGGTGGCCGTAGCACGCGAGGCCGAGCGGTCCGATCGCACCACTGGACCAATCGACCTTCCTGAGCCGGCCTTCAACGCCGTTCACTCGCACGGGTCGTACGACATCGAGGTCGACACCTCCACGCGCTCAGCGGCAGAGATCGCAGCCGGCATTGCCAAGGAGCTCCCTGATCTCGTGCCCAAGGTTTTCGATCAACTGAGACGAGCGCGTACATACGCTTCAGGCACTTGACGGTGCCTGAAGCGTCACGTTCCTCGCTGGACACGTCTCACTGCCTCGACAAGCTCAGTCATCAATCGCAATCTGTCTGGGTTCGAGTACCGACCACCGGGGCGCGCGCGTGCTGGTTCGGCAGTTGATCCACTCCATCGGCAACGATGAGCAGGTGATGCTCGAGCGACAAGACATCGAGGCTGCCGTCGAACGCCTGCGGCCGTGGGTGCGACGCACACCCGTCATCGCCATCGACCCCGGCGATCTTGGGCTCGACGGCGTGCGCGCGCCGATCGTGCTGAAGCTCGAGCTGCTGCAACACTCGGGATCATTCAAGGCACGCGGTGCGCACAATCAGCTGCTCGCTCTCGCCGTCCCGCCGGCCGGAGTCGTGGCGGCGTCGGGCGGCAACTACGGCGTGGCGGTCGCGTATGCCGCGGCGCGGCTCGACGTCCGGTCGACGATATTCGTCCCCGACACAACCGCGCCGACCAAACTGGCCCGCATGCGAGCGCTCGGCGCGACGGTCGAGGTGGTGACCGGCTTCTACGACGACGCGCTCGTCGCCAGCCGCGCCTATGCGGACGCGTCGGGAGCGCTGCTGTTGCACGCCTTCGACCAGCCGGAGGTTGTTGCCGGCGCGGGCACCATCGCGGCCGAGTTCGAGGAGCAGGCCGGCGTCGACCGTGTCCTCGTCGCGGTCGGCGGTGCCGGTCTGATCGGTGGGTTGGCAACGTGGTACCAGGGCTCAGTGGCGCTCACCGGCGTCGAGACCGAACGATGTCAGTCGCTCTACGCAGCGCTTGCCGCCGGTGAGCCGGTCGATATCGAGGTCGCGGGCATTTGCACAGACGCGCTCGGCGCACGTCGGGTCGGAGCGCTGGGCTTTGCGGCCGCGCGCCGCTGGGTCGACGGTGTCACCTTGGTCACCGATGAAGCGGTGGTCGACGCGCAACACCGACTCTGGTCGGCGCTGCGCATAGCCACCGAGCCCGGTGGAGCGGCCGCGCTCGCCGCACTAACCAGTGGGGCCCTTCGCGTGGACCCCGAGGAACGCGTCGGCATCGTGTTGTGCGGCGCCAACGTCGACCCTGCCGCGCTCAGCTGAGGAATGCATCAGCGGGGCTCGGCGCGGATCGGCCGGCCGGGGAGCGCGTCCTGCACGAGCGCACGGTCGCGAACGACGAACACGCCGTCGACCAACACGTGGCTGATGCCCGAGGACGGGCGGGTGCTCGAGGTGTAGGTGGCTTGATCGGTGATGCCTTCCGGGTCGAACACCACGAGATCGGCGTCCGCGCCGGTTTGCACCCGCCCCTTCTGGCGCATGGCCGGCACCGCCGTTTCGAGCACCGACGCGGGGAGCAGCGTTGCTCTTCGGATCGCCTCGATGAGCGGCGTGCCCTCCTCGCGCCAGAGGCGAAGCGCGCGTGCGAATGTGCCCGCGGTGCGAGGATGGGTGACGGCCTCCGGCGGGAGAGGCCACTCGGCGAGGTTCGGCCGGGCGTTCCCGGTCCACATGGGTGGCATGGCGTCGCTGGCGACAACCGTGTCTGGAAAGGTGAGCGATCGTCGCAGCAGAGCGAGATCGCTCGGATCTGATTCGTCGAGGAACTCGGCAATGACCAGTCCTCCCGGATCGGTCGCACGTAGCTCGCGCAAGCGCGCTTCGTCCGCGATGTGTTCTCCGGTGCGGAGGTAGGTGATCGAGCTCGGGTCACGAAAACGTTCGTGGAGGCGCTCCGGAGCGAGAAACGCCGCACCGATCGCGGTGGAGCCTGACCCGTACGGGTACGCCTCGGTGGTCACGCTCCCGCCCTCCGACTGACACCGCGCCACGAGTGCCAGCACCCGGTCGATGTGACGAGCCGACGACGAGTTGATGTGGCAGTAGTGCATGTGCGCCCCCGTCGTCCCCGCGGCGCGCACCAGCTCCTCAGCACCGTCGACGAGCGTCCGCGGCTCGAGCTCGACGATGTCCCGAGAGTGCGTGAAGGTCGGGACACCGGCCGACGAGGCCAACTGCGCGACCGCGAGATACTCGGCCGGATCGACACCCGGCGTATAGCCCACGATGACACCGATCCCGATGGCACCCGCCGCGACATCGTTCGCAATCTGGTCGAGGATCCGCACCAGCTGTGGGCCGCTCGCAGCTTGCTGCCATTCCTCACCAACCATTCCGCCGAAGATCGCGCCCGCGCCGCCGTCGAGCGCGCCGTCCGCGACCACATGCATGCGAGCCGCAGCCCACGATGCCGAGAAACCGAAATGAATCGGCGAACCCCGCCGCTCTTCGCGGGCATACGCGAGATCGACGGGCGCACGGCCGGCCTCGAGCTCGAGCGCCGTCGTGACGCCGTCGCAAACCTGCAATCGCCGACCGGGAAGTGTCTGCGCGTGGCTGTGCAAATCGATGAAACCCGGCGCGACGACAAGCCCGCTCAGGTCGATCACCTCCGACCCCGCGAGCGCGTCACCAACCGCCGCAACGCGGCGACCCTCGACGCCCACGTCGCATCGCCGGTCGAGCCCCGTCTCCGGATCCAACACCTGCCCGCCGGACAACACCACGTCGTAAGACACCGAGAACTCCTCCCTCGTCCGCAAACGAGACGGGACGCCGGAACCCGCCCGATCAGAACCTACGCTTCGCTCCTGGCCTGTGCGTCGGCGGAAGGGGGAACGACGGTGAAGGAGCTGAGCCATCCCGACTGGGTCCGCCGCATGAACCTGTTCGGCGAGACGACAGGAGATCCGGCCCGGATGGTGAGCCTCGACGCCGACGAGATGCTCGCAGTCGCGCGCGCGTCCACCGGACTCGACGATCTGGGTGAAGCCGAATGGCCCGGATGGGAGCAGACGTATCGAGCGCTGCTCGAATCAATAGACCGCGAATCAGAGCTGCATCTGGTCGGCAGAGTGATAACCCGCGGCGAAGTGCTCCGGATCTTGCAAACCTGGCTCCGACTTCAGGTGACATGGACCTCGACACCGGCGCTGCGGAGCGAGCGGATCGATGCGCCACTGTTCGTTGTCGGACCGCCCCGCACCGGCACGACGATCCTGCTCGAGCTGCTCGCACTCGACCCGTCGCTGCGCGCGCCGCGGGCCTGGGAGGCGCTCCATCCGTTGCCCGTGACGAGCGACGCGGCCGTCGACCGCGAGCAACGACGCCGTCTCTCGGAATGCGAGCAGGAGTTCTGGGCCGATGTTCACCCCGAATTCCGCACGATGCACGAGCTGGCCAGTGATCTGCCGTGCGAGTGCGTGCACTTCCTCGCGTTCGACTTCGCCGGCCCCCACTGGTCGATGCTCTACGACACGCCGACCTTCACCGGGTGGCAGCTCGAACACATCGAGCCGCTCCTCGCGCGGGTATATCGCCTGCACCGGAGAATGCTGCAGACGTTTCAGCACGGAACCGAGCCCCGCCGGTGGCTCCTCAAGTCACCCGGACACCTCCAGACCTTGGCCCAGGTGTTCGCGGAGTACCCCGACGCCAAGGTGATCCACACCCATCGAGACCCGCGCCGCTTCATCGCGTCGCTGGTGAGCCTGCTCGGTGTCCTGCGCTTCACGCGCAGCGATCATATCGACGTTGCGGCGCTCGGTCCGATGATGGAGCTCACGTACCAGATGTTCCTCGAGCTGGTGATCGACCAACGCGAGAGTGGCGCGATCCCGAACGCGAGCATCGTCGACAGTCACTTCCTCGACTTGATGAACGACCCCGTCGCCTCGCTCCGGCAGCTGTACGAAGAGCTCGAGCTCGCATGGCCGGCGAACCACGACCGCGCGGTGCGCGACTATCTCGCCACGAAGCCGAAGGGGAAGCATGGCGAACATCGTTATTCGTTCGCCGATGTCGGACTCGACGAGAGCTCGGTACGCGCAACCTTTGCGCGCTATGTCGACCACTACGGCATCACCGAAGAGCCGTGATTCGCCGGATTGTGCGGCGTGGCGGCCCGGTCAGCTCGCGTGCACGACCTCGATGATCGCGTCGCTGAACTCGCGGGACGCGCCCGCGCTGAAGTGATCGCCGGGCAGGACAACCGCCCGGGATTCCGGCAGCCGCGACACGATCTCATCAGGAGGTGCGGCCATCACATCGTCGGTACCGGCGGCGACAACGGTCGGAACCGTGATGCGGTCCCAGCGCTCGACCACCGGCCGGTGGCCGGCGAACACGGCGGCCAGCGCGGCCCGGTCGCCTCCCATCGAGTCGATGAACTCCAACCATGCCGACATGGCCGGATCGGGCTCCGCGGTCCCCTCGAGCGCGCCGACGGCTGCCGACCGCATCGCCTGGTCCTCGGCTGTCCATCGCAACACCGCGGGCGGCGCCGCGCCGACGACCGCCGCCTTCACGTGCAAGCCCGACTCCAAGGTGAGCAAGGTGACCGCCGCGCCCATCGAGTAACCGACGACAGTCGCCTCGCGTCTCGCGAACTCGTCGATGACGCCGACGAGGTCGGCCCACCATGCGGGCGTCGCCATAGGAGTGCCGCTCGTGCGGCGCCTCGGACTGACCGTGACCCCGCAGGTCGAAGGCGACGACGCGCACGCCATCCGATACCAGCGATGCGGTCACGCCCGTCGCCCGCCATTGCAGCGCGATGCATCCGGCGAGCCCGTGGACGAGCACGGCGGTCGGCCCCGACGCCGGCCCGTCGATCTCGACGTGTAGGCGAACGCCGTCACTCGCGAGATGAGTCGTCGTCATCATCACGGCTGCTCGGAGTACCGCGCCAGTCGGCGCGCGAACGCGCCGATGAGTCGCCGGTACATCGCCGCCAACGCGCGACCAGTGCCGGGCACGACCGGCTCGAACGTTCCGCTCCACGTGATCATGGTGCCGTCACCGTCGGCGGTGAGGAGCACGTCAGCGCGATAGTTCCGCACGGGGTTGCCGCTCAATGTCGTGTAAGCATGATGAGTCGGCGGCTCGCACACGATGATCTCCTCGCGTCCGAATGTCGGCCACCGTCCGATCTTGCGTATCGCTCCGACTCCACCCGGCGTTCGATCGCCCTCCCGTTCCCACGACCCGCGGGCGATCAGCGGACCCGCCCAGCGCGGCCACGACGTCGCGTCCTCGAGCAGCTCGAACACGCGCTGGGGTGGCGCGACGGAGCGCGCACTGACCTCATAGGAGAAGACCCGCATCGCCCGGACCCTACGTCGACACCGCCGACAGTCATCGAACCTGACTGCGCAGCCGCTCGAGCAACATGGTGAGCGAGGGATTCGGCTCGCCACCTGCGCCGGGACCGAGCGTTGCGACCCATGCTTGACGGTACGCGAGGTAGAAGTCTCCGAGCAGAGCCATGCATTCTGCGACAACCGGGTCCGCGCCATAGCCGTCGACCAGGTAAGGAAATAACGTCGCATTCCGGGAATGATGTACGCGCAGGCTGCCTTCGGATGGACTCGAGAAGTCGCATCTCGCGATGGCGAGATCCCATACCGGGTCGCCAACCTGCAGGTCACCCCAGTCGACGATGCCAGTGAGGCTCCCGTGTTCCGGCTCGACGAAGACGTGCATTCGGGCCAGGTCGCCGTGCAGGAGTCGGCCCTCCGTCACTGCGCCGATCGCGGGGAGCAGTTCCTGCATCTCGACACCGAGCGCATCCGCGTGGGCGCGCGTCAACGAGCCGATCGCGACGAGCTCGGCAAGAGCCGGGTCGAGCTCGCAGCGGATCTCGTCGACCATGCGGTGCTCTTGCCTCGGATCTCGAACGTGGCCGAGAAGTGGTCCCGATCGATCCAGCCGAAGCCCGGGAGTCGGCACTCGTGGAGGCGACGCAACATCTCACCGGCCTGAGACGCGCCCCGATTTGCGGCTTCGAGGTCGAGACGATCGTCGCCCAGCGCAACCCCGTCGATTCTCGTGAGCGCAAGGTGCGGGATCGCGGCAGTGGTATCGAGCGAGATCACCTGCGGAGCGGGCACGCCGAGCGATCGCGCCTGCTCGCAGCCCCAGGCCTCGATGCCGAATGCATCCCGGTTCCGCACTTCACGATCGCGGCGCCGGCATCGAACACGATGTGGTCGTGCGAGCGTTGGATCACCGAGAGCTGGACCGGATCGCAGACGTCGGGCACCGACTCCGCCGCCTCGACTTCGTCGATCACAGCGGCGAGCGTACGTACCCGCTGTCCAGCGGTCCACGGCCGATGTATCCTTACCTCGGCGCGGGGTTCGCGCGTTGTGCAGACGATCGAAGGTCATGGTGGGTACAGGACGTCTCGACCTTCACGGCGACCTCGATGTGGACGCGCGCAAGGAGTTCATCGCAGAGGCCACCCAGGTCATCGCCGCGGCCGACTCGGGAGGCACGAAAGCCGAACTCGACTGCTCGGCACTCACCGCCGACGGGCCGGTGGACGAAGCGACGATCGGCATGCTCGTGACGTTGGCCCGCACCGCGCAGCGACGCGGGACCCGAGTCGTCCTGGTCCGCGCCTCGAAGTCCCTGCGCGCCCAGATGGAGTCCATCGACGTCGCGCACTTCTTCAACTACCGACGCTGATCCCCGCTGACGCGCGACGCGTCCGGTCGTCAGCGTTGTCGATCGAGCTCCGTGCGCGCTCCGGCTACGGCTTGGCGAACGACGTCTTCGACATGTTCCACGTCGACACCCAGCACGTGACCGATGTGCACCGACCAAATCTCCGAGCGCAGGTTCGTTTCGAAGTCGATGTCACTCCGGATGTCGGCGCGTCGCCCTTGACGGTTCTGAGTGAACATCACGAACGTCGCCAAGAAGATCGCCTCGAGGCTGACGATCATCGTCAACAATCCAAACGGGAACTTGTCGAACTCTCGACTCCTCCCGAGGGCGCCGACATTGATGGCAATCCACACCGCGAACCATGCCGCGTGGATGTACACGAAGTGAAGTGACCCGGCAAAGGCAGTGATGCGGTCGGCCACGCGATCCTGCGCCCGCATGAGCCCACGTACCAGCGCGCTCTCGCGTCGGGCGTGATAGTGCTCGATCTTGTAGAGGCTGCCGTCCTCGACGCCATCGAAGCGGTCGATGACGCGGCATGCGGGACAGGTGAGCGGAGTGTGTGTCGCCATGACCCACACCCTTACACCTCAGTCCGACCAGGGCTGCGAACGCGGCGCGGAGCTCCCCTGTCTTCGGCCGTAAACCTCGGGGACGAGCTTCATCCCGACCTACCTCCTCGGGGATTGCGGTTCGGAGGCAACGATGACGGAGCATCGCTACTGCCTCCGGGGCGAGGTCGACACGTTCACGGCACCGCACCTGCGAGTGGACCTCCGGCGAACCATCGACACGGCCGGCGCGCACCTGATCGTCGACTGCACCGACCTCACCTTCGAGACGGCCGCAACCTGAGTCGTAGCCGACGTTCAGTCGCTTCCACCTGTGCTCGAGACGCCGTCGTGGGACGCGCTCGGCGCAACCGGGTCCACCGTCGTTGGGGTATCGCCGTCGTGATGCTCACCATCGACGTGCTCACCATCGACGTGCTCACCATCGACGTGCTCACCATCGACGTGCTCACCATCGACGTGCTCACCATCGACGTGCTCACCATCGACGTGCTCACCATCGACGTGCTCACCATCGACGTGGTCACCGGTTGTGGGCGTATCGTCGGCGATCGTCGTGGTCGTCGTGTTCCCCACCGTTGTCGTGCTGTCGCACGGCGCGTTGTTCACGTCGTTGGACTCGCCCGCTTCGTCAGCTTGCGACTGGCCGTCCGCAGCTCGCGTGTCGTTCTCGCAAACCTCGTCGGCTTCCTGGTCGCCGTTCGGCGCGGTCGTGGCCGACGTGGGCTCTTCCGCCGTCGTCGTGGTCGGGTCCACGATCGACATCGGGCGCGCGTGATGGTGCGCGCCCCCGTGCGACGACGCCGCGATACCGAGGTGGGACACCGCGTCCTGGACGGGCGCGGGAAGCGCGTTGGCGGCGGCGAGGCCGCCGGTAGCGGCGACGATCGTCGCCGCGGCCACACCGACTTTCGCGAGTATCGACAAGCGCATCTGTTCGAACCTCCGAGAGAGAAAGGACTGGGTTGCCGCCGGCTGTGGGGCTTGCATCAGCGCCGAGAGCTCGGCACCGACTGTCGGCGGTGTGGAGGTGTACGCAACCCGGATATCGCCGAGCAGGTCGGCGAGCCGAGCGTCGCGGCCGTTCCCCGAGAGGAGGGCGTCGCCCGCGGCTTCGTCGAAGTCATCCGGTTCGTTCATCTCGTACGGGTAAACGTCGTCGCCGCTCATTTCGGTACTGCCTCCTCCGAAGAAATCGCACGGCGGAGCGCGCTCAGGCCCCGGCGCTGGAGCGCCTTCACAGCTTCGTAGCTCTTGTCGAGGGCCGCGGCGGTCTCCGCGACCGACAGCTCGGCAACTATTCGCAGCACCAGCACGTCGCGTTGATCGGGCGAAAGTCCCGTCAAGAGCGCGTGGACACGGTCCCGGGCGAGGTTGGCGAACACTTCGGTCTCCACGTCGCCGCCAGCCCCGTCGGGACCCCGGTCGAGTGGCACCTCGCGCACGCGGCGACGCCTGCGACGACTGTCGTCGATCATCGCGTGGTGGGCGATCGTGAACAGCCAGGCCCGGAAGCGGGGCGCGTCGCCGTGGAACGTATGGATCGTACGAAACACGCGCAGGAACACATCGTTGGCCATACCGTCGGGATCACCCGCAGAGCACGCGCGGAGGTACCCGACGACCGAGCCGCCGAAGGTGCGAAACAAGATGTCGAACCCGCGCGGGTCTCCCGATCGCGCCCATTCGATCGCAGACTCAATCTCGCGGTCCGGGTGGGTCACTGCGCGGTTATCGGCCACCGCCCCGGAAGCCCTGAAGTCGCCGAAGTGAATCTCCCGGCATTCGTGAAAATGCGAAGGCATCGGTTCACGCGGCGGCTAAGAAGTCGCGGGTGCCCACTCGCAGAATGCACGCCGAAGAGGTCGATACCGACGCATCGCTCGTGCGCCGGTTACTCGCGGCGCAGTTTCCGCAGTGGGCCGCCCTTCCCATCGAGCGCGTGGAATCCGCAGGCACGGACAACGCGATCTATCGGCTCGGCGCCGGCATGAGCGTGCGGCTCCCCCGCATCGCGTGGGCGACGGGGCAGGTGGCCAAGGAACGGCGTTGGCTGCCGAAGCTCGCGCTGGGGCTCCCGCTCGCGATCCCGGTGCCGCTCGCAACCGGATCGCCGGCCGAGGGCTATCCGTGGCACTGGGCCGTCTACCGGTGGATCGACGGAGAAAACCTCCTCCTCGACGACATTGCCGATCCGCTCGAGACGGCGACAACGCTCGCGCAATTCATCAAGGCGCTGCAGCGCATCGACACCTCCGGCGCGCCGCTCGCGGCCGACCTACCCAGACTCCGCGGCGCTCCCCTCGCGCCGCGCGATCGATCCACCCGCGACGCGATCGCCAAGCTCGACGGGATGTACGACATCGATGCCGTGACGACCGCGTGGGAAGCGGCCCGGCGCGTGCCGGAATGGAACCGCGAGCCAGTTTGGTTACACGGCGACGTGCTGCCCGGAAACCTGCTCTTCGAGCGGGGCCGCCTGCGTGCCGTCATCGACTTCAGCGGTCTGGGCGCCGGCGACCCGGCTTGCGACCTGATGGTCGCGTGGGCTCTGTTTTCCGGCGAGAGCCGTGACGCGTTCCGCGCCGCGATGGGAGTGGACGACGCGACCTGGGCGCGAGGTCGCGGCCACGCGCTTTTCCAGGCTGCGCAGTTCATCCCTTACTACTTGGACACCAACCCGGTCGGCGTCGAGCGGGCCCGTCACTCACTCGAGGCCGTCCTCGCGGACGACTCCGCGTAGTGACGAAGGATTCGCGTTGAGCATGCGGCCGCCCCTGCGCCGTGCGGGGCGGGGAGGGCTCGGCACAGGGACACGCCGCGACCAGAACAACATCCGACCCCATGCAACTCTTCCCGAATGCGCGGCGCGTCGGAGCTTGCCTGCGGCGTCAACCCCTCGATCACAGCTCCGCCCAGCGGTCCGCGACCTCGAGGAACTCGGCCGCCCCGTCGTGCCCGAGCTGCATCGTGTAGAGACCACTCGACACGCGCTCGACGAAACCCCACTGCCAGATCGCGGTCGCGTCGACACTTGTGAGCCGGCTGAGAAGCTGCGCACGCTCACGCCCGAGGGCGAGCGCGTCGCCGGCCAGGAGCTCTTGGTTGAGCTCGCGCATCGGGACCGCCAGGTCGTGTGCCGGTTCGGAGACGAGCCCTTCGGGATCGACCAGCTTGAAGGTGCCCGCACCCGCTTCCAACGTGTTCCAACTGTGCGCGTCACCATGCACGAGAACCGCGGTCGCGGGATTGAAGGCCGCGGCGCGCTCGGCCGCGTAGAGAAGCGCGGTGTCGATCGCCTTCTCGCCGCACGGACGGTCAAGGGCGTCCCACGCCGTCGCGATGAAGTGCGACAACCACGCGGCCTTCTCGGCTCCCGTCGGCAGCTTGGTATCTGCGGGAACGCGCACCCACATCCGCCGCACGGTGGCGCAGATGATCTCCAACTGGCGCGCAACCGGGAGGCCGAGCGTGTCGAGGTTGCGACCCAGTGGCTCGATCAGCAACGCCGAGAGCTCGCGGTCGGAGGCCAGGAGACGCGCGCAACCCCGACCGTCGGCCAATTGAAATGTGAGCACCGAACGGTCGAATACCTCGTCGCCGTCGATCGTCGCGGGCATCGCGACCTTGACGACCGCCGCGCGACCGCCGGCCATGGTCGCCTCCGCGACGCACGCGGCCGTTCCGCCCGTGAACGTCGAACCGACCTCGACGTCCCATCGGCGCTCGAGCTCCGCGAAGACCGCCGGCAGATCCGCCAGCCATTGCGCGCCGACCTCACCGTGCGAGAGCGCAGTCCGGCGGACGAGATCGGGAACCTCGATGGAGCCGGGTGTCACGCACCGACAGTACGTGTGGTCAGCCGAGCAGGCCTTCGATTTCCGCGGCGGCCGCATCGACGCCGCCCTCGTCTCGACTGGCGTCGCCCAACGCGCGCGCGGAGTCGCGATAGCTCGGGGCGGCCAACACCCGTTCGATTGCACGCGCGATGTCGCCGGCCACCGCGGAAGACGCCACCGTGACACCGGCGCCGAGGTCGACGGTGCGTTGCGCGTTCAGCGGCTGATCCCGATCCACGGGCATGCACACGAGCGGAACGCCGAACGACATCGCGCCCGCAATGCTCCCGAGGCCGGCATGCGTCACCATCACGCCGGTCTGACCGAGCACGAGTGAATGCTGCACGAAGTCGGCAACGGTCACGTTGGCCGGGCGGGGCAACGCGTCGGCGTCGACGACGCCGGCGGTCGTCACCAGCCCGCGCACGGCGAGACCCGCGAGTGCGTCGAGAATCGCCGCCAACATCGGTTCCTGATGCGCGTACGTGGTGCTGAGGCCGACCAGCACCGTCGGGTCGTCTCCCTCCGGGAACCGCGCCGTCTCCGAGGCCGGTTGGCCGCGAGGCACGAGGAAACCGAAATGCCGCATCGTGGCGGGGACCTCGGCCACCGGCGCGTCGAACGCGGCAGGGACCACCGACAGCAGACGATCGTGCCCCGCGAACACCGCCGGCCAGCCGTCGACCGCGTCGAGTCCGTACTCGTCGCGCCGCTCGTTGACGGCCGGCGCGAGGAATGGCCAGAGGTCGCCGAGCCACGTGTCGACGTACGTCTTGTACATGCTGTGCAACAGCACCACCGACGGTTGACCGAGGCGTTCCGCCGCCGCGAGACCACCCGCGAGATTCGCGTCGACGACGACGAGATCGACACGATGTTGCTTCGCGACCTGCTCGAGATCTTCTCCGACCGTCTTGCCCGTCATGACCGGAATCACCACGTCGAGCTGCTCTTCGATCGGCCTGCGCCGTTCGTAGTCGCCGATCTCCGTGAACGCGACGAACGTGCATCCCGCGCCTTCGGCGCGGCGGCGCACCGAAGGTTGGCTGAGGACGAAGACTTCGTGACCATGTGCAACGAACGCTTCGGCGAGCGCGAGCATCGGCGGGATCGTTCCGCCGGCGTCATGGCACGTGAGCAGTACGCGGCTCCGCGAAATTCGGGTCACCCTCGGGTAGCTTGCCATGGGTCCGCCACAGCGATGCGGGCCTGCGAGTAGCGGAGTAGGGCGACTAGCGGTCCGTCGCGAGGTTGGAAACGGATACCGAGCACACTCATGGATGAGGCGTCGCAAGGTGCACGCTCGCCAACACAAGCAACGGACCGCTAGCCGTACTCGTCGTTCGCGGGATCGGCGCCTCGTCGTAACGTGGTGCCGTGGCCCGCTGCGACGAATGTGGATTCGAGTACGACCTCGACCAGGCATCGCAGGCCGGGCCGGCGATCGTGAGCGGAGCCGCCGAGCTCGCTACGTTCCTGACGAGCGGCGGGGCCGATCTCAGCACCAGACGCGTCGCGAACGAGTGGTCACCGCTCGAGTACGGCTGTCACGTTCGCGATGTGCTGCTCGTGCAACGCGAGCGGGTGCTGGCCGCCCGACGCATGGATCGGCCGGCGTTCGATCCCATGGGGCGCGACGAGCGCGTGGAGCACGACGGCTACGCCGAACAGGACCCACTCGATGTCGCCCGTCAGCTCAGCGACGCCGCGCAGCTCTTCGCCAACGACCTCTCCCGTCTCGACGCCGCGGACTGGGAGCGGGTCCTGATGTACAACTACCCCGCCCCGTTCGAGCGGTCGCTGCGCTGGGTCGCCGTGCACACCGTGCACGAGGTGCGCCACCACCTGCTCGACGTTCGCCGCCGGACCGAGTAGCGGCGCAACCACGGCTTCCCTCGCGTCCTTCGTTCGAGCGTTCGCCGAGCGTGGTGATTGACTGAACCGCGGGACGGCATCGATTGGAGGTCTCATGAAGCCATACGTCTTGCCCGATCTCCTCTATGACTACGCCGCACTCGAACCTCACTACTCGGCCCGGGTCCTCGAGCTGCATCACGGCAAGCACCACAAGGCGTACGTCGACGGCGTGAACACCACACTCGACAAGCTGGTCGACGCGCGCGCGACCGATGATCTCAGCGCGATCGTCGGCCTCGAGAAGACGCTTGCGTTCAACCTCTCGGGCCATGTCCTGCACACCTTGTTCTGGAAGAACCTCAGCCCCGACGGCGGCGACCGGCCCGCCGGCGAGCTCGCGGCGGCGATCGACGAGCACTTCGGCTCCTACGACGCGTTCCACAGTCAGCTGTCGAAGTCAGCGGCGTCGGTGCAGGGCTCGGGTTGGGGCGCGCTCACTTGGGAGCCGCTGGGCGAGCGTCTCTTCATCGAACAGATCTACGACCACCAGGGCAACGTCGGCCAGGGTGGCGTGCCGCTGCTCGTCATCGACGCGTGGGAGCACGCGTACTACTTGCAGTACGAGAATCGGCGTCCCGACTACGTCGCGGCGATCTGGAACGTCATCGACTGGGGAGACGTCGCGGCTCGGTTCGAACGCGCACGCGGCTAGCGAGCCGCCGGGCCGTCGCGTCAGGCGGGAACGATCACGTAGATGTTCCCGTTGTGGGACACGGCGCGGAGCTCGCCCTTCGGGCCCTGGGCGAACGTCGACAACTGCGGGACGTTGAGGCCGAGGTCGCGCCGCTGGGTGACCGTTCCGCTCGACTGCACCGCGCCGCGGATCTCGCCGGTGCAGAAGTCGCCGTACACGTAGGCGCCGCGCAGGGCGCCGATCACCGTGCCGCGGTAGACGTAGCCGCCGATGATCGAACAGTCGCCGCTGACGTGCGAGCGTTCGAAGAGCGGATCGTGCGCGCCGGCCGGTCGCGCGCCGCCCTGATACGGGTGGAGTCCCTCACGCAGATTCCATCCGAAGTTGATCCCCGCGTGACCGCTACGCGCGTAGTCGACCTCTTCGAAGTGTTCCTGACCGACGTCGCCGATCCAGATGTCGCCGTTCGCGCGATCGAGCGAGAACCGCCAAGGGTTGCGCAAGCCGTACATCCAGATCGCCTGCTTCACGCCCGCCTGGCCGCGGAACGGGTTGTCGGCGGGAATGCGATACGGCGACCCGTTGAGCGGATGCGGGTCGATGCGCAGGATCTTGCCCAGGAACGTGTTGCGGTTCTGCGCATTGCCCTGCGGATCGCCGCCGCTGCCACCGTCACCGAGACCGATGTAGAGCATGTTGTCGGCCGCGAGCGTCACCTGGCCGCCGTTGTGGTTCGCGAACGGCTGGTTCTGGAAAAGGAGCTGGCGCGGCGACACCGCCCGCGTACCGCTCATCGTGTACTCCACGACGTGCGTGTCGCCGGCCTGGTCGGTGTAGTTGACATACATCTTCTTCCCGTCGTGCGCGAACGACAGGCCGAGCAGACCTTGCTCCGAACCGTTCGATACCGCGATCGTCAACGCGGTGCCCGTGACGTGGCCGTGATCCACGATTCGCACGTGACCGTCCTGCTCGGCGACGTACATACGCGGATCGCCGGCACGCCAGGCGATCGCGACCGGGCCGATGAGACCTGATGCTTCGAGCTTGAGCCGCAGACGCGCCGCCGCCAGGTTCGCATGCGGCGCGGCGACGACACCGCGGGCGCGAGCCGCGCGGGTGTTCGCGGTTCCGGCTCCGGCCGCGGATGTCACACCGGCGAAGACCATGATGAGCGCGACGAAAGGAAGCAGAAGTCGGCGGCGCATAGAAACGAAGATACTCCGCATGGCAGGGGTATCGTCCCGCGGGCCGCGAAAAGTGAATTGCAGGGAGCGCGAGTGGGTCAGCTGAACGAGCCGCTCTGGGTGCGCGTCGTCGTGCTCACCTGCGGGCTCGCACTCTCCGCATTCGGCGCGGTCGGCCTCGTGCTCGCCGACATCGGGCAGTTCGAGCCGGTCATCTGGATCGGGGCCGGCTCGGTGGCGTTCGTGGGCCTGGGTCTCTTGGCGCGGCCCTTGGCTCGTGCGCCGGGCCCGGCGACCGAGGCATCCAAGGTCGGTGCCGGCGGCGCCGCGGTGATCGCCTTCGCCGCAATGATCTGGAACGGACTCAACGCGGCGAAGCACGCACAGATCAATCGCGATGGTGTGACCTCTCTCAACGCCGGCAAGTGGATCGCGGAGCAAGGCACACTCACCGTCCGCCCGTTCGTCGCACCGTTCACGAGAACCGCACCGTTCTTCGCGTCGTCGACGGGCATGAAGCCGCGCGGCTCGCACCTCGAATTCGTCGGGCCCCACATGCTCTCGGCGATTCTCGCCGAAGCGCAGAATATCGGCGGCGACCGGTGGATGTTCCTCACCGTCCCGGTCATCGGCGGTTTCTCGCTCCTGGTCTTCTACCTCCTCGCGGCGCGAATGCTCCGGCACCCGTTCGCCGCGCTCGCCGCAACCGCGACCTTCGCGTTCGTCATGCCGCAGATCTCGTTCTCGCGAGACAGCGCTCCGGAGATCCCGACCCAGATCCTGTTGTTCACCGCGCTCTGGCTGTTGTGCGACCAGCGGACGCTGCGGAGTGCGGGCACCGGATTCTGCGCCGGCCTCCTCCTCGGTCTCATCCAGGCACTACGCGGCGACGGTCTCGTCTACCTGCTCGGGCTCCCCGTGCTCTTCGCGGTGCAGTGGATGCGCGCCAAGCATGTCGACCGCCTCCGCCTCACCCGCGGCATGATCGGGTGCGTCGAGGGTGTCGGCGTCGGGCTGCTCGTCGCTGCGTTCGATCTCTGGCACACGGACCGGCACTACCTGTCGACGCTCCAGGGGAACCTCGGCCGCGTCGCGACACTCGCATCGATCGTCACGATCGTTGCGGTCGCAGCCGTGCGGATCCGCCGCCGCCGGCCCGATCTCGTCGACGTCCTTCGGAGCCGGCGAGAGACTGCCGCGAAGGTCGCGTTCGGCCTCGTGCTGGCGTTCGGGCTCGGCACCTGGTTCGTGCGACCGCTCGTCGAGACGACACACGGCGACCGCAACGCCATCGTCGGGCTCGTGCAACGCCTCAACAAGGTCTCGATCGACCCGACTCGTCGCTACTCCGAGTTCTCGGTGCGCTGGGTCAGCTCGTACGTCGGACCGATCACGCTCATCCTCGGCATCATCGGCGCGGCCGCGCTCGCCTACCTCTTCGTACGCGGACCGCTGCGCGCCCAACCGGCGACGATCGCACTGATTCTCGCCCCCCCCGCGCTGCTCTCTCTCTGGTGGCCGAGCACCACGCCCGATCAGGTGTGGGCCGCACGCCGGCTGCTCCCGGCGTTGCTCCCGGGTCTGATCCTCGTCGCGTTCGCGCTGCTCTGTGCCGTCGCGCGCGACCGCACCCGACCCTTCCTCTCCGAACGCCGCTTCGGCGTCGTCCTGCTCGCCGTCGCGGCCGCCGCGGTCCCTCTCTACACGGTCCGCAACGTCGCGCAGATGACCGAGCAGCGCGGCTTGTTCTCGGTTGCAACCGATGCCTGCAAGAAGGTCGGTCCCAAGGGCGCGGTCGTGATGCTGTCCGAGGTCCGGACACCGCGCTCCGACGCATCACTCAGCGCGCCGCAGACGCTGCGGTCCTTCTGCAATGTTCCCGTGGTCACCATGGTGGGCCGGCCCAACCCGGCCAAGCTGGTCCGGCTCGCCGCGCAATGGCGACTCGGCGGACGGCGGTTGTTCCTGGTCTCGGAGTTCCCGCAGGCGATCTCGAGGGTCTTCCCGAGGGCGCAGATCCGACCGACGCTCGTGGGTGAGGAGCTACACATGCTCGAATGGACGCTCGAGCGCGCGCCCGACCACTACACCTCCGAGCCGCGACCGATCGGCGTGGCGACGCAGCTCATGATTGCGGCGGTTCCGGGAACACCTCGCGGCCGCGCCCCTGCTGGATGAGCGGCACGTAGTCGGCGAGCGTCGCGAGGGTCGCCGGATCGGTGAGATCAACGGTTCGACGTTGCTCGGCCGACAGGTACGCCGCCATCGTCAGGCGCACCACCTCCAGTCCGTCGTCGAAGTCGAGGAGCCCGCTCCGGCCCGCGCGGAACGCCGCGAGGGCGTCGAGGTTCTCATCGGTGTAGCCGTAGAGATCGGGCTCATTGGGCTGGATCGCGAGCAGGCCCTGCGACGAGGCCGCCTTCTCGAGCGCGAGCTCGGCGTCGGCCACCGACGACGCGGCCGCGTCACCGATGAACACCTCGAGCGGCGAGCGCAAGCTGTTCGCCTCGAGCGCGTAGCCCGGCCCGATGCCGTCGACGAGCAGCCGCAGCCCTTGCTTGTCGTACATCCAGGACACCGTGAACTGGGCGAGCGTGTGTTGCCCGTTGTCAGGATCGCGATAGGTCACGAGCCCGGTCGCGAAGTCTTCGGCGGGTGTGCGCATGTAGTCGACGCCGTGGCGATCGAGCAGCTCCCGGCGCCAGCGCGGTTGCCCCCACTTGAGCAGGCTCACGTGCGCCGAGACGCTTTGCGGTTCGAGGTGCGCGAGCGAACGTCCGGCCGGAGTGAGGAGGTACCGCCCGACCGCGATGCTGTGGCAACCCATGTCGGAGAGCACGCCGCCGCCCTGGAGCGTCGGATCCCAGAACCAACCACTGTGGGGACCGCCGTGCTCCTCCGCGGCGCGCACGAGCGTGAGCGGGCCCATCGCCGCCTCCGACTCCGCGAGCTGCGCGCGCGCCTGTTGGAGCATCTTCATGTGGATCTGGTTCTCGAAGTACGCGGTCGGCGCCCCGATCTCGTTCGCGAGTGCCATGACCCGGCGCGCCTCCGGGAGATTCCGGGCCAACGGTTTCTCGCAGATCAGGCCGCGCAGTTGCGCGCCCCCGCCGACGGCCGCCGCGATCTCCTCCATGACCGCGATCCGGGCCGAGTTCGCGTTGAACACCGCGACCACGTCGACGTTCGCGGCCATTTCCCGCACGCTGTCGAACACGCGCACCTCGCCGAGCCCGCGGGCTCGAGCCGACGCGGCAAGGTCATGCGGCGGTGTGCGGGAGGTGATCCCCGCCACCTCGACGCCGCGCACGCTCTCGAGGGCGCGGAGATGGAACTGCGCAACGAACCCGGAGCCCACGATCCCGTAGCGCAGCGTCTCCATCGCGGTCCTCCGGCTAATTGTCGAACGTGTTCGGCGCCAAGCCGACCGGCAACGGGTCCGCGCGCTCGCACGTCGTGCGGAGATCGACACGACGACCCGCGCGGGCGCCCTCGAGCGCGCCCGTCATCAGCTCCAGCACATGGAGCGCCAGCGCGCTCGACGTGCGGTGGGCGCGTCCGCTGCGTTGCGCCCACATCATGTCGGCGAGGCCGATGCCACGCTGTTGCGGCAGGTGCGCCGGCAGCAGCTCGATCTCGGTCCACTTCTCGTCACCGTTGCGCCTCATCATCAACGGCCCGCCGAACGTGTTCGGGTCGGGCACCGACAGCGTCGCCTCGGTTCCGTACACCTCGATGTTGCGGTAGCGCGTCGCCTGCACGTCGAAGCTCGTTACCAGCGTCGCGATCGGGCCCGACTCGAACTCCACGAGCGCGCCCACGTGCGTCGGAACTTCCGCGTCGATCAGCCCGCCGCGCAACGGTTCCGAGAGGATCGGCCGTTGCGTCCGCGACACCCGCGCCGATCCGGTGATCGAGCGCGCCGGCCCGAGGAGCTGCACGAGAGCGGTGAAATAGTACGGGCCCATGTCGAGCAGCGGACCGGCACCGTGTTGATAGAAGAGCGCGGGGTTCGGGTGCCACCGCTCCGGGCCCGAACCGAGCATGAACGCGTTTGCCGCGAGCGGCTCGCCGATGTCACCCCGATCGATGACCGCGCGCGGCGTTTGCAAACCGGCGCCGAGGAAGGTGTCGGGTGCGCATCCGAGGCGCACGCCGGCCGCGGTCGCGAGATCCACGAGCGCGGTCCCCTCCGCGAGCTCCACGCCGAGCGGCTTCTCGCTGAACGCGGCCTTGCCCGCCTCGAGCACCTCGCTGCTCACCGCCGCATGGGCGAGCGGCGGGGTCAGGTTCACGACCGCGTCGATGGTGGGATCCTGCAATACCCCGCCGAGCGTGCTCGCCTGGGCGCCGAATTCGGTCGCGAGCTCTTCCGCCCGACCCGGTGCGTCGTCGACGCACGCGGCGAGCTCGATGAAGCCGAGCTTGCGCATCGTGTGTGCATAGGCGCGACTGATCACGCCGCATCCGACGATCGCGACCCTGACCGCGGGCGGACTCGCCGGCTCGGTCACGAGCGACCGCGCGAGAGGCCGTTGCCCACGAGATAGTCGTAGCTGCGTTCGACGGCGTCGAACATGTCGGTCGCGCACCGATCGAGCTCGACGATGTGCCACTGCGCGCTCGGACTCGCTTCCAGCACGCCGCGCACGTCGACGACGCCGTCGCCGACCGCAACCATCGGGTTCGGCGGCTCGTCGGCCGGGCCGTCCTTGACGTGCAGCAGGCCGACACGTGACCCGAGCTCGGTCACGAGCTCTTTCGGATCCGAGCCGCCCACCTGCGCCCAGTAGATGTCGACCTCTGCGAAGACCGTCGGTGCGAGGTGTTCGAACATGTGCAACAACGCGGGGCGCCCGTCGGGCATCTTGGTGAGCTCCCAGAAATGATTGTGATAGCCGAGCGTCAGGCCCCGCTCGCGTGCGACGGCGTCGAGCGCGTTCACGCTGTCTGCCGCGGCGCGCACCGCGTCGGGATCGGCGAACGAATCCGGTCCGAGCATGGGAATCACGACGGTCTTGCACCCGAGCGATGCGTGCGTGTCGAGCGCGGCCGCGAACTCGGGCTCGTCCTGGAATCCCACGTGCGCGCTCGATATCACCAGGCCCGCGTCGTCGAGCGTGCGGCGAAGCTGCTCGGGCGTCAGGTCGCCGAACCCCGCGAGCTCGACACCCACGTATCCCTTCTTCCCGAGTCGCGTCAGTACGGCGGGGAAGTCGGAGGCGGTCTGCTTGCGGAGCGTGTAGAGCTGCACCGAGATCGGCGTCGCTGCCTGTTCGTCATGCATGGGTCCCTTTCATATCGCGCCGGGCGAAATCGCGAAGACCTGACACCTCGGCCGCGCGTCGCTATGCTCGCTCCCCTGTCCCCAAGCGGGGGAAGCCGGTCGAATGCCGGCGCTGACCCGCAACCGTAGGTTCGCCCGTGGAGGTCATCACGGGCGAACGAGCCGGAGCACCCGCCGGGACGGGCTCCAGACAAACCGTCGAGGCATGCGGGACGGAGCCCGGGCGTTCTGCCCGATGCCGTTTTCCACGGTTCCCGTGGAGGGTGTTCGTCGGACGGGCCGCGTGGGTCACGCCGCGCAGCCGTTTCGAAAGGAACACACCCATGAGATCCGACTTCCGAGCGCGTCGTGGATTGCGCGCTTTCGTCGCCGCCGCCGTTATCAGCGTGACGCTCGGTGGCGCACTCGCCACCGAAGCCTCAGCCGCCCCGCCCACCAACCTGCAACGCGCCCAACGCGGCGCGCAATGGCTCGCCAACGAGATCAAGAGCAACAACGGATTCGTGAAGAACTTCGGCCAGCCCGACGCGACGAGCACCGCGTACGCGGTCATCGGGATGCGCGCCGCCGGCGTCGACAAGCCGGCATCGGACCTCGCGATCACCTATATGCGCGGACACATCGGCACCGACCTCCAGCTCGGAGGCACCGACGCGCCGGGCGCGCTGGCCGAATACATCCTGGCCGCAGTCGCCGACAACCAGGATCCGCGTCACTTCGGCGGGATCGGCGCGCAGAACAACCTTGTCGCCCGGCTGGTCGCCACCGCCCGGAAGACGGGCAGCGACCCCGGACTCTTCGGTGCCCAGGATCCGACCTACGACGGCGCCTTTCGCCAGGGCCTCGCGCTCGCCGCGCTGAAGGCGGCGGCCGTTCCCGACACCAACCCGCGCCTCAAGCCGGCGATCTCGTGGTTGGTGAGACAACAGTGCGCGAATGGTCTGTGGCAGCCGTACCGCTCCGACACCGCAGTCGCGTGTCCGGCGGCCGATCCGAACACCTTCACGGGCCCCGACACCAACAGCACCTCCCTAGCCGCTCAGGGCCTCGCCGCTTGGGATCGGAAACCGCGTCGGTTGACGGTGATCGAGACCTTGAAGAACGTGCAGTCGAGCGACGCGGGCTTCCCATTCGTGGCGGCCTCGGGCCAGTCGTCGGATCCGAACTCGACCGCGCTCACGATCCAGACCTTGATCGCCGAGAACAGCGCGCCGGGATCCGCGACTTGGAAGAAAGGCGTGCACACGCCGTTCACCGCCCTTGCGAGTTACCAACTCGGGTGCGCGCAACCCGGGTACGGCGCGTTCTTCTTCCCGCCCGGCACAAGCCCCAACGTGTTCGCGACGGTGCAAGCCGTGCCCGCGATGGCAAGCAAGGCGCTGCCCGTCGCGGCCTCGACCGCGTCGACCATCGTCCCGCTGACCCCGTGCTGACCGGACGGTAGGGAGAAATCGTGAAAGCCACTCTCGGCGCGGCGATCGCGATCATCGCGGTCGTCGCGTCGACCGTCGTCGTACCCGCAGTCGGCGCAGCTTCGTCGTCCGGCTGCAATGGAACGACGGGCGTGACGGTGATCGTCGACTTCACGCACTTTGCCGGCGGAAACGTCGAACGCGGATGCGCGCCCGGCGACCCGGCCAACGGACTGGTCGCGCTGCACGCGGCCGGCTTCAGGTCGGCGGGCACCGCCCAATACGGCGACGCGTTCGTCTGCCGCATCGACGGGCTCCCGACGCCGAAGCAGGATGCGTGCGCGATCACCCCTTCGCCGTCGGCGTACTGGGCGTATTGGTATGCGCGGCCGTCGGATTCGACGTGGACGTACAGCGCGCTCGGGGTTCTCGACTTCGACCCGAAACCGGGCACCATCGAAGCGTTCGCGTTCGGTAATCGCGCCCAACCGAGCGTCAAGCCGTCGGCCGCGATCCCGACCACGACCACGACCCGGACAACGACCCCGACCACTGGGACGCCGGCGCCGCCGCCTACCCAGCCGCCACCGGTCACCGCCGCCACGCTTCCGGCTCCTCCCGGCACGACCGACCCGCCGGTCGTCGCGCTCGAGCCGACGACGACCACCACGACGCGGCACCACAAGCCCACCGCCATCACGACGACGACTGCGAGCACCCGAACGACGGCATCGTCGAGTACGACGGTGGGCATCATCGAGCGTTCGGCATCGGGCCCGGTCCGGCACGACAGCTCGGGATCCCCGATCGCCGCGATCCTCGCGGTCGCGATCGTCAGTGGACTCGCGATCGGCGCGTTCGCGTTCACCCGCGCCCGGCGGCGACGAAGCGCGTGAGCTCGGTCGCGGCGCTCCGGCTCCCTCGCCTCGTTCACCCCATTGCGTGGTGGATCTGGGCGATCGGATTGGCGACCGCCGCGACGCGCACGACGAACCCCCTGCTGCTCGCGCTCGTGCTCGCAGTCGCCGGCACGGTGGTCGCGGCCCGCCGCACCGAAGCGCCCTGGGCACGCGCATTCAAGTTCTATCTGCTGCTCGGGATCGCCGTGATCACGATCCGGGTGGTGTTCCGCATCGTCTTCGGCGGTGGCGACGGCTCGGGTGAGCACGTGCTGCTCACCCTGCCGGAGATCCCGTTGCCCGGGTTCATGTCGGGCGTACGCCTCGGCGGTGCCGTCAGCGCGGAGAACGTCCTCGCGGCTGCTTACGACGGCTTTCGGCTCGCGACGCTGCTGTGCTGCATCGGAGCCGCCAACACCCTGGCGAATCCGAAGCGCGCGCTGCGCGTGCTCCCCGCGGCTCTCTACGAGCTCGGTGTCGCGATCACGGTTGCGGTCACGGTCGCACCCCAACTCGTCGAGAGCGCGCAACGAGTGCGCCGGGCGCGCAAGCTCCGTGGCGACACCGCGCGCGGGCGCCGCGCGATCCGTGGCATCGCGATGCCGGTCCTGCACGACACGCTCGAGCGTTCGTTCCAGCTTGCGGCCGCGATGGACTCGCGCGGCTACGGACGCGCGGGATCGGTCCCGCCGCGGGTGCGGCACGTGACGGCGGCCCTGCTCCTCGCGGGACTGCTCGGGCTGTGCACCGGGCTCTACGGCTTGCTCGACACGACGACCCCGCGCCTGCTCGGCGCGCCGATGCTGGTCGCCGGCCTCGGGCTCGCGGCGGCGGGCCTGCTGCTCGGCGGCCGCCGCGCGCGCCGCACCCGCTACCGGCCCGACCGCTGGGGGTTCGCGGAGTGGGCGACGGCATGCTCCGGCATCGCGGCCGCGGTCGCGATGATCGTCGCCGGCAGCCTCGACCCGGCCGCGCTCAACCCGTCGATCTTCCCGCCCGCGTGGCCGACCCTGCCCTGGCTCCCGGCCGCCGCGATCCTGCTCGCGGTGCTTCCCGCCGTGCTCACGCCGCCGCCGCCGATCGCGGTCGCGCCCCCGCGCCGGTCGTCGGAGTCCCCGCCGCTCGCGCCCGATCGGATCCGCGCGCCCGAACGGATCCGATCCCACGCATGATCCGCTTCGAGCACGTCACGATCACCTACGCCGACGCGGAACAACCGACGCTCCGCGCCGTGAACCTGACCATTCCCGCGGGTGAGCTCTGCGTCGTGATCGGCGGCACGGGCTCCGGAAAGTCAACCCTGCTCGGCGCGATCAACGGCCTCGTGCCGCACTTCACCGGTGGAACGTTGGCGGGGCGGGTGACCGTCGACGGCCGCGACACGCGTACGCATCCGCCGCGCGAGCTGGCCGACGTCGTCGGCGTCGTGACCCAGGATCCGCTCGGAGGCTGCGTCACCGACACCTTGGAGGAGGAGCTCGCCTACGGGATGGAGCAGCTCGCGATCGCACCCGACGTGATGCGCAAGCGCGTCGAGGAGACGCTCGACCTCCTCGGCCTCGCCGAGCTGCGCAACCGCGCGCTCCACCAACTCTCCGCGGGTCAGCTCCAGCGCGTCGCGATCGGAGCGGCGCTCACCGTGCATCCGAAAGTGCTCGTGCTCGACGAGCCCACTTCGGCGCTCGACCCGACCGCGGCCGAGGACGTGCTGGCGACGATCACCCGCCTGGTGCACGACCTGGGCGTCACCGTCGTGATGGCCGAGCACCGGCTCGAACGCGTGGTGCAGTACGCCGACTCGATCGTGCACGTTGGCGGCGACGGCACCGTCGAGCACGGTGACCCCGCCGAGCTCCTGACGCGCACGAGTGTCGCACCGCCCATCGTCGAGCTGGGACGCCTCGCGGGGTGGACGCCGCTGCCGCTGTCGGTGCGTGACGCGCGCCGCCGGGCCGAGCCGCTCCTCGCCGGTCTCGCAAGCGAGGATCCTCCGCCCGCCGTTGCGCGCGCTCCCGAGTCGGGCCCGCCGGTGCTCGGGGCGCGCGGGATCGTCGTGCGCTACGGACCGGTCGTCGCCGTGCGCGAGGTCGACATCGAGCTGCGTGCGGGCGAGGTCGCCGCGCTGATGGGTCGCAACGGCGCCGGGAAGTCGTCGCTCCTGTGGGCACTCCAGGGCACCGGCGCGCGCCGGGGCGGGCGGGTCGACATCGGAGGTCGCGACCCCGGTGACCTCTCGCCTACGGAATCGCGCGCGCTCGTCGGCCTGGTCCCACAATCGCCGGGCGACCTGTTGTACCTCGACACCGTCGGCGAGGAGCTCGCCCAGGCCGACGCCGAATCACGCGCCGAGCAGGGACTCGCCCGCGCGACGCTCGACCGGCTCGCACCGGGAATCGACAACGGCACGCATCCGCGCGACCTCTCCGAAGGACAACGACTCGCGCTCGTGCTTGCTGTGCAGCTCGCCGCATCGCCGCGCGTCGTCCTCCTCGACGAGCCGACGCGCGGCCTCGACTACCGGGCGAAGCGCGAGCTCGCGCGGATCCTCGGTGATCTCGCGGCCCGCGGTCACGCGATCGTCGTGTCGACCCACGACGTGGAGTTCGTCGCCGCCGGCTCGCAGCGCGTCGTCGTGCTGGCCGACGGCGAGATCGTCGCCGACGGGCCGACCGACGCGGTGATCGTCGCGTCACCGTCGTTCGCGCCCCAGGTCGCCAAGATCCTCGCCCCCCGCCCCTGGCTCACGGTCGAGCAGGTGCGGGCCGCGGGCGTGTTCGCAGGGGCGGGCGCATGAGCGCGTCGGTCAATGCCGTTGACGTCGGCCCGCGCACGGTCGCCGCGCTGGCGGTCGCCTCGGTGTTCGGCTTCTTGGCGTTCGCGTGGCCGTTCTTTGTCACGCCGGGATCGGGTATCGGCACCAACAGCGTCGCTCCGGTGATCTTCGGCGCGCTCCTGCTGTTCGTGCTCGCGGTCGTGCTCGCGCAACTGTCCGAAGGCGGCCTCGACTCCAAAGCCTTGGCGATGCTCGGCGTGCTCTCGGCCCTCGGCGCCGCGCTGCGGCCGCTCGGCGCCGGAACCGCGGGCGTCGAGACCATCTTCTTCCTGCTCGTCGTGTCGGGCCGCGCACTCGGGCCGGGCTTCGGGTTCAGCCTCGGTTGCACGACCCTCTTCGCGTCGGCACTCATCACGAGCGGCGTCGGCCCGTGGATGCCGTACCAGATGTTCGCCTGCGCATGGATCGGGCTCGGCGCGGGACTCCTGCCCCAGGCAACGGGCCGGCGCGAGATCGCGCTCCTCGCCGCGTACGGCGCGGTGTCGGCGTTCTTCTACGGGCTCGTGCTCAACCTGTCGTTTTGGCCGTTCACACTCGGCGCGCAGACCCGCCTCTCGTTCCTGCCCGGCGCCGCGCTCGCCGAGAACCTGCACCGGTACGTAGTATTCGACGTCACGACGTCATTCGGCTGGGACACCGGCCGCGCGATCACCAACGCGGTCTTGATCGCGCTCGCGGGCCGCGCCGTGCTCGACGCGCTCCGCCGCGCCGCCCGCAAAGCGAGCTTCGACTCCGCCGCAATCTTCGAACCGGCGTGAGTTGGCGACCGTATAGGTAGCGAAGTCACGCCGGTTCGAGAGTTGTCGGGACGCCGCGGCGTTCGAGAACGGGGCGGAGCAGGTCGACGAAGTTGTCCCAGTAGAACCGCCGGGACGCGTCGGCGCCGGTGCCCGCGGCTTCCATGCTGCGCTCGAACCGCCCGATCGGGTTGCGGCCACCTTCGACGTGCGGGAAATCCGACGAGAACATGCACACCTCGACGCCGGAGTTCGCGATCGTCCAACCGGTGTCCTCGTGCGGGTACGGCGTCGCGCGCACCTGGCGCCGCACGTACTCGCTCGGGCGCATCTCCATGTTCTGCAGCCGCTCCTCGTTCTTGCGGAACGCTTCGTGCGCGGAGTCGAGCTGACGCAGCCAACTCGGTATCCACGACGCGCCGACCTCGATCACGCCGACCCGCAGGTCCGGGTGCCGTTGCAACACGCCGTCGATCACGAGCGCATTGAGCGTCTGCATCACCGGCAGCGGGATGGACAGATAGTCGATCGACTTGAAGTTGGTGTCGCCGCCGTGGAAGTCGGGAACCGGAGGCAAACCGTTCTCGAAGAAGCCGAGATTCATCACGTTGGCGCCGGCGCCGGCCACGTGGAGGACCACCGGCACGCCCGCTTCGGCCGCACTCGCCCAGAGCGGTTCGAGGTCGACGTGCGCGGGTGAGTGATCCGGCGGGCAGTACTGGCCGATCTGGAGTGCGGCCGCGCCACCGTCGATGGCGTCGCGGGCAAGCGCGACCGCGGCGGGCATGTCGCCCAGGGGAACGACACACACCGGAAGGAGCCGGGGATCGACCGCACACCACGCGAGCATGGCGCGGTGCTGGCCCCTCGCGACCTCGCATGCGAGCGGCTGGTCGCCATCGCGTTCGATGCGTAACACGTGCGAGCTCGTGAACGTGTCGAACACGAGCTGACTCGCGAATCCCAACAGCTCCAACGCGCGCGGGCGATCGTCTTCGATGAACGAACCCGTCGCGAGGAAGTTCTTCCGCAACATGATCTGCGACTCGTCTTCGGCGCGGTACTCGGGGTCGGCGTGCGCGCGGCGAACGCGGTCGACGTCGAAGCCCTGACGACTCGAGTCGTCGGCCGCACCCAGCACGGGCAGCTTCGCCCGGTGCTCGGCCGCCAGATGCGGCTCGAGCCACGCCGGTGGCTCCATGATGTGCGAGTCGGCGTCGTGCATCGGTCTGGTCGCGTACGCCATGCGCAGACGTTACGCCGGTGCGCAGGGTGTCTTCAAAGGTGCGGTAGGATGAAATTTCGGGTTCCCTTCCTTCGGATTCCCGCGGCCGTACCTCATTTGTCCCGAAGTAGCTCACGGAACTGCCGAGGATCGGCCTTCCCGACCTACTTTCGAGGAGACATCCAGAGTGACGACCTTCCGAGACCTCGGCCTGCGGGCCGAGTTCGTCGACGCCCTCGCGGGCCAAGGCATCGAAGAGGCATTCCCCATCCAAGAGGCGACGATCGCCGACGCGCTCGCGGGCCGCGACGTCTGCGGCAAGGCGCGCACCGGTTCCGGTAAGACGCTCGCGTTCGGCCTCCCCATGCTCCAGACCGCGGCGAAGCCGGTGCCGGGCCATCCCACCGCCCTCGTGCTGGTGCCGACTCGCGAGCTCGCGAAGCAGGTCGTCGACGTGCTCGCGCCGCTCGGCAAGGTCGTCGGCATGCGGGTTGCCGCGTTCTACGGCGGCACGTCGCTCGACAAGCAGGTGAAGAACCTCCAACGCAAGATCACGATCGCAGTCGCGACACCGGGACGCATGATCGACCTGCTCGAACGGGGCGAGCTCGATCTCGACGCCGTCCGCACGCTCGTGATCGACGAAGCCGACCGCATGGCCGACATGGGTTTCCTGCCGCAAGTCGAATGGATCATGCGCAAGGTCTCGACCAATCGCCAGACGCTCCTGTTCTCCGCGACGCTCGACCGTGAGGTCGACGTGCTGGTTCGCCGCTACATGACCGATCCCGTCCGGCACGAGGTCGAGGCCGACAGCGAGACGATCGACGACATGACGCACCGGTTCCTCCGCGTGCACGAGATGGACCGGGTGAAGGTGCTCGCCGCGATCGCGGCCGGCGTGTCGCGCACGATGGTGTTCGTCCGTACGAAGCGCGGCGCCGATCGCTTGGTGTCACAGCTCAAGCGCGAAGGTGTCGACGCGGGAGCGATCCACGGCGACCTGCGGCAGTCGGCGCGTGAGCGCGCGCTGAAGGACTTCCAGGCCGGGACGCACGTGGTACTCGTCGCCACCGACGTCGCCGCACGCGGCATCCATGTCGACGACGTCGACGTGGTCGTCCACTTCGACCCGCCCGAGGAGCAGAAGGGCTACGTGCACCGCTCGGGTCGCACCGCGCGCGCCGGGCGCGAGGGCATCGTCGTCACGCTCGTGATGTGGGACCAGGAGCTCGCGGTCGAGCAGCTCCAACGCCGGCTCGGGTTGCGCCAACCCATCATCGAGGTCTTCTCGAACGACCCGCGCCTCGCCGATCTCGCCACCCTCGACTCGCCCGCACCCCGCCGCCGGATCGCGACTGCTTCGTAGGTCCGACCGTCATACAGTCCAGGGCCAGGCGGCCCGGCGCGGAGCGCCAAGAGCAGAGGTACGCCATGACTGCGACTGACTGGCAACTCCCGATCGGCGGCGAGTCGATCACGACCGGCGAATGGATCGAGGTACGCGCGCCGTACGACGGCGAGCTCCTCGGCCGGGTCCCCGCGTGCGGGTCCGAGCAGGTCGACGACGCGGTGCGCGCCGCGAAGGCCGCGCTCGCCGCCGGCCCGCTGCCCACCTGGAAACGGGCCGAGATCCTCGATCGGGCCGCGGAGCTCGTGTCGCGGCGCACCGAGGAGCTCGCGCGCATCATCGCAACCGAGTCGGCGAAGCCGATCAAGACGGCTCGGGTCGAGGCGCAGCGGTGCGTGTCGACGTTCACGTTCGCGGCGGTCGCGGCGCGCACGCTCGCGGGCGACGTGGTCCCGATGGAGGCGAGCGCGGCGGGTGAAGGCAAGCTCGCGTTCACGTTGCGGATGCCGATCGGCGTGGTCGGCGCGATCAGTCCGTTCAACTTCCCGCTCAACCTCGTCGCGCACAAGCTCGCCCCTGCCATCGCGGCCGGCTGCCCGGTCGTGCTCAAGCCCGCGAGCCAGACTCCCCTCTCGGCGATCACGCTGGCGCGGATCCTCCTCGACGAATGCGGATTGCCGGCCGGCGATCTGAACGTCGTGACCGGCAGTGGTGGCACGGTCGGCAACGCGATCGTCGATCATCCCGACATCGCGCTCATCACGTTCACCGGCTCGCCGGAGGTCGGATGGGGCATCCGCGGTCGCGCGCCGCGCAAGAAGGTCGGACTCGAGCTCGGCAACAACGCACCGTTGATCATCGAGCCCAGCGCCGACATCGAGACCGTCGCCAAGAAGGTGTCGGTTGCCGGGTTCAGCCACGCCGGTCAGTCGTGCATCTCGACGCAGCGCATCTACGTGCACGAATCTCGACGTGAGGAGTTCCTCGACGCCCTCGTCCCGTTGGTGGAAGGACTCGTGGTCGGCGATCCGCTCGAAGAGCGCACCGACGTGTCGGCCCTGATCTCGACCGCCGAACGCGACCGCGTCCAGTCGTGGGTCGACGAGGCGGTCGCCGGCGGCGCGGAGATCCTCGCGGGTGGGAAGGTGCGCGAAGACGGCATGCTCGCGCCGACCGTGCTCGGTGGCGTCACGCCCGACATGAATGTGTGTGCGAACGAGGTGTTCGGGCCCGTCGTCGGCGTGGCGACGTATTCGTCCCTCGACGATGCGCTGCGCCTCGCGAACGACTCGCGCTACGGGCTCCAAGCCGCGATCTTCACCGCCGACCTCAGCGACGCGCTGCGCGCCGCCCGCACCCTCGACTACGGCGGCGTGCTGGTGAACGAAGTGCCGACGTTCCGCGCCGACCAACAGCCTTATGGCGGCAACCGGGACAGCGGCAACACGCGCGAGGGTCCGCAATGGGCGGTCAGGGAGATGACCGAGGAACGCCTGGTGATCATTCAGACCTGATTGGCAAACCTGATTGGCAGACCTGACCGGCGTCTCCCACGGACCCCGCAATCCGAGGGGAGTCTCCGACGCCCGCCCATTACCATGATCCGCCGTGACCTCCAGCGACCCGAGTACCGACGGAGTATCCGTGACCCCCGAAGTTCTCGACCCCGTCGGTGCCCCGGCCGTCGACGGCGAGAACGCTGACGCCGACGGCGAGAAGGTCTCCCGCCCGACGAAGCTGATCCGCATCGCCTCGATGGTGCGGGCGCTGCTCGACGAAGCCCGGCTCGCCCCGCTCGACGATGCGGGCCGAAAGGCGCTGAAGGAGATCCACGAGCGTTCGATCAAGGAGCTCGAAGGGATCCTCTCCGACGACCTGCGCCGCGAGCTGAACGACGTAACGCTGCCGTTCACGAGCGAAGCGCCGAGCGACCCCGAGCTGCGGATCGCGCAGGCCCAGCTCGTCGGTTGGCTCGAAGGCTTGTTCCACGGCATCCAGGCGACCCTGTTCACCCAGCAGATGCAGGCGCAGCAACAGTTCGAGGAGATGCGCCAGCGCCGCGCCCTCGAACCCGGACCAGGCGGACGCCCGCCCGGCAACTACCTCTAGCCCCATGACGTCCGCGCAATCGCTACCGAATCTCGATTGGGAGCCCACGAGCTGGCAGCGCTACCCCGCCGTGCAGCAACCGGTGTGGCCCGACGCAATCGCGCTCACGGCCGCGCTCGACGAGCTCCGCACGTTCCCTCCGCTCGTGTTCGCGGGCGAGGCGCGCACGCTGCGCACCACGCTCGCGCGCGTCGCCGAAGGCAAGGGGTTTCTCCTGCACGCCGGCGACTGCGCGGAGTCGTTCGCCGACTTCTCGGCCGACAACATCCGCGACAAGCTGAAGGTGATCCTCCAGATGTCGCTCGTGCTCACCTACAGCACGGGTGTGCCGACGTTGAAGATCGGCCGGATCGCGGGTCAGTTCGCCAAGCCCCGCTCGGCCCCGGTCGAGAAACGCGATGGGGTCGAGCTTCCTTCGTACCTCGGCGACATCGTCAACGATTTCGAATTCTCGGCGGCAGCCCGGCGGCCCGACCCGCAACGGATGGTGCGCGGCTACCACCAGGCCGCCGCAACGCTCAACCTGCTGCGCGCGTTCACGAAGGGCGGCTTCGCGGATCTGCGCGGTGCGCACCAGTGGAACCTGGAGTTCATCGCCAGCCGTCGCGAAGGAAAGCGCTACGACGAGCTCGCCCAGGAGATCGACCGCGCGCTCCGCTTCATGGCCGCGTGCGGCATCGATCTCGACGCCGAGGCACAGCTGCACGAAGTCGATTTCTACACGTCGCACGAAGCATTGCTCCTCGGGTACGAGGAAGCGCTCACGCGGCGCGACAGCCTCACCGGCGACTGGTACGACTGCTCCGCGCACCTCCTGTGGATCGGCCACCGCACGCATCAGATCGACGGCGCGCACGTGGAGTTCCTCTCCGGAGTCCAGAACCCGATCGGCCTGAAGGTCGGACCCGACGTGAGCGCCGAGAGTCTGGTGCAACTGTGCCGCCGGCTCGATCCCGCACGCGAGCCGGGACGACTCACGCTCGTGAGTCGCATGGGTGCCGACCACGTCGCCGAGCATCTCCCGCCGCTGCTGGGCGCGGTGCAGCGCGCCGGCCACCCGGTCGTCTGGGCGTGCGACCCGATGCACGGCAACACGTACGCGCACGAGAGCGGCTACAAGACCCGGCACTTCGACGCCGTGATGCACGAGGTCGAGCAGTTCTTCGCGTGCTGTAGCGAGAACGGCGTGTGGCCCGGCGGCGTGCACGTCGAGCTGACCGGTGACAACGTGACGGAGTGCCTCGGCGGTGGCGACGAAGTACGCGGCGAAGACCTCGAGTCGCGCTACGAGACCCGTTGCGACCCCCGGTTGAACGCCCGCCAGGGACTCGACCTCGCGTTCCGCCTCGCCGAACTCGTCCGCCGCTGACGAGCCAAAATTACTGAGAGCGAGACATCTGCATGAGCGACACCACGTCGACCCACCGTCCCGACCTCGGCCCGAACGAGGGCATGGTCGACGAGATGTTCCGCTTGTTCCAGGACGACCCCGACGCGGTACCCGAAAGCTGGCGTGAGTTCTTCGCCGACTACAAGCTCGGCGGAACGCCCGTCGTCTCGACGCCCGCCCCGCCCGCGCCGGTCGAGGTCGAGGTCGAGGTGCCGCCCCCCGCTCCCGCGCCAACGGCCCGAGTCGATGATGAGGCTGCCCCGGTGGTGCTCCCGGGCGAGACCGTGCAACCGTTGCGCGGCGCCGCGGCGCGCATCGTCAAGAACATGGAAGCCAGCCTCGACGTGCCGACGGCGACGTCGGTGCGGGCGGTGCCGGCGAAGTTGATGGCCGACAACCGG
>JBBQER010000039.1:0-33396 GCA_038320885.1 Acidimicrobiia bacterium
CGACACGCCGCCCATCCCGGCCAGCATCACCGGGTGCTCGATTCCCAACATCTCGGTCAGTCGTGTGTGCATGGGTCCATCGTTGCAGGCCCCGCACCGTTCGTTCCATTACCGTGACCCGGGTGAACCGGATAGGAAGTGCTCCGCTCGTCGGTGTGATCATGGGGAGCGACTCCGATCTGCCGGTGATGCAGGCCGCGATCGACGTGCTCGCCGAGTTCGGTGTCACTCACGAGGTGCGCATCGTCTCGGCGCACCGCACGCCCGACGTCATGACGGAGTACGCCCGGAGCGCCGCCGGCCGGGGCCTGCGCGTGATCATCGCGGGAGCCGGGGGTGCCGCGCACCTGCCGGGCATGACCGCCTCGATGACGCCGCTGCCCGTGATCGGCGTGCCGGTTCCGCTGGCCCAGCTCGACGGTCTCGACTCGCTGCTCTCCATCGTGCAGATGCCCGGGGGAGTGCCGGTCGCAACGGTTGCCGTCGGCAACGCGCGCAACGCCGGTTTGCTCGCGGTCCGGATCCTCGCGACGAGTGACGAGAAGCTCCGCGCCGCGATGGAGCACTACCAGGCTGATCTCGCGCAGCAGGTGCACGACAAGGACGCCGCGGTGCAGGAGCGATTCTCGCCCGACGAATAGCCGGGTGGCGTTACTCGGTCGAGATCGCGCGTAGCACGTCGAGCTTGGCGGCGCGGCGGGCCGGGAAGATGGCAGCGACCACTCCGGACAGACCCGCGAAGATGACGATCGCGACCTGCGTGGCGATTCCCGGATCGAAGGTCGTGATGCCCTGATCGTGGAGCGCCACGACGACGACCCACCCGAAGAACAAGCCGATGGCCAGCCCGAGCAAGGTGCCGAGCAGCGAGATGATCACCGATTCCCACCGGATCATCGATCGCACCTGTCGCCGGCTCTCCCCGACAGCGCGCAACAGTCCGATCTCCCGAGTTCGTTCGTGAATCGACAGGGCGAGGGTGTTCGCAATGCCGATGAACGCGATGATCACCGCGAAGATCAACAGTCCGTAGATGAGCCCGAGCAGCTGATTCAAATTCTTGACCTGATCGGCCTTGTACTGCGCGTTGTCCTGGAGCTTGGCCGTGGGATAGCCCTTGAGGAGTGGCTCGATCGCCTTGCGACCTTCCTCGGGCGAAACGCCGGGCTTGAGCTTGGCGAAGATCAACGCGTCGAGCTGCTGGCTGTAGTGCTTCTCGTAACCCTGCAGCGAGATGAGATTCGCACCCGGCAACACGATCTGCTTCTCGTCGTAGATCATCTCGACTCGCAAGCTCGTGTTTCCGGTCTTGGCGAACTTCGCCGGGATTGTGCTCCCGATCTTCCAGTGATGTTTGTCGGCCGACTTCTTCGAGATTGCGATGCCGTCGGGGGTGAGGTCAGCGAGCTTGCCGCCGACCGACTTCAAGGCGAAGATCTTCTGCGCGGGTACCGGATCGACCGCAGCGATCAGGTCGACGGCCTTGTTCACTTGGGCGGGGCCGACTCGCACGGGTGTCGAAGCTTCGACGACCGGCAGCTTCGCGATCTCGCGGTCGAGCCGAGGGCTGAGTCCGGTACCGCCGAAGCTGCCGCCGCTGTTGATGACGTAGTCGCTCGAGATCTGCGCGTCGATCGTGCCGAGGAACGACTGTTTGGCCGAGGTCGCGAAGACCGTGATGAAGCCGACGAGCGCAACGCCGATCATGAGGGCGGCCGCCGTCACCGAGGTTCGCTTGGGATTGCGCCCTGCGTTCTCGCGTGCGAGCGTGCCCGTGACCCCCTTCACGCGCGCGATCGGCACGCCGAGCACCGAGCTCACGAAACGTGCATACAGCGGACCGAGCACGAAGACGCCGACGAAGATCAGCACCGCGCCGACGATCACGAACCAGATGCCGGCGCCGCCGAAGAGCCCACTCAGCAACGCGATGACGCCGAGCACGCCCAGTCCGCCGCCGATCCCGAGCCGTACGCCCCTGCGAATCGGTCGCTCGATGGCCACGTCTCGCAATGCGGCTACCGGCGGTACGCGGGCGGCGTTGCGCGCGGGCACGATCGAGGACAGCAGCGTGACGACGATACCGACGAGCATTCCCCAGATGACCGCCTTGGCCGGCACGACCGCGCCCGAGCCGGGCAGGTCGATGCCCAGCAGGCTCATCACCCACCGAAGCGCGATCGCGAGCGCGATGCCGCCGAAGACGCCCATCGCCGACGCGATCACCCCGATAACCAGCGACTCGCCGATGATCGAGCCGAGCACCTGGCGGGTGCTCGCACCGATCGCGCGTAGTAATGCCATCTCGCGGGTGCGTTGTGCGACGACGATCGAGAAAGTGTTGTAGATGATGAACGCACCGACGATGAGCGCGACGAACGCGAAGACGAGCAATCCCGTGTTGAGGAAGCCCAACGCCTTGCCGATCTGGCTCTGATTCTCGTCGATCAGCTTCTTGCCCGTCACGACCTCGAGCGCGCCGAGGCCGTCCTGCTGCAGCGTTTTGCGGACGTTGGCGGCGACCTCGTCCTGCGAAAGGCCGGGCTTGCCGACGATCCCGATGTAGTCGAACTTGGCGGGCAGGCCGGCGATCCGCTGCGCCTGCGCCATTTCGAACAGCACTACCGATGCGCCGGCGAGGTTGTCGGCTGTACCGAAGCGCGCGATCCCGACGATCTTGTAGTTCTTCGGCGGGAGTCCGGTCAGGACCTTGCCCGTGTCGCCGACGTGGAAGTGGCCCTTGTCGGCGCTGCCCTTGTCGATCACGATCTCGTCCGGGTTGCGAGGCGGGTGCCCGCCCGCAACGAGGTTGAACTGGGTCAGCTGCTTGACCGGGTTCCAACCGAATCCCAGCGCGGGCGCGCCCTGCCCGGGATTGCCGATCGCCTTGCCTTTCTTGTCGACGAGCTGCGCGTACTCGATCTGCACGTTGCCCTGCGCGGCCTCGACGCCGGGTGCCCGGGCGACGATCTTCTCGACCGACGCGGGAATCGGCGGCCGCGGGGTTGCGCCCGGTCCGCCCCGGTCCTGTTTGAACGCCTCCGGGCCGCGCACCTGGGCGTCGGTTCCCTTGTAGATGTTCGCGATCAGATCGTCGAAGGTCTGCTGGATCGTCGCAGTGAACACGAAGGTGCCCGAGATGAACGCGACGCCCAGGATCACGGCGATGCCCGTGAGCACGAAGCGCAACTTGTGGGCGATGAGGCCCTTCCACGTGACCTTGAACATGAACGCGCGCGCCTACTCAGCGCCCAGGAGGCGCATCTTGTCGAGAATCGTGTCGGGTTGCGGGTTGCGGAGCTCGTCGATCACCTTGCCGTCGGCAAGGAAGACGACGCGAGACGCGTACGCGGCGGCGATCGGGTCGTGGGTGACCATGACGATCGTCTGGCCGATCTCCTGCACGACCTGCTTCATGAACGAGAGCACCTCACCGCTGGCGCGGGAGTCGAGGTTTCCGGTGGGTTCGTCGGCGAACACGATCTCCGGGCGGCTGGCGAGCGCGCGGGCGACGGCGACGCGCTGTTGCTGACCACCCGAGAGCTCCGACGGCCGGTGCTTGAGCCGGTCGCGGAGACCGACGATGGTGACGACGTGGTCGAGCCACTGCTTGTCGGTGTCGCGCCCCGCGAGCGCGGCCGGCAGCGTGATGTTCTCGATTGCGGTCAAGGTCGGGATGAGGTTGTAGGACTGGAAGACGAAGCCGATCCGGTCGCGCCGGATCTGGGTGAGATGCTTCTCGTTGAGTGACGACAGCTCGATGTCGCCGAGGTAGATCTGCCCCGATGTGAGCGTGTCGAGCCCGGCGATGCAGTGCAGCAACGTGGACTTGCCCGAACCGGAAGGGCCCATGATCGCGGTGTACGCGCCCTTCTCGAAGTCGACGTCGACATCGTCGAGCGCGCGGACTTCAGTATCGCCCGCTCCGTAGATCTTGCTCGCGTGTACGGCGCGGGCCGCGACCGCCGTGGTGGGGGGACTCATGGTCACTTGCCGTTCCTCCTGCTCGCTCGAGAGATCACACTACGGAACGAGAGTGCACGGTTGCTATCCGGAAGAACCCTGATCCTCTCGGGGGACGGTGGCGAGCGGCGCCGTGCTGCGCTTCCGCTCGAGCCGTACGAACCAGGCTGTCGCGCCGGCACACAACACTGCTGCGAGGAGCAGGTTGAATCGGATGCCGAAGATCTTCGAAGCCGGATCGATGCGCATCGCTTCGAAGAAGATTCGCCCGAACGTGTACATGGCCACGTACAGCGCGAAGGCCTGCCCCTTCACCAATCCGCGATGCCGTTCGAGCCACACGATCGTCGCGAACACGAGCAGGCACCAGATCGACTCGTAGAGAAACGTCGGCTGGAACGTCTTCGTGAGCGCGTACCCGAGCGGTCGGTGCGCGGGGTCGATCTCGAGGGCCCAGGGCAACTTGCTCGGTTTTCCGAACAACTCCTGGTTGAACCAGTTTCCCCAGCGACCGATCGCCTGCGCCACGACGACGGCCGGCCCCATCGCATCGAGCAGCGCGAGCGTGTCGAGATGACGACGCCGGGCGAGGAAGATCACTGCGATCAGCCCGCCGGCGACCGCGCCCCAGATCGACAGCCCGCCCTTCCATATCTCGAGCGCACCGGTGATTCCACCGTCGCTCCACTTGTACCCGGTGAACAAGTGATAGATACGGGCGCCGATCACGCCGGCAACCACAACGGGTACCGCGATCTCGCCGATGACTCTCGAGTCGTTTCCGGCGCGTCGCCAACGCACGTCGGCGATCTTCGCGGCAACGAGCACACCTATCGCCAGCATCAGACCGTAGGCGTGGAGCTGCAGGGAACCGATTCCGATCGTCCCGTGCTCCGGGCTGGGGATATACCCGATCATCAGGCGCATCCTACGGGCGTTCAAGGTTTGGTCGCCTGCGGGTCGATGCTGTCTTCATGCGTGGATTTCGCTCACTTGTCGTCGTCGCGCTCGCGGCGTCGCTGCTCGCGGCATGCGATGTACCGCGTCCGCCCTTCGGTGGTGGGAGCGGAGGTGGCTCCCCGGCACCCACGGCCGCACCCGCATCGAAGGTCGGTGGATGTCAGGTGTTCCCTTCGAACAACGCGTGGAACCAGAACGTCTCGAAGCTGCCCGTGCGATCCGACTCCGCGACACTCGTTCAGCGGATCAGCGCGACCGGCGGGCACACGATGCTGCACCCCGACTTCGGCGGTGGTGGCGCGTACGGCATTCCGTTCAAGGTTGTACCGGCGACGCAAACGCGCTGGCCGATCCACTACACCGCGTACGGAAACGAAAGCGATCCGGGCCCGTTTCCGATTCCCTCGAACACACCGGTTGAGGGTGGTTCGTCGAGCACCGGTGATCGGCACGTGCTCGTCGTGCAGCAGTCGACGTGCCATCTCTTCGAGCTCTACCGCGCCTTCTGGCGTGGGAACCGTTGGGATGCGGACTCCGGAGCGAACTGGGACCTCTCGTCGAACAAGTTGCGTCCGCTCGGGTGGACGTCGGCCGACGCCGCGGGGTTACCCATCCTTGCCGGCCTGGCGCGCTACGACGAGGTACACAGCGGTGTGATCAACCACGCCCTGCGGTTCACGGTGGCGGCGACCCAGCGCGGCTACATCCTTCCCGCGACACATGCCGCGTCGTCATCGACCGACAAGACGCTCCCCGCGATGGGTCTACGGCTGCGCCTCAACGCGAATTACGACTTGTCACGCTTCCACGGCCAGGCGTTGGTGATCCTGCGCGCGTTGAAGCAGTACGGGATGATCGTCGCCGACAACGGCGGATCGTGGTTCATCACCGGCGCCGCCGACCCGCGTTGGAACGACGATGACCTGAACCAGCTCAAGACGGTTCCCGGCAGCGCGTTCCAAGCCGTGAACACCGGGCCGATCCACCACTAACGAGCCCGCCCGGACGCGACGCGCGCGACGACCGTCAAGATCGCGGCGAGAAACGGGGCGAGCAGCAGGACGAACACGTCGCCGACGATGTGCCCGCGCACGATGGTGAGCCCACTGCCGACGGCGACGAACAACGCGGTCGTGACGGCGAGCTCGATCTTCCCTCCGTTGCTCATGTGCTCACCCATGGAGGGTGCCGCCGCGTGAAGCGAAGAGCAGTACGAGCATCACCGCGAAAACACCGGCCAGATTGGGGACGAAGACCCCGAACGCGAGGTCGGCAGATGTCGGTGTCTCCGCGGGTCCGGAACGGCGGCGAGCCGCCGATGCGCGCGCGAGCACGACGGCCACGATCACCAACGAGACGAGGATCACGGCGCTGATCTCGATCGTCGACCGCGGCGAAGTTCCGGATACGGCGAAGAGCTCCTTGGCCACGCGCAACGTGGTGGCCGCGGGCACTGCGACGATCGCGGCGATCACCAGCTGGAGCCCGAAGTCGAGCTCGGTCCAGCCGACGCGTCCCGCTCCGCGCCGGCCGGCGAGTCGCAGCCCGACGAGCAGCAACACGATTGCGATGGTTGGTATCCCCGTGAACAGGACGTTGCTGTTGGCGAAACGGGTGAACCAGCCGGGCACGTGGTTCACCTGACGGTGATGCCGCTCGGCCACGGCAACAAATGAGCTCATCGCCGACAGCGCGTGCATGACGAGACGCTATTGCAGCACTCGCGCCGGCCTTGACGGTCCCGTCAGCCGCCGGAGATAGCCTGCATGATCGTGATCTCGTCGCGATCGGTGATCGCAGTGTCGAGATCACGCACCGACTCGTCATTGACGAACACCTTCATGTGCTTGCGTATGTGGTTCTGCTCGTCGACCATGCGGAACCGGATGCCCGGATATCGACCGTCGAGGTCGGCGAGGAGCTCGGCGACCGTGGTGCCGTCGGCGTCGACGACCGAGTGCTGATCGGTGTACGACCGGAGCGGATCGGGAATGCGGACTCTCACGCCCGCGCCGGATCGGCGGATTCGACGGAGTAGATCTCGGGGAGGTGCTCGGCGATGCGTGTCCACGACCCGCCTTCGTCGGCACTCGCCCAGATCTCGCCGCTCGTCGTACCGAAGTAGATGCCGACCGGATCGGCGGTGTCGACCGTCATCGCCTGGCGCTTCACCGTGAACCACGCCCGCTCGGGCAGACCGCGGGTGAGCCGCGTCCACGTCTCGCCCGCGTCGCGAGTTACGTACGCCGCGGGCCGGCCGTCGGGGCTCGTACGGGGCCACACGTCGGTGCCGTCCATCGGGAACACCCACGCGGTGTCGGGATCGCGCGGTGAAGCTCGATCGGGAAGCCGATGTCACCGACATCAGGAGGCATGTTGTCGCCGATGCGGAGCCAGCGACCCTCGGGCCGTTCCATTCGGTATATGCCGCAATGGTTCTGCTGGTACAGCCGGTCGGGCCGCAACGGATGCAAGCGCACGCAGTGCGGATCGTGGCCGACCTCCGGCTCCGGGTCGGGGAAGAACGTCGCGAGGCAGCCCGCGTTGAGCGGGTGCCAATCGTCGCCGCCGTCAGTGCTCTCGAACACGCCGCCACCCGACAGGCCGATGTAGAGATGCGCAGGATCTCGCGGGTCGACGATCACCGAGTGGAGCATCGAGCCGTCGGGCGTGTTCTCGACCGGCCATTCCGCCCACGTCTCCCAGAGCTTGTGGTCGTTCCAACCGCTCACCGGTTCCCAGGTGTCGCCGCCGTCTTCGGTACGGAACAGACCCTGCGGCGAACCGCCGGCGTACCAAACGCACGGGTCGCTGCTGTGCCCGGGTGTGAGCCAGAACACCGCGTTCAGGCTGCGCTGCAACGGGTCACCGGTCGCAAACGCGGGCGGGCGCGTCGCCTCTTTCCACGATCGGCCGAGATCCGTCGAGCGGAACACGGTCGGGCCGAGGTGACCGGTACGCATGGCGAGCAGCAACGTCTTGCCGTCACGCGGGTCGAGCATCATGTGCTGCGCGATGTGCCCGAGGAAGATCGGCCCGGACATCTTCCACGACGAGCGCGCGCCGTCGGCGGAGAGCATCCACGCCCCCTTGCGCGTCCCGACGAGCAGCACCGGCCCCTCGTCGTCGGGATCGAGCGCGTCCACGTATGCCGTGGTCATGGTCAGAACCTACCTTCGCGCTGAGAGACCGAACATTCTCGGTCCTGGGGCTTCCCATATTTGGGTACCGACGAGCCCGAGAATCGTCACGGGCGCCAGGCGATGGCGCGGCGCAGACTCTCGCCGGGCGGGAAGTCGTGCTCGGCGAACCAGGTCGCTTCGCCGACGAGCCGCACGACCTCGTAGAGCGGGAGCAACCGGTCGAGTGCGACGCGCAGGTCGGTGCTCGCGCCGTAGCCCTCGAGGAACGCGTCCCGGCGGTCGTGGTGGTCGATGGTCAGGACCGAGACATCCCACCCGACGTCGCCCGCGCCCTGGTCGGCCCAGTCGATGATCGCCGCGACCTCGTTCGTCGCCGGGTCGACGAGCACGTGGTCGGGTTGAAAGTCGCCGTGGCACCACGCCAGGTGCGGCGTGTCGAGCGCTGGTGCCGCCGCCCGCAGCGCACCGCTAATGCGCGCCGCCTGATCGGCCGGGAACTCGAGATCGCGCTCGCAGTCGCGCAGCATGCGTTCGGCGAAGGCCTCGAAGAACTTCCGCCAGGTCGGCTGCTCGGGTTCGAAGCCGCCGAAGCCGGTGCCGAAGGGCGGCCCGGCGCCGAGGTCGTGCGCGAGCCGGATCTGCGCGCCGGTGTCGTGCCAGGCGTCCGCGGCCTGGTGGTCCGCCAGACTGGGACCGTCGACCCATGTCATCGCGAACGCGTCGTCGGTCGCCGAGACGATTTCGGGAACGCGCACACCGGCGGCCGCCGCGCGTTGCTGGCCGGCTACTTCGCGCGCCACCGTCGCGCGATCGTCGTCGGTCTTCACGACGAATTGGTTCGCCCCGAGTGTCACGCGGTGGCTCGCCCGATCGGCCCACACGACGAGGGGTTCGATCGCGTCGGGCGTCCTCCCGAGCAGGTCACGCGCGAGAGCAGCCGGATCGAGCGGCACGGCGCGCTACTTCACGAAGCGCGACAGGCGCCGGTCGGCGAGCACCTTGCCGCCGGTCTGGCACTGCGGGCAGTACACGACCTCATGGGACTCGTACGAGACGCGCTTCAGATCGTCGCCGCACACCGGACACGGAAGTCCCGCCTTGCCGTGCACGGTGAAGTGCTCGCCGAGCTTGTTCGCCGAAAGACCGCCTTCGCGCGAACGCTCGCGCTCGAGGCCGTCTTCGAGCACAGCGAGGATCGCGGCGAGCAGGCGTTCCCGTTCGTCGGCATCGAGCGACTTCAGCGACGCATACGGCGAGAGCCGGGCGCGGTGCAGCGCGTCGTCGGCATAGCCGCGACCGACTCCGGCGACGGTGTGCTGGTCGCGCAGGATGGTGTGGACCCGGCGGCCGTCGGTCGCCGTCCGGAGCCATTGCGCGAACTCGTCGCTCGTGACTTCGGGTCCGAGCGTGGCCATCGGGCCTTCGTCGCCGGGGGCGAGCACCCACCAGCCGGCTTTGCGCTCGGTCCCGAACTCGCGCACGAGAACCGCGCGATCGCCCGAGAAGCGCCACCGCACCACCGAACCCTTGGGCTTGGTCTTCTTCGGCGGCGACTCGAAGTCGACCCGTCCGGCTTGGGAGAGATGCAAGGCGACCCGCAGCTCGGGTGAGGTGTCGAAGTGCAGGATCACGTACTTGGCGCGCCGGTCGACGCGCACGAGCGCATGCCCGACGAGCTCGTCCGGCGACGGAACCGCCGTCTTCAGGCCGGTGAAGCCGAGCGGATCGAACCCTTCGAACGTCGCGCCGCGCAGCCACTCGTCGACGCGCTCCGAGAGCGCCTGCATTTGCGGAAGCTCGGGCACGGGCGATCAGGCGCGGGTCGCGCCCCTACTCTCCGAGTAAGTCCCTGCGCCCTGCGTCCAGTCAGGACCGTTTCCCCAGTTGCGACGGGTGCGCTGCTTCGGGAACTCGGGATCGATGTCTCGATACGCGGCGAAGGATCGCTTCGCGGTCTCGATGCCCTCGGGCAGCGACCAAAAATCCTCTTCGAGTGAGAACTTCCCGTCACCCGCGTACTGGAGGATCGTGATGCCGGGAAAGTCGATCGGCGGCTGGCTGGCGTCGGGATGGTCCCGACGGTTCTGCATGTAGACGATCACCCGGCCGTCGTCGGTCAGGGTGTGCCACTCGTACGCCGTGTACATGGCGCCGTACTCCTCCATGGTGGCCTTGATCCACTCCCGAACGGTCTCGCGGCCGGTCTTGTTGCCGAGTACGTGCTCGACGTAGACGACGTCTTCGGTGAAGCACTGGTCGCACCACTCGTCCCAGGACTCACCGACCGCGCCCAGATGCCAGTAGTTGCGGAAAGCGGTCTCGACTTCGTCGCGATCGAAGGTGGTCATCCCAGCACACTCCTTGCGGGCAAGTTACGCGCGCTTTCGCTTCTCTTCCAGACGCTGCTTGATGATCTCGCGCCGCTCCTGCACCTCTCGGTACGTCAGCGTCTCGACGTCGGGAACGCCCATCGCCGCCTTCACCGCCTGCATGTCGAACTGCGCGGTCATCGCCGGATCGATCCCGAGCTCAGCCGCGAACCGGAGCCCGTGGCGGGCGGCGATCTCGACGTGGACGCGCTCGACTTCTTTGAGGATGTCAAGGTCGGGCGCAAGGCGCGCGATCGCGCCGTCGAGGAACATCATGTTCTTCACGAACAACATGAGCTCCTTCGGTGCCCGCGCCCCGTACTCGAGCAGCTTCTTCGTGAGGTCCTGGAGCTCGTGCACGAGCTCGTCGGCGGAGAGCATCGTGGGATCGATCGTGCGGTCGAGGCCGAGATCCCGGAACACGGCTTCGAGGTCCGTGTCGGGCGGGAAGGCGCCGAGATCGCGCAACGCTCGGAGCTGACCCATCGTGTCGCCGCTGGTCGCACTGACGAGGAGCATGAGGAACGCGAGGCGCTTCGACTCGTCGAGCCGGCCGGTGATGCCGAAGTCCATGAGCACCGTGCGTCCGTCGGGCCGCACCATGAGGTTGCCGCCGTGCAGGTCGCCGTGGAAGACGCCGTAGAGCATGGCACCTTCCATGAAGGAAACGAGGCCCGCGTGCAAGACCGCTTCGGTGTCGACGCCGGCGTCCTTCATGGCGGTCACGTCGTCCCACGGGATCCCGTCGAGCCGTTCCATCACCAGGACCCGCCGGGTGACGAGCGTGGGGTGCGGGCGGGGAACGATCGTCGCGCGCTGGTTCGTCTCTGCGAGCACGCGGGCGATGTCGAGCATGTTCTGCGCCTCGAGACAGAAATCGAGCTCCTCCACGATCGTCTCCGCGAACAGCTCGACGAGCGCGGGCGGGTTGGCGAGCGCGGCCACCGGGATGCGGCCGATGAGACGCGGCGCGAGCCACGACATCGCTCGGATGTCTTCCCGCACGAGCCGCGCGACCTGCGGGCGTTGCACCTTGACGACGACCTCTTCGCCGGTGCGCAGCCGCGCGCCGTGCACCTGTGCGATCGAAGCCGCCGCGATCGGAGCCCGGTCGAAACGCTCGAAGACGTCGTCGAGTGAGCGGCCGAGATCGAGCTCCACCACCCGGCGCACCACGTCGAACGGCTCGGGCGGAACGCGATCGCGCAGCAGCTTGAACTCGGTCACGAGCTCTTCCGGAAACAGGCCCTCGCCGCCGGAGATGATCTGGCCGAGCTTGATGTAGGTCGGCCCGAGCGCGCCGAACGCGTGGCGCAGCCTCCGAGCGAGTCCGCGTTTGCCCTCCTGGGCGCCCTGGCGCCGATCGATCGCGTACCAGCCCGCGAGCGCGACCCCGACCCGGCCGACGACGCGCGCCCCGCGCCCGATCGGCGGCATCGCGCCGGGCTTCAGCCAGGCGGGAAACTGGTTCCGAGCCTGGGCGCGCCGGCGCTCGACGTCGGTCCGCCAGCGCATGGCGTCGGGGTCGACGATCCACGGCCCCTGATCGCTGAAGGATCCGATCGCGAGATCACTCGCGCGCTCCGTCGGATCCATGCGAAGACGATAGGGGACCCGCGCGTCAGGTCAGTCCGGCGCAGCGCCCGCCCCACGGCTGGGTGCCACGCGCCTGGAAGAGCGCGAACGCGAGCGAGTCCTGGTCGGCCGGCGACGCGGTCGCGGGATCGACACCGACGAGATCCGGACGGTTCGCCAGATGCGCCGCGCTGTTCCATGTCGAGCGGTCGAACTGGTACGCGCCGCGGTAGGTGCCACCCGAGCTCACCGCCTGGTAGCCGCCGGAGCTGTCGGACTCGTGCGCGCGTGTGCACGCGAGGAACGGGTCGCTCGCCAGGGTCGAAGTGACTTCCTCGGCGGCTCCCTGCGCGATCCAGTAGCCGCCGTCAGCGCTCGCGGCGATCGCGACGGTCTTGGCCGTCGGCGCGCTCGTGGTGACAGCCGCGTTGTTGCCGTGCGGCTGCACGTCGAAACCGGTGACGCTGCCGTCGGCACGCGCGATCCAGTAACCCAGACCGCGACGGGCGGCGGCGATGCCGACGGCATCGGGCTGGGTCGGATCCGGGAGCGCGCCCGCGAAGCGCGCGTCGCCGAACGAGAACACGCCGCCGTCGGAGCCGAGCAGCCAATAGCCCCGGCCGCTACGGGTGGCGGCCGCACCGACGATGGGCCGCGCCAGATGGAGGCCCTGCGCCGAACCGAGGTACTGCGCGTCGCCGAATGCGAAGACGCCGCCGTCGGCGCCGACCAGCCAGTAGCCGTTCCCGCTATGGGTGCCGATGATCGAGGTGATGGGCGCCGCGAGGGGCCGGCTGGCCAGCGAGCCGTAGTAGGGCGCGTCGCCGAATGCGAAGACGCCGCCGTCGGAGCCGACGAGCCAGTAGCCGCGGCCGTGGGGAGTCGCGGCGATTCCGACGACGGGCGCGTTCAGCGTCGTGCCGCCGGTGGAGCCGTAGAACGACGCGTCGCCGAAGGCGAACACGCCGCCGTCGGACGCAGCGAGCCAGTACCCGGGACCAGCCGGGTCGCTCGCAATGGCGACGACTCCGGCGCGCAACTCGAGGTTCGCACCGGAACCGAGGGCGGCCGCGCCGTAGGGGGTCACGGAGTTCGCGCCATGGGTGGTGTCGGCGGCCGGAGAGCTGCCGGCGAACGTGGCGCCGCTGAAGCCGGTGAGCAGAACCGCGCCGAGCGCGGCTGCAAGCCGCCAACGCGGAGGGGACTGGGTGCGGCGCCGGTGGGCGCGTGCGCCGGGGAGTGTCGGCGAGGGAGCCGACGGGACGCTCGATGCGGGCGCGGCTTCCACCGCCACCTTGCTCGCGAACCGGGCGAGCGCGGGTGCCGGCGTATGCAAGTGATCGAGCGCGCTGGTCACTGCGCGCCCACGCGAAAGTCTGGTGGTCATGCGAGAGCCTCTCTGGCGGGACGCGACGAGCGCGAGAACCGGGACGTAGCGGGAGGGCCGTGCTGGGTCGGCCGCTGGCCATGCCGGTCTCCGCAGTCCGGTCAGGCGGAGGGAACGCTAGGGAGACCTGGAGACGTTCTCGGAACTCTTACCTCCGAAGAGCCGCCTGCGATAGCTCAGAAGGACTAGTAGCAGATGCCCCCGCGACCCGCGAGGCGACTAGAGCGCGGGGTGGACCGGGCGTCTGATCCCTAGTGCCGGATCGCCATTTTGCAAAAGGTGGCCCAGGAGAAGCCACGAACCCGCACTATTCGGACACGGACCGACGCGGGCCCGGCGCCACGCATCGCGCTCGGACGACGCCTAAGTGCGTTGTTCCGACGCGCTCACGCGAGCTCGGCGAGGAGATGCACCTCGGCGGCGATCAGCTTCCGCCAGTCGTCGAGGTGCAGGCTCTCGTTCTCTCCGTGAATGCGACTGCGCGGATCCGCGGGTCCGAGCAAGAGCGCCGGGATCCCACCGAACGCGTCGGCAAACGGTCCGACGAACGGGATCGACCCGCCGACGCCCATCAACACCGGCTCGGTTCCGAAGCCGGCATGCAGCGCACGCCGCGCCGCGTCGAAGGCGGGCCCGTTCGGGTCGGTCTGCCACGCGGGCGCGCCTTCGAGCGGTCGGAACCGGAGCTCGAGACCCCAGGGCACGTGCTTCTCGACGTGGGCCCGCAACTGCTCGAGCACGCGATCAGGTTCTTGGCCGGGCGCGAGGCGAAGGCTGAGGCGCGCGGACGCGCGTGCCACGATCTGGTTCGACGAGCCCTTGATGGGGTGACCGTCGATCCCGATCACGGTCAACGACGGCCGGAACCAGAGGCGCTCGTGCAGGGTCAGATCGGGCGCGCCGACCATCTCCACGCCCGGTCGCACGCCGAGCGCGTTCCCGAAGCCGGCCGGATCGTCGTCGAGCCCCGCGATCGGCGCCCGCTCCCGGGCCGCGGGGGTTTCCACATCGTCCCAGAGGCCGTCGACGGCGAGATCGCCGTGCTCGTCGACGAGCGACGAGAGCAGTCGGGCCAGGGCCATCACGGGATCGGGGATCGCGCCGCCCGCCATTCCCGAGTGGACGGGGCCGTCGAGCGCTCGGAGCTCGATGTCGGCCGCGGCGAGGCCGCGCAATGAATAGGTGAGGCCCGGCACTCCCACCTTCCAATTGCCGGCGTCGGCGAGCACGAGCACGTCGCTGCGCAGCTCGTCGATGTGCGCGCGGAGAAAGGCGTGGAGCGTGGGCGAGCCGATCTCCTCCTCGCCCTCGATCAGCACCCGTACGTTGCAGGGGAGCGCGCCGGTCGAATCGAGCCACGCCGACACCGCGTGGGCGTGGGCGACCGCGCCGGCCTTGTCGTCGGCGCTCCCGCGCCCGTAGAGGCGGCCGCCGCGTTCGGCGGGTTCGAACGGATCGCTCTCCCAGTTCTCGACGATGCCCGGCGGTTGCACGTCGTGGTGGGCATAGAGAAGGACAGTCGGCGCGTTCGCGCCCGCGTGCATCCACTCGCCGATGACGTACGGATGCGAACCGTCGACTCCGGCGAGCCGCACCCCTTCGAGACCGTGGGCGGTGAGCAACTCGGCCGTCGCTTCGGCGCTGGCCTGCACGTCGGCCCGGCGGGCCGGGTCGGCGCTGATGCTCGGGATGCGCACGAGCTCCTCGAGCTCGGCGCGCGCCTGATCCTGGGCGCGGGCGGAGCGCGCGACAGCCTCGTCGACCCCGGTCATCGCTTGCCCCGTCCGTCGCCGAAGGGCGCATCGCGGTCTTCGACCGCTTGCTTCACGCCGACCTCGCGCAACTTGGGCATGTACTCCTTCGACGACCGTTGATGCAGTCCCAGCGCCTGGAGCTCCGTGGTGGCGCGCAGGCCGGTTCGCATTCCCATCGCCTCCATCGCGCGGTGCACCGTGCGCTTGTTGAGGGTGAGGAGGTCGCCGGGGATCTGCGCGACGCGCTCGGCGATCGCGAGCACTTCGTCCTCGAGCTGCTCGGCGGGGAAGGCGCGGTTGGCGTAGCCGGACTCGACGGCTTCGGTTCCCGTCATCGAGTCGCCGGTGAGCAAGGCCTCCATCGCCCGCCGCATGCCCATGAACCACGGCTGCCACAGCAGGTCGGGTGACGACATCGTGCGGATCGCCGGGTAGCCGATCGTCGCGTCGGGTGTCACGTAGAGGAGGTCACACGCGGCCGCGAGCTCGGTGCCCCCGGCGAGGCAGTAGCCGTGCACTTGGGCGATGATCGGCGTGGCCATGTCCATCATCTCGAACCAGCCCTCGACGAGCGACCGGCTCCAGAACCCGTCGCGAATCGCGATCGGACGCGGCAAGGGCTGATTCGGATCGGGATTCAGGTCGTAGCCGGCCGAGAAGCAGACGCCGGCGCCGCGGACGACCATCACGCTCACGTCGTTGTCCTGGTCGCCGCGGCGCAGCTCGTCGAAGAGCTGGGCGCGGAGCAGGTTGCTCATCGCGTTGCGCTTCTCGGGACGGTTCAGCGTGATCCGGCGCACGCGGGGGCGCGGATCGTCCGCGAGCACCAACTGTTCGGTCATGCGGGGAAACGCTATCCCGGTACTTGGCCTGCTCCGCCGAAGTGCGCCTGCAACCGGCGCATACCGTTGAGCCAGCGCTCGTAGTCGGAAGCCTTGCGCCGGAAGTACTCGAGCACTTCGGGGTGCGGCAGGATCAGGAACGACTCCGCGTCGATCCCGGCGACGACCGCTTCCGCGACATCTTCCGGTTCGAGCATCCCGTCGACTCCCGCGACACCCCCGTCGACGACGCCCGCCGTCATCGCGGTCCGCACCGCCTGCGGAGCGAGCACAGAGACCTTGAGGCCCTGGTTGCCGTACGTGATCGCGAGCCACTCGGCCAGCGCCAGCGCGGCGTGCTTCGTGACCGAGTACGGCGCCGAACCGAGCTGCGTGAGCAGACCGGCGGCCGACGCGGTCTGGAGCAGGTACCCGCCGCCGCGTTCCAGCATCGACGGAACGAGGATGCGGGCCGCGTACACGTGCGCCATCACGTTGACGCCGAGACTGAGCTGCCATTCCTCGTCGGAGGCTTCCGCGCCCCCGAGCGAGATGACGCCCGCGTTGGAGCAGAAGAGGTCGATAGGGCCGAAGCGGGCCTCGGCCGCGTCGACGAGCGCGCGCACCTGCGACTCCTTGGTCACGTCGCACGGCACCGCGAGGGCGTCGATCTCCCCCGCGACCATTTTGATGCCGGCTTCGTCTCGATCCGCCACCACGATGCCGCGTGGCTGCTCCGCCGCGAACCGCCGCGCCAACGCGGCGCCGATCCCGCCGGCGGCGCCGGTCACCACGATGCACTTGCCGGCGAGCTTCATACGATCACTGCTCCCTCGTCGTCGATGTCGACTACCAGCGTGCGGCCGGCGCGCGGGAGCGCGGCCGCGATCGATTCCGCGTCGGCGCGGTCGACGAAGGCCGCCGCCGACGGGCCCGATCCCGACAGCCACGCGGCGAACGCGCCCGCGTCGAGCATCGCGTCGATGGCGATGCGCGTGTCGCGAGCACGTGCGAGCCGGCGGTCCTGGTGCAGTCGGTCCTCGGTCGCGACGCGCATGGCGTCGACCGCGCCGGCGGCGAGTGCGGCCACGAGCAGCGCGGTCCGGCCGACGTTGAAGACCGCGTCGTCGAACGGCACCTGCTCGGGCAGGAGGCGGCGGGCACTCGCAGTCGGCGTCTCCCCCTCGGGGACCCACACGACGACTGCAAGCTCCCGGGCGAGCGGAATGCGCACGACGTGGCGACCGGCGACCGCGACGACGCCACCGTGCAGCGCCGCGGCCGCGTTGTCGGCGTGACCTTCGAGCTCGGTCGCGGCGCGCAACATCTCGGCCCGAGCCTCTCGGGCGGTCTGGCCTCGTTGGGCCCTGACCGCGAGCAGCCCCGCGACCCGAGCCGCAGCGGAGAACCCCATGCCCCGGCCCCCGGGGAAGCGCGAGCGCACGCACAGGCGGCCTTCTCCCCCGGCGCCGCGAAACGCGCGTACTGCCGGGTGATTCTCGGGCGCGGGCTCGTCGCCGTCGGGCGAGACCTCGAGGTGAACCCCCAATGCGACCGCGACCGCGTCGAACGCGGGACCGATGTTCGCCGACGAGGCCGGCACGCGAACGACCCAACCCGTCTCCACGACGCCAGCCTCGCGCGTTCGGAGCTCGAGCGGTTCGCCATTGCCACGCGGCGTCGCGATCCGGCAACTACCTTCGCAACATGCAACGGCAATGTGCGTGGTTCGGGTGCAGCGCGGTCGCGTCGGCCACGTACACCTTCGACTCGAGCACGTGCACGGTTTGGCTCGACACGCCGTTCGAAGGCGGCGCTCGCGCGGGTGATCTCTGCCACCGGCATGCCCGAACCCTCAAGCCGCCGCGCGGATGGCACGTCGAGGACCGGCGCCACGACGAGGTCGAGGATCCGACGCCGGAGCTCGCGGCCATCTCCGATCCGGAGGCCGAGCTGCGGACGATGCTCGACGCGCATACTCCGCTTCTCGCGCGGGCGTTCCGCAGCTCCGGCGCGGGTTGAACCAGTAGCCTGACCAATCAGCCCCGCGCCGGTCGACAAGACTGGCTGCGACCGAGTCGAGACCGAAGAGGACGCCCAGTGCGAGGGGCCCTTTGCCCGCCGGAGCCGAGCTTCCGTTGACGAACTCCGGTGGGAGTTGGTCCCAGCGCCAAGGGCTGTATTTCCGGCGCCTGTGCGCTCGTCCGGGCTGCGGGACGGCGGCAACCGCGACGCTTCGATTCCAGCCCACACTCCGACAGGCGTGGCTCGTCGATCTCGACGAGTCCGCAGCGCGCACGCAGGGCGATCTCTGCCGTCGCCACGCGGCCGCGCTCGTCCTGCCGCGCGGCTGGGAGTTGCACGACGAGCGGACGAGTGGCCCGCGTCTCGTCGATGACAAGCCGGAGCGCGCCGCCGCACCGGCGCGCCGCGTGCGCGTCCGGCGCCGCGCGACGAAACGCAAGTCCGATGAGGCAACGGATCAGCTCCCCGGCTTCGAGCCGGTCGTTGTGCCCAACGGGAACGGCGTGGTCGTCGCGACCGACGCGGTCGAAGGAGTTGTTGTCGAGGGCGAGGACGCGCCGGACCCCGATGTCGAGACCGGCGCCGGTTCGTCACGCCCGGTCCCGGCCCAGTTCGGCGCCAACGACGCCGACGACGCGGAGGTCGACGACGAAGCGCTCAGCACGATCCTCGACGCCCGTACGCCGTTGTTGCAGCGCGCGTTCCGGAACGCGAAGCCCGACGCGTAGCCCCGACCGGGTCCCCGCGGCTCGCTACGCGTCGAACTGACGGCGATAGGCCATGGGGAGAAGCTCCACGAGCTGCCCGTCGGGATCGCGGATGAAGGCGGCGGCGCCGATGTTCGAGCCGGCCACCACCTCGCCGCCCAAGTCGGGAACCCGGGCGAGCGTCGCGTCGAGGTCGTCGACCGACAACGAGATGTGGGTGAGGCCCGGCTCGTTCATGGTCCGGGCCCGGTACGGGCGGGTCTGGCCCTCCGCCGCGAAGTGCAGGAGCTCGAGTGTCAGGCCGTCGCGCAGCAGGTAACAGGCGGTCATGCCCAAGGGAGGTTCGAGGCTCAGAAGTGCCGCCGAACCCTCGTCCGGCGGGTTGATCTCGCGGTCGAGCGTGAATCCGAGCAGCTCGCAGTAGAACCGCTTCGAACGCCCGAGATCGGTGACGCACTGGCCGAGGTGGTTAAAAGCGACGCTGTCGGTCACGAGTTGGATCCTCGCGCGGTGCTCATGTGGGCGTCACGCGCGAGCAGCGCAGGTGGCGGTCTGCGCTCGTGAGGCAGTCGCCGGTGGCAAGGTCGAATTTCCAGTGGTGCAGGCTGCACGTGAGCACGCCGTCCTCGATCTCGCCGAAACGCGTGAGGTCGGCCTGGCGGTGCGGGCACCACCGCTCGATGCGCCAGCCGTCGCGGTCGAAGAACTCGTCGGTGCGTTCGTGCGCGGCGCGATGGCAAGCCTCGATGTAGTCGATGCGTTCGACCGAGAGACCTTTGAAGAACGTCATGACGAACTCGTTGAACGGTCCATCACGGTGCGCGGTGAACCGGCACGAGAGGAACAGTGAGTTCACCCAGTCTTCGACGTGGTCGTCGATCAGCACTTCTACCAACTGCCGGTCGACGGTGATCTCGTAGATCGACGGTTCGCCGCGCCAAGGCCGAACCTCTGACTCGACGAAGTCGATGCACACGTTGGCACCGTCGAGGCCGACGTCGATCACGACGTTGCCGGCCACGCCCGCCGACGTGATCGGTGCGCGTTCCAACAGCGGATCGAACCAGCGGGCCAGCTCGCCGGGAAGGTCGCGTGGCGCGCGCCTCCACGACGCGCGCTCGCGATCGAGCCGGTCGCTCCAGTCTTTCCGGTACTCGTCGAGGTACGCGCCCTTGTCGGTGAACGGCCGCTTCACGTCGGCGTCGTCGGTGGTCGGATGCGTGACGGTGCAGGTACCGCCGGCGAGCTCGATCGTGGAGCCGGGCACGATGAGGTGCGCGCGGTCGATGCCGTGCGATACGAGCTCGTCGAGGAACACGGTTTGATCGGGGAAGATGTTGGCCGGGTCGCGGTCGAGGTCGTTGAGCGCGAAGAGGTCGTCGTCGAGAAAGCACGGCGGTCCCGCGCACGGGAACACGTGCGCCGCCTCCACCGCCTCGACGTAGTGCCGGGCGCGCACCATCTCGTCTACCCGCTTGCTGCACGCGAGGCGCTGTTTCTCGTCGGCGGGAAAGTCGTAGACGATCGGAAACCAGATCGCGCCCGAGAACTGCAAGAGCTGCGCGTCGAATGGCCCGAGCGCGCGGAGCTCGTCGAGATTCCCGGGGCGGGCATCGTTCTGGTTCAGGATCCGCGTGGTGCCGTCGTCGAGGATGATGGCGGAATCGCCGAGCGGACCGTCGGCCGGCGAGGTCATCGCGAGCACAGTCACCGAGAGCCCGTCGAGCTCGAGCCGCTCGCCGTGGCGGGTGTGCACGAACTCGGTGAAACCGATCGACCGCAGCTCGCGCTCCAGCAAGTCGACGCCGAACTCGGGGAGCAGCACCTTTGCCTGCTTGTACACGTGGCGGCCGAGCCACTCCGGATCGAAGTGGTCACGGTGGCGGTGCGAGACGTAGAGATACTCGGGCGTCGAGAACGCGGCCGGATCGAGATCGTCGTTGCGCGGAAACGGGAACCACGATCCGAAGTAGGCCGGGTTGAACCACGGGTCGCACAGCACCGAGCCGTGAGCGGTCTGTACGAAGCAACCGGCGTGCCCGAGGAACGTGAGGCGCATGGCCGGCCATTCTCGCGGCTCGCCGCGTTTCCTCGGGCCGCAGCCGGAGTCAACCCTGACAAGCCGGCGCTATCACGTCGATACGAAGATCCAATTCACGGATCAGAAGGCGTCCACCCAGACGACGAAGGCCAAGCCCGGCCCGACCGAGCCGAAGCCGAACGGTCGACGTGCCGGCGCCGGTCGGTGACGCGCTGACCGCGGCGTGCGGGCAGGTTGCGTCCTTGACTGGGGAAAACCCGCAGCTCGCCGACGCGTGCTCGCAACTTGCCGCGGCCCTCCAGCCGTACAGCAGTCAGCTCGGCAACGCGTTAGATCCGGTGCTCGGCAAGGTGTCGTGACGCGCAGAAGTCGCGGAGGATACGATCCGAGAACTCAAGGATCGACCCCCACTCGGTCCTGGTACACGAGCCCCGCCGTCCGCGGCGGGGCTCGTGGTTCTCAGGTGCCGGTGCCGGCGTGCGACCGTTCGACGATGCCGGGCGAGCGATCCGGATACCAGTCGGGACGCAGCGGAAAGCCGCTGGCCCCGTTGTCGTCGCGGACCGCGAGCAGTTGGTGGATCTGCGTGCGAGCGGCTTCGAAGTTCATCGCGGAAGCCGCCATATAGAGGCGCCAGACCCGTGCCCGGCCCGCTCCGACCTGCGCGACCGCTTGCGGCCACGCGGCTTCGAGGTTGCGAACCCAGGCGCGCAGCGTGAGCGCGTAGTGCTCGCGGAGGCCCTCGACGTTGCGCGCTTCGAGTCCGGCGTGCTGGATGCGCGAGACGACGCTCCCGACTTCGTGCAGCTCGCCGTCGGGGAAGACATAGCGGTCGATGAAGCCGCGCCGCGCGAAACGCGGCCGCTCGCTCGCGGAGCCCGGACGCGCGATGCCGTGGTTCAGCACTCGCCCTCCCGGCCGCACCAACCGGTGCAGCGTCGCGAAGTACTCGTCGAGGCGCGCCGCCCCCACGTGCTCGAACATCCCGATCGAGCTGATCGCGTCGAACCGTCCGTCGCGCACGTCCCGGTAGTCCTGCACGCGGATCCCCACCCGGTCTTCCAGACCGGCTTCCTGAACGGCGCGCCGTGCCCAGTCGGCCTGACGATTCGAAAGCGTGACCCCGACCGCGCGCACGCCGTGGTGCTTCGCCGCGTGGATGACCAGGCTCCCCCAACCGCACCCGACGTCGAGCAGACGCAGGCCGGGCCGGAGCCCGAGCTTGCGGCACACGAGCTCGTGCTTGGCGGCTTGCGCGTCTTCCAGCGTGACGTCCGGGCTCGACCACACCGCGCACGAATACGTCATCGCGGGCCCGAGAACCAGCCGGTAGAACTCGTTCGAGACGTCGTAGTGATGCGCGATTGCGGCGGCGTCGCGCTCCTTGGTGTGTCGGCGGCCGTGCAGACGCGCCTCTTCCGGTGGCGGGGGAAGCGGGCGCAGCCCCGCGGTGCCGGCGAGGCGCGCGAGGTCGAGCCAGTCGCTCGCGCCGAGCTTGACGTCGGGGAGGTTGTCGCGCAGCGCGAGCACCTCGAAGATGTCGCCTTCCACCTCCAGCTCGCCCGAGACGTAGGCCCGCGCGAATCCGAGCTCGCCGGGCGCGGTCAGCACGTAGCGGAGTGCGAGCGGAGAACGGACGACGAGCATCGAGGCGGAGTCCTCGGGGCCGATGCGGCTGCCGTCGTAACACTCGACGGCGACGGGCGGTTGACCGCCGAGGAGCCGACCAATGGCGGCGGCCAAGCCGAAGTTGCGATTGCGGACCCGGGAAACGCGCTGTGGAACTCGCTCTTCGAGCTGCATGGTGCATCCTCCACGCGCCCGAATGCCTCATCGGGCGTCTCGGTTGCCGATAGTGAACACGTGCCGATCGCGGTATGCAACCTGTATTCGCGCCGCGCGCTTCCGCAACCGGCAGCGCGGTGCGACCGCGGCCGTAGGCTGGGATACCCGGTGAACGAGCCCGTCATCCCAGTTTGTCGATGAAGTAGGCGGAGTGGAAGAGATCGCATGACGCAGGCGCCGTATCCGATGCCGGCTCCGCCGCCGGTTCGCTCGGGTGAGCCGGGTCCGGGGCTCCGGGTGTCCATCGGTCTGCTCGTGCTCGGCGCGGTGATCGGGATCGCCTCGGTCATCGCGATCGTCGTTCCCCTCGTCGGCACCTTTACATCGCGCGAGTACTCGACGCCGACCCACCTGTCGCTCCACCTGAAGCACGCGCGGTACACGGTGTACGAGCGTTCCGGCTCGCGCTCGGGGCTTGGCATCCAGCCCGGACGGGTCACGATCGATCCGTCGCAGGTGACCGTGACGGCACCCGACGGCAATCCCGTGTTCGTCTTCCGGCCGGGCACCGTCGAGACCATCACCCGGAATTCGACCGTCTATACGGGTGCAGTGCAGTTCGACGCCAGGACGACCGGTAACTACGACATCCGGCTCACGACGCAGTTTCCGACGTCGGTGCTGATCACGCGCTCGCTCGGGGACGCGATTCGTTCGGTGCTCGTCTGGATCGGAACCGGCGCCATCGGCGGAGTCATGCTCGTCGCCGGTCTCGTGATGCTGATCGTCGGCGTGACCCGGCGCGGTCGCGCCCGCCGGGCGACCCAAGTTGGCTGGGGACAGCCGGCCTGGGGTCAACCCGCTTGGGGTCAGGCGGGCTGGGGCGATACGGGTTGGGGGCAGCCAGCTTGGGGCCAGCCCCAGCAATACGCGCCTTCGCAGTACCCGCCGCCGCCGTATCCGCCCCCGCAGGACTCGCCGCCACCTCCTCCGCCACCGCAGGACGCGCCGCCTCTCCCTCCACCTTCACCTCCGGCGCACGATCCGTGGGCGCCGCGATGAGCGGGTCGGATCAGGCGAAGTCGTAGCCGAGGATCTCCGCGACGGCCTCGTAGCCGATGCGCCGGTAGATCGCGTTCGACGTCGGGTTCGCGAGGTCGGTGAACAGGACGCAGCGCAGACCGCGATCGCTCAACACCCTGCTCATGTGCTCGACACACGCGGTGGCGTACCCGACGCCCCGTCGTTGGCGCGGTGTGTACACGTATTGCACGCGGGCAACGCCGGCGACCGCTCCCGACGCGCTCGCCATCGACACCAGGCCGCCGTCGTCCCACACCCAGAGCTGCTCACGCTCCGTGCGCGCGTCCACGAGCTGCTGCGCATTCACGGGGACGACGCCGGCGTCTTCCACGAATGCGTTCACCCATTCGACGAGAGTGGATCGATCGTCGGGAACCGCCAAGCGGAGCGACCCGGGCGCGCTCGCGACCGACTGGAGGTCGGTGAGCTCGTAGAGGCGCTGGCCGTCGATGCCGGTTACGGAAGTCGAGTGGCACTCGGTCCACCGGCCGGCAAACGCGGCGGCCGCGCCCGCCTCAGCGACGACGTGCGGAACCGCGGTGCTGATCGACTCGGCCAGCAGGTGGCACGCGCCCGCCGCCATCGGGGCCAGTACCGCGCCGAAGCCCGGTGGCGACTCCAACGCGAACCCGACCACGTCGGGCCCCTCGACGACGACCCAGAACGTGCCGCCGAGTGCGTGCTCGATGCTCTGCTCGAGAATGGTGAGCAGAAGATTGTGCTGCACCGGGTTCGCGGTCAGAAATGCTGCCGCGCGCTCGCGCGCGGCTCTCGCATCGTGCAGCTCGACGATCTCCACTCAGCGACCGGTCCATCGCGGCGCGCGTTGCTCGCGAAACGCGCGCCCACCTTCGGCCGCGTCGTCGGTTGCTCCCGCGACCCGGCGCATGGTCTCACCGAATCGGATCGCGTCGATCGGGGAGAGGTGTTGCGAACGGACCGCGACCTCCTTGGTGGCGCGGGCGGCGAGGGGGGCGGCGCGCACCAGCCGGTCGGCGAGTTGTCTCGCTTCGGCCATCAGGTCGTCGTGGGGGACGACCCAACCCGCCAGTCCGATTTCCTTGGCGCGCGTCGCATCTATGCGCTCGCCGGTGAGCAGGAGCTCCATCGCGTACTGCCAGTTGAGGCGTTGCGGGAGCCGGATCGCGCCGACGATGGTCGGCACGCCGATCCCGACCTCGGGAAACCCGAACTGCGCGCGCTCGCTCGCGATCACGAAGTCGCACCACGTCACGAGCGTCAGCCCGTAGCCGAGGCAGTAACCGTTGACGGCCGCGATCACCGGTTTGAAGATCTCCCACCCGCTCTCGAACGAGTTGAGTGTCGGCTTCTCCCAGAACGTGCCCGCGAACTCGCCGGCCGCGCCCGCGCCGTCGACCATGTCCGCGCCCGCACAGAAGGCGCGACCCGAACCGGTCACGATCGCAACCCAGGCGTCCTCCTCGTCGCGAAACCGGCCGAAGGCGGCGTTGAGGCCCCGGCGCATGTCGCCGTCGATCGCGTTGAGGGCATCGGGACGGTTGTACGTGATGGTCGCGATGTGGCCGGCGAGCTCGTAGAGAACGGTGTCGGAGTCCGGCGGATCGGTCGGCATCGCGGCAGTCTCGCATCGGGCCCGGAGGCGGTCGAACGGCTTTCCCGGGCGAGGTCGCGCCCTGGTGAAGCGATTCCGACCGGAATCGTGAGACGACAGCGCAGAGACCGGAGGGGAGCGGACCCGACCAATAAAGGAGGCGCTCGCCGGTGTGGTTCCCGGCGGTTTCGGCCGAAGAACTACGGGGCAGGCGAGCAGGCCAGGAGTCGGTGCATGGATCGCAAGCGGACCGCGGGTGCCCGCCGGGGCCGGCGCGCGAGACGGCGTCGATCGCATGCCGCGCTGACTGCCCGTGTCTCCGTGGGCGGCCTCGCGATCTCGTGCACGCTCAGTCTGGCGGGCGTGATGATGGACGCCGCGCCGAGCTACACCGCGACTGCGACTCCGCCGCCGCGCGAAGTCGTCATGGCGGTCGACGCGTTGCCGGTTCGGCCCCGGCCCGCGACCACCGCCGGGCCGCGTACGACCGTCACCAAGCCGGGTGCGGCACCGCCGCCGAGCACTGGGGCTACGCCCGCGACGACCGCGGCGCCGCTCACGACCGTCCCGCCGACCGTTCCGGATCCGCTCGCGCCCGGGCCCACGGCCGGTACCGCGCCGCCCGCAACCGCGCCTCCGTCGACGAGTGCGGGTCCCGCCACCACGAAGGCCCCGGCGACCACCGCGCCGCCGGCAACGACTGCGCCTACGACGACGATCGCGCCGCCGCCCACGACCGTCCCGCCGACCACGACCACGACCACGATCAGCCATGCGAGCTAGCCGGGAACGTCGATTCCGGGCGATGGGAAGCGACGCCCAGGTGGTGGTCGTGGGTGGACCTTCGCAACTCGCCGACGACGCAGCGGCGCGCCTTGCGGATCTCGAGCGGCGTTGGAGCCGGTTCCTCCTCGACAGTGAGATCTCCGAGTGCAACGCGCTCGCGGGGCGGCCGGTTGCCGTGTCCGCCGACACCCTGCGCCTGGTGACGAATGCGATCGTGGGTTGGAAGCTGACCGGAGGCTGCTTCGATCCGACCGTGCTCCCCGCGGTGTGCGACGCGGGCTACGACCGTGACTTCGTCGAAGCCGCGCGCCGCGCGTCGATGCACACGCCGCCACGCGCGCGTCGGGCACCGGGGTGTGCCGGCATCGTGTGCGACGAACACGCCGGCACCGTGATGCTTCCCGCGCACGTCCAGTTCGATCCGGGTGGCGTCGGCAAAGGGCTCGCGGCCGACATCGTCACCGCGGAGCTGCTCGCGGCGGGCGCCGCCGGTGCCCTCGTCAGCGTGGGCGGCGACGTGCGCGTGCGCGGCGAGCCATCCGAAGGAACCACGTGGACCGTTGCCGTCGACGATTCGGCGCATCCCGGCGTGGAGCTCGTTCGCGTCGGCCTGCATGACGGCGCGGTCGCGACGAGCAGCCGCCTGCAACGGCGGTGGCAGACGCGCACCGGCGCCGCGCACCATCTCATCGATCCCGTGCAGGGCATTCCCGCGCTGACGCCGCTCGTCGCGGTGACTGCGGTCACGCGCGATGCCTGGTGGGCGGAGGTCGTCGCCAAAGCGGTGCTGATCGGCGGGTGGAGTGTCGCAACCGGGGACGCGCTCTCCGCGCGGCTCGTGACCGTCGCCGAGGACGGCACGGTGGAGTGTGACGAGCGCATCGAGGCCGTCGCAGCATGAGCCAGACGTGGTGGTACTTGTCACGGGCGAGTGGCTTCGTCGCGTGGTCGTTGCTGACGCTCGCGATGGTCTGGGGGTTGCTGTTGTCGACGCGCATGTTCGACCGGCGTCCCAGCCCCAAGGGCCTCGTCGACCTGCACCGCTTTCTCGGCGGCATCGCCGTGGTGTTCGTCGCGCTGCACGTGGCCGCGATCGTCGCCGACTCGTACGTGCACTTCGGGGCGGCAGACGTGTTGATCCCGCTCGCGACGAGCTGGCACCCGCTCGCCGTCGCGTGGGGCATCGTCGCGATGTGGATCCTGCTCGCGGTCGAGATCACGTCGCTCGCGATGCGGCGCATCCCGCGACGGGTGTGGCACGCGGTACATCTCTCGAGCTACCTGCTCTTCGTGTCGGCCACGGTGCACGCGTTCGCGGCGGGGCCCGACACGCGCGAGCGGCTCTTCGAGTTGGTGTGCGTCGGATCGGTCGCGATCCTGATGTTCCTCACGGTCGTGCACGTCTCGGGCGGACGGGGCAGACACGGGCGCCGCGCCGCGCCGGTCGCGGCCGGGCGACGCGAGAGCGATCGGGTTACGACGAACGTTTGAGCGAGAACGCGACCGCGACGCCGATCATCGAAGCTATGGCAAGCAACGACGCCCACACCGGGACGTGGTACACGTCGGTGAGCAGCATCTTGATGCCGACGAACACCAGCACCGCCGCCAGGCCGACGTTCAGATACTTGAGGCGCCCGAGGAACCCGGCGAGCAGGAAGTAGAGCGCGCGGAGTCCGAGGATCGCGAATGCGTTCGAGGTGAAGACGAGGAACGTGTTGCGGGTGATCGCGAAGATCGCGGGAATCGAGTCGATCGCGAACACCACGTCGGTGGTCTCGATGACCACCAGGACCGCCAGCAACGGCGTCGCCCAGCGCCGGCCCTCCCGACGAACGAAGAAGTGCTGTTCGTGGTACTCGTCGGTGATGGGCACGATCCGGCGCAGCAGGTTCAGCACCGGATTGCGATCCGGGTGTACCTCCGTATCGCTGTGCGTCGCCATCCGCGCGCCGGTTGTCACGAGCAGCGCGCCGAACACGTAGATGGTCCAATGGAACGCGTCGAGCAACGCGACGCCGGCGAAGATGAACCCCGCGCGGGCGACGAGCGCACCGAGCACACCCCAGTACAACAACCGGTGTTGATGCGCGATCGGGACCGCGAAGTAGTTGAGCAACAGCGCGAAGACGAAGAGGTTGTCGACCGAGAGGCTCTTCTCGATGAGGTAACCCGAGATGTACTCGCCCGCGGCCTGGCCGCCGAGCGTCGCCCACACGATGCCGCCGAAGATGAGCGAGAGACCGATCCAAACGCCGCTCCAGGTCGCAGCCTCGCTGATCGAGACCTCGTGCGCTTCGCGGTGGAAGAACAGCAGGTCGACCGCGAGCATCGCGAGGATGAACCCGATAACGGCGACCCACGCCCACCACTCGACCGTTATGTGCGACGTCATGTCGGTCTCATCAAGTGAATGGCGCGACGACGTGCTTCGCGATCAGCCGAACCTGCTCGATGTCGGTCGTGAGCGTGTGCAGCATCATGTACTCGACCCCGACGTCGACGCGCGCTTGAACCTTCGCTTGGATCTCGTCGACGGTTCCCGGCATGTACACCTGCTCGATGTACTCCCACGGGCGCTCGTCGCTCACGATCGTACCGAAGCGTTCCTGTTGAATCGCTGTGACCCCGGCGCGGTCGTTCGACTCTTCGATCCAGGTGAAGTTCTCGTGGGCGACCGTGATGGGCGGCGCGTCGCTCGCGCGCGCGGTGCGGATCTCGGCGAGATCCTGCGCGATGAGCTCGGGCGGACACGTTGGTCGCGCGATCCATCCGTCGGCGTTCGCGATGCGCCGCAGCACGTTCGGATGCATGCCGCCGAACTCCGGTGACGTCTCGTGCGCGAGCTGGCTGCCCCCCGCGACCCATACCGGCGGTGGGTCGTCGAGGTGGGGCTCGACGGTGACGCCGTCGAGGTCGTAGTGCCGGCTGTGAAAGTGCACGTCGGGACCGGCGAACAGATCGAGCGTCGCCGCGAGCACTTCGTCGGTGCGCGCGCCGCGGTCACGTTTGTGCACACCGCAGGCTTCGAACTCGGGGCCATACAAACCGGTTCCGATTCCGTAGATGTAGCGGTTGCCGGACAGCCAGTGCAGGGTCGCGATCTCCTTGGCCAGCACCGCGGGTGGGCGCACGGGCAGGATGAGAATCGACGTTCCGAGCTTGACGCGTTCGGTGACCGCCGCCACGTGCGCGAGCGTCATCAGCGAGTCGAGCCAGCTCACCCTGTAGAAGCGGCGCGCGGTCACGATGTGGTCGGTGATCCAGACCGAGTCGAAGCCGAGGTCTTCCGCCGCGCGCGCGAAGTCGCGGACATCGCCGCCACCGGGCCGGGAGTCGGATGTGAGGAACGACGGGAGGAAGATGCCGAACTTCACGGCCGCGTGGGCCGCATGTGCGCAGCGTCGATGACCCCTTGTTCCACGAGCAGTTCCTTGAGGCGCCGGCGATAGTCGGCAACGGGCGGGGCGAAGATCGCGTCGGCAATCGGTTGGAGCCGTTCGCTCGCGGCCCGAGCGTCGCCGAGCGCGCCGCGCTGCCAATCGGCGATCATCGCGACCTGCTCCGCGGTGTGGACGGCGCCGAACCCGATGAGCGCTCCGACGCAGCCCAGCTCGAACGACTCCAGGATGAAGTTGTCATTGCCGGTGAGCACGGGCTTGGCGGAGACCTTCACCGTTTCGGCAAGGCGGTCACGGTCGAACGACGCCTCCTTGATCGCGATGACCCCGTCGAGTGCCGTTACCCGTTCGATCGTCTTGCGGGAGTACTCGACCCCGCCGAGCGCCGGTTGGAGTTGGAACGCGATCACCCCGATGCCGCACGCGGCGATCGCGCGGTGGTAGCTCACGACGTCTTCGGCGACGGGGAAGACCAACGCGGCAACCGCTCCGGCCCGGAGGGCGTCGTCGGCCTCGTCGGGATGGAACAGGCCGGTCACCAACGGGAGGTCGGTCTCCTCGCGGGCGATCTCGATCACGCGCACGCGCTCTTGGGGCTCGAGGTTCGGACCTTCGCCGGTATCGGCGTTGACCGCGAGCGCGACCGGTCCCTGCGCGGCGATCCAACGCACGTACCGGCGCAGGCCGGGCTCGTCGATTGCGCCGCCGGCGGTCATCGGCAGGACGGTGGCGGGGATCACGCCGTCGAGGCGCACCTCATACGTCGAACTGGTCGTTGCCGTCGCCGCCGGCCGGTGGGACGACGATGATGAGCACGTGCAGCTCGGCGTCGGTGGTGGGACGCGCAGTGTGGGCGACGCCGGGCGGAATGATGATCATGTCGCCCTTCGCGATAGGGACCGTCTCGTCGTCGAGCTCGATCTCGCCGACGCCTTCGGTGACGTAGTAGTACTCGGTGGTGCGCTTGTGCATGTGCTTGTGAGAGTCGCTGATGCGCATGTAGTGGAACCACACCGGCTCGTCCTTGCCGGTGCGCACGAAGTCGCGTCGCATGCCGCAGGTCGAGCGCCACTCTTCTTGATCGCCGAGCCGTACGACGCTGGCCGGGCCGACTTCAACGGCCTTCTTGATCACCACAGTGTTGGCCATGTCAGTCGAAGAGGTCGGGCTGCTCGCGGGTGATCATGTCCCACAACGGCTGGAACGACATATGGCAACCCAGCGGCGAGCCGATCTGTCCGTAGGTCTTGCGCGCGGTGTCGGTGTCGATCAGCACAGGAGTGCCCGCGGCATCGGCGAGCAGCTGCGCCTGGCACGATCGCTCCATCGTGATGAACGACCACACCGCGCCATCGACCGAGTGGCCGACCGTCAACAGTCCGTGATTGCGCAGGATCACCGCCTTGTTGTCGCCGAGTGCCGCGGCGATGCGCTTGCCCTCCTCGACGTCGAGCACGACGCCGGTGAAATCGTCGAACAGGCCGTGATCTTCGAAGAACGCGCATGCGTCCTGCGTGATCGGGTCGAGGTACCGGCCCAACGACGACCACGCCTTGCCGTGCAGCGAGTGCGAGTGGGCGGCGGCGACGACGTCGGGCCGGGCCGCGTGCACCTGCGAGTGGATCGCGAAGGCGGCGGTGTTCACCGTGGCGTTGCCCTGGACAACCGCTCCGGTGTGGTCGACGCAGATCAGATCCGACACGCGGATGTGCTTGAAGTTCATCCCGAAGGGATTGACCCAGAAGCGATCGGCGTGCTCGGGATCGCGAACCGTGATGTGACCGGCGATGCCCTCGTCGAAGCCGAACTTGCCGAACAACCGGAACGACGCCGCGAGCCGCTGCTTGCGGTGCAGGCGCTCGGCCTCGACGGAATCGAACGTGGGCAGGAAGGCGAGGTCGGGCAGGAGAGACGTCATGGCGGAAATGCTAACGCCCGGGTGGCGTACCCTGACAGGGCCACCATCCGCGGCATGCGCCCTCTGCGGTAGCGCGGTTCGTCACGACGACCGGACGCCCGAGGGACAGCCATGTGCTTCGCTCCCGAAGCTGACGCGGTCGCCGGAGCAATCATCGTCGCGGTCGGGGTCGACGCGCTGCGCCACGTCGAGTCGCCCAAGCAGATCCCGCTGGCCGCGCTCCCCTTGCTCTTCGGGCTCCACCAGTTGACCGAGGCGTTCGTGTGGTGGGGTTTGCAAGGTCACGTTTCGGAGTCGATCGAACGGCTCGCCGTGTGGATCTGGCTGCTCTTCGCGTTCGTCGCACTCCCCGCCCTGTTGCCGATCGCGGTCGATCTCGTCGAGCGATCCCCGGTCCGCCGCCGGGTGATCGGCGCATTCGCCGGCATCGGGCTGACGGTGTCAGCCGCCCTCGCGATCGCGATCTTCCGGGGACCGGTCAATGCGCAGATCCAACGTCACCGCATCTCGTACGGGGTCGACGCAGTGGGTGACCTCGGGCGCCAGTGGACCGTGCTCTACGTGATCGCGGCGTGCGGAGCACTGCTGGCGTCGAGCCATCGCGATCTCGCCGCGCTCGGTGCCGTGAACCTCGTGGTCACCCCATTGTTGATGTGGCTGACGGTCAGCGGCTTCGTCTCGCTGTGGTGCTTCTGGGCCGCGATCGCGAGCGTCGTGATCGCGTTCCATCTCCGTCGCGTCGACCGGACGCGCGACGCTGGTCGAGATGAATGGCGCCGATCCGACTCCGAAGCCGACGCGCATTCGCCGTGAACCGCCGCGGTACCGCGACGTAGAGGTACGCCGGGTCGAGCCGATCGGACCGCGCATGGTGCGCGTCACGCTCGCCGGGCAGGATCTCGAGGAGATGACCGTTGGTGAGCCCGCGGCCAGCGTGCGGCTGCTGCTCCCGTCGCCCGGCGCGAGCGAGTTCGTCCTGCCGACGTGGAACGGCAACGAGTTCCTCCTGCCCGACGGGCGCCGCCCCACGATCCGGACGTTCACGCCGCGGCGCGCCGATTCCGATGTGGGCGGTCTCGCGCTCGAGATCGTCGTGCACGGTGCGGGTGTGGCGTCGACATGGGCGGCGACGGCCGAGCCCGGTCAGCGCGCCGCGATCTCCGGGCCGGGTCGCGGCTACACCGTCAACCGCGACGCGCCCGCCTACCTGCTCGGTGGCGACGAGACTGCGATCCCGGCCATCAGTCAGCTGCTCGAAGCGCTACCCGCGGAGACGTCCGTGCACGTGTGTGTCGAGGCGGCGGAGCCCGACGGCCGGCTCGCGCTGCCGGAACATCCGCGCGCCGACGTGGAGTGGTGTGACCTGCCGCGCGGCGCGACTCCGGGCGACGCGCTCGTGGCCGCGGTCCGCGCCGCCGCCCTGGTTCCCGAAGCCCGGGTCTGGGTCGCCGGCGAAGCGGCGGCGGTGCAGCGCATTCGCAAGTACCTCTTCGAAGCGCGCGGGATGCCGCGACCGCAAACGTCAGTGCGCGGCTACTGGAAGCACGGCCGTACCGGCGACGCCGACGACGCTTGAGCGGGCGCGGTCATCAGTCCTCTTCGACGAATGTGGCGCGATCGAGATCTGGCGTGTCGGCTTCGGTGGGCTTGCGCCAGTCTGTGCAGCGCACGAGGAGGAAGGCCAACCCGAGGAGTGCGAACGCGCCGCCGAAGCCCGCGAGCGATCGCGTGAGGTCGTACCTCGCCGACGGTCCGGCCGCGAAGGCGATCGGAGCGACGGGCGCCGGTAACGACGAATCCTGATGGGCGACGACGATGCCGCACTGCGCCTCACGTCCGCACAACACTCTCTCGGATCCGACGTGGCTCTGTCTGACGACGAACGCGGTTTGCCCGTTGCCGAGGGCATCGATTTCGAACGAAGTGACCGGACCGGGCTTGCCGCAACGCTCGGCTCCGTAGGTAGCGGGCGCCGCACACAACGTTGCGTGCACACGCTCGCCCGGCGCGAATCCGGCGACCGCGATCTGCACGCGCGCGCCCTCGACGAGATCGACCGCGCGAGGCAAGACGGTCACCCGCGGCGGAGCCGCGGACTCATCACC
>JBBQER010000040.1:0-33162 GCA_038320885.1 Acidimicrobiia bacterium
CGTGCTCGTCTTGTTCGGCGGTTCACAGCTGCCCAAGTTGGCCAGGGGGCTCGGCTCCGCCCAGCGAGAGTTCAAGAAGGGCCTCGAAGAGGGCGCCGACGAGAAGTCGGACAAGTCCAAGTCCGACTGAGCTCCGCATTCCTCGCACTCACGACCGCTCCTAGGTCGGGACTCGCGTTGCGAGCACGCGCGAGTCTGACGGCGTGAACTTCCCGCTTCTCCTGTCGCCTCTTCGTATCGGCCCGCTCGAGGCGAGAAATAGGGTCGTCTGCGGCGCGCATTTCACGATGTACACCGAGCCCGCCCGGACGTACGGCGAACCCGGGTTCTACGGCGAGCGCTACGGGCGCTACCTCGCCGAATACGCACGAGGTGGGGTCGGCACGGTCATCGCGGGCCAGGCGCAGGTGCATCCGACCACTGCGTATCAGATGCACAACAACGCCGCGGTCTGGGATCCCGACTGCGTCCCGCCGCTTCGGCGCGTCAGTGAGCAAATCCGGGAGCACGGCGCGCTCGCGTTCTTGCAGCTCGCACACAACGGCGGCGTCAATCACGCCACCTGGTCTCGATTGCCGGTGTGGTCGGCATCGGGGATCGCGAACCACATGGAGGCGTCGAAGCCGATCGAGCCGCACGAGATTCGGGAGGTCGTCGAATACTTCGGCCACAGCGCGCGTCATGCGGCCGACGGCGGGTTTGACGGCATCGAAGTCCATGCCGCGCACGGCTATCTGATCCACGAGTTCCTGTCGCCCGCGCACAATCAACGCACCGACGAGTACGGCGGGTCGTTCGACAACCGGCTGCGGTTCGCGGCTGAGGTGCTGGAAGCGGTGCGCGATGCAGCCGGCGATGGCATCGCGGTCGGCGTGCGTCTCGTCGGCGACGAAGAGAAACGTGACGGCCACGGGTTGGGTCCCGACGACTGCGCCGCGATCGCGACCGCGCTGGCGAAAGCCGGTCTCGTCGACTTCGTGAATGTGAGCGTCGGTACGTCGGGCATCGGCATGGTCCGACCGATGTACTCGCCCCATCTGCTCGGTGTCGGCGCGACCGCGGTCGTCAAGCGTGCGATCCCCGACGTGCCGGTGTTCGCCGTGCACCGGATCCTGACGCCCGACGAAGCCGAAGGTGTTCTCGAGCGCGACGAAGCCGACGCGATCACGCTCGTGCGCGCGTTGATCGCCGATCCGGAATGGGTGCGCAAGGCGAGCACTGAACGCGCCGGCGAGATCCGAGCCTGCACGGGCTGCAACCAAGGCTGTTACGGCAACCTCACGCAGGGCTACCCGATCACCTGCGTGACGAATCCGAGTGTCGGACGCGAATCGACGCTCGGCTCCGGCACGCTGCGGCGAGCGTCCACACGCAAACGGGTCGTCGTGGTGGGTGGCGGACCCGCCGGGCTCGAGTCGGCCTGGGTCGCCGCCGCCCGCGGACACGACGTCACGTTGCTCGAACGGTCCGCGCAGCTGGGAGGAAAGATCCGGCTCGCCGCGATGCTCCCCGGTCGCGCCGAGATCGCGGCCTTTGCCGACTGGCGAGCCGACGAGTGCGTCCGGCGCGGCGTCGACGTCCGGCTCGGCGTCGAGGCCGGTGTCGATTCCGTGCTCGCGCTCGCTCCCGACGCAGTGATCGTCGCGACCGGTGGCCACGCCGCGGTCGACACACCGTCGAAGTCGCACAGCATGCCGGTCGCCGGCTCCGACCAGGCGTGGGTCATCGATCACGAACGGGCGCTGCTCGAGGCCGATTCGCTCGGCGAGCACATCGTCATCCTCGACGCGATCGGCCACATCGAGGCGATCGGCGTCGGCCACTACCTCGCCGAACGCGCGCACCAGGTAACCGTCGTGACGCCGTTGCATTCGCCGCTGCTGCTCGACGCGGAGACCATGCAGAAGGCTCTGCCCCGCGCGGTGCGAGCCGGCGTGCGCTGGCGGCCGAACACCGCGGTCGTGTCCATCGGCGCGCACGAGGTGACGGTCGCCGACGTGATGTCGTACGCGATCGACACGCTCCCCGCGGACCACGTCGTGATACGTACCCACGGCGTCGCGAATGACTCGCTCTATTTCGCGCTCCGTGACGTGCTGCCCGACGTGCGCCGGGTCGGCGACGCGGTCGTTCCTCGCCTCGCCGACCGCGCGATCTCCGACGGCCATCTCGCGGGCCGCGCGGTTTGACGTCTACCGCGACGCCGGGCGGGAAGCGGTCCACTCGGGGGGTGGGCGGTCGGCGACTTTGGCGCCGGCGTCGAGCGGGAGCTCCCCGGCGAGATCGTCGGCTCGGAATCCGCGATCGTCTCGCCGCCAGGTGCGATTGACCCGCCACGTCAGCACGTGTTCGATCGTTCCGCCGTGTACCTGGAACGTCTGGCCGGAGATGCCGCCGGCTTCGGGTGACGCGAGAAAGCATCCGAGCTCGGCCACGTGCACCGGGTCGCGCATCGCTTGCGCGTGGTCGGTTCCGCCTTCGTCGTCGATCGAGCGCTGGGTCCGCCAGCCGATCTGCGCCAAGCGGGTGTTGGCGCCGGGCATGATCGAGTTGGCGGTGACGCCGTAGGGCGCCATCTCCGTCGCCACTGCTTCGGTGAACGCGTTGATGCCCGCTTTGGCGGCGACATAGTTCGACTGTCCGGCGCCGCCGTAGAGCAGAAGACCGGTGGCGGTGTTGATCAGCCGGCCATACGTCGTGCCGTGCTCCTTCGCCTGCGCGCGCCAGTGGCGACACGCGGGGCGTGACACCACGAACGTGCCGCGCAGATGAACGCGGATCACGTCGTCCCATTCCTCGTCGCCGAGGTTGAACACCATGCGCGGCCGGCCGAATCCCGCGTTGTTGATGACGATGTCGAGCCGTCCCCAGGTATCGAGCGCGCACTGCACGAGATCGTCGGCGATCGTCGCGTCCGCGATGTCACCGCGCTGCGCGATCGCCTCACCTCCCGCGCTCTCGATCTCGGCCACGACCTCGGCGGCGGGATCCTCGGCGGTCGAGCTGCCGTCGGTCGCGACGCCCGCATCGTTCACGACCATCCGCGCTCCGTATGCCGCGAGCCGCACAGCGTAGGCACGGCCGATGCCGCGTCCCGCGCCGGTGACAATGGCGACGCGTTCGCGCAGGTCGGTCACGATTCGATCCTAAGGCCAGGCGTGCAGCGTTGGCCCGGCAGTCGCGACCCGTTGGCGCGTGATGGAGGGCCGTAGCTCGTAGCCGAGTAGACGCGGCCTCCTCGATACACTGCCTCCTCCTTATGCAGAGCACGGTCGAGTCGGTCGAGGGCAACAAGGTCAAGCTCCACGTCACGGTGCCGGCCGACGAATTCGAGCGCGCGATCGATGCCGCGTTCAAGAAGCTCGCGCGGGAAGTTCGTGTGCCCGGATTCCGGCCGGGGAAGGCGCCGCGCAAGTTGCTCGAGGCCCGCCTAGGAACCGACATGGCACGCGAGCAGGCCTTGCGGGACTCCCTGCCCGAGTTCTACGTCGACGCGGTCACGGAGCATGACGTCGACGTGATCGCGCCGCCCGAGATCGAGGTCACCGCCGGCCAGGCCGACGGCGATGTCGAGTTCGAAGCAGTCGTCGAAGTGCGACCGCAGGTGCAGCTCGTCGGGTACGACGAGCTCCGGGTCGAGTTGCCGTTCGAGCCGGTGGGCGACGAGCAGGTCGACCAGCAGGTCGACCGCCTCCGTGATCGCTTCGCCGACCTCACCGACTCCGATCAGCCGCTCATCGACGAGTCGTACGCGACCATCGACATCACGGGGTCGATCGGCGGGGAGGCGGTCGAGGGCCTCACCGCAACCGACTTTCTCTACCGCGTCGGATCCGACATGGTTGTTCCCGAGCTCGATCAACAGCTCCACGGCACGCGTCCGGGTGCGATCCTCGAGTTCCACGCGACGTTGCCCGAGCGCTTCGGCGATCGCGCCGGTGAAGACGCGAGCTTCCGCGTTCTCGTGAAGGAAGCCAAGCACAAGGTGCTGCCCGACCTCACCGACGAGTGGGTCGACGAAGCAAGCGAGTTCGACACCGTCGACGAGCTGCGCGCCGACATTCGCAAGCGACTCGAGGTCGTGCAGAAGTTGCAGGCGCAAATGGGCGCGCGCGACAAGGTGTTGGAGGCGGTCGCCGATCTCGTTCCCGTCCCCGCGCCGGAAGTTCTCGTCGACGACGAGACGCGTCGACGCGTCGAAGATCTTGCGCACCGTTTGCAGCATCAGAACGCGTCGCTCGAGCAGTATCTCGAGGCCACCGGTCAGGAGCCGCAGGCCTTCATCGACGAAGTACGTGAAGGTGCGGTTCGGGCCGTACTCGCTGACCTGGCGCTACGCGCCGTGGTCGCGCAGGAAGACATCGAACCGACTGACGATGAGGTAGAGGCCGAGATCGTGCGTCTGGCCGATCGCCTGGAGGAGAAGGTCGAAAAGGTACGGCGCGACTTAGAACGGAGGGGTGTGCTGGAGACGGTACGCTCTGATCTTGCCCGTGGGAAGGCGCTCGAATTCCTCGTCGAGCACAGCACGGTGGTCGACGAGGAGGGGAACGTGATCGACCTCACGATTCCCGACGAGCCCCAACCCGTCGACCAAAACGCAAGCGCAGACGACGCAAAACCCGACGAACCCCCTGACGAAAGGTCCGAGGCGTGACCGAGCCGAAGTACAACCAGCCGCCGCGTGGCCAATACGTCCCGATGCCGCGGTTCATCCAGGACACGCCGCGCGGACGCATGGAATGGGATCCGTACTCGCGACTCGCGAACGACCGCATCATCTTCCTGGGCACGCCGGTCGACGACACCGTTGCCAACCTGATCATCGCCCAGCTGCTGATCCTCGAATCGGAAGATCCCGACAAGGACGTGGTGATGTACGTCAACTCGCCCGGCGGCGAGATCACGGGCCTCTTCGCGATCTACGACACGATGCAGTACATCAAGCCCGACGTGCAGACGATCTGCATCGGCCAGGCCGCGTCGGCCGCGGCGGTGCTCCTCGCATCCGGCGCGCCCGGCAAGCGCTTCATTCTCCCGCACGCCCGAGTGCTCATCCACCAGCCGCACGGTGGCGCCTCCGGCCAGGCGGTCGACATCGAGATCCAGGCGCGCGAGATCACACGCATGCGCGAGTTGCTCGACGAGATTCTCGCGTTCCACACCGGGCAACCGGTGGAGCGCGTCAAGAAGGACACCGACCGCGACTTCATCATGAGCGCGATCGATGCAGCCGACTACGGTCTGGTCGACGAGGTCATCACCAACCGTGAGCTGGCTGCGGTACCGTCCGCAGACAGCACGAACTAGCAGCGGCCCTGAGTCGCTGATGTTGAGTCTGGGGTAGGAGGGCTTCGGTGGCGAAGTTCGGTGACGGTGGCGATCTGCTCAAGTGCTCTTTCTGTGGGAAGAGCCAGAAGCAGGTCAAGAAGCTGATCGCCGGTCCCGGCGTCTACATCTGCGACGAGTGCATCGATCTCTGCAACGAGATCATCGAGGAAGAGCTGTCGCAGGGCACCGAGGTCCGGTTCGACGATCTTCCGAAGCCGCGCGAGATCTACGGCTACCTGAACGACTACATCATCGGCCAGGAGCAGGCGAAGAAGATCCTGTCGGTTGCGGTCTACAACCACTACAAGCGCGTGCAAGCCGGCGCGTACGGCGACCCCGACGTCGAGCTGCAGAAGTCGAACATCCTGCTCATCGGTCCGACCGGTTGCGGCAAGACGCTGCTCGCGCAGACGTTGGCGCGCATGTTGAAGGTTCCGTTCGCGATCGCCGACGCCACCGCGCTCACCGAGGCCGGATACGTCGGCGAAGACGTCGAGAACATTCTCCTCAAGCTGATCCAGGCCGCCGACTACGACGTCAAGAAGGCCGAGACCGGGATCATCTACATCGACGAGATCGACAAGATCGCTCGCAAGGCCGAGAACCCGTCGATCACGCGTGACGTCTCGGGCGAGGGTGTGCAGCAGGCACTGCTGAAGATCCTCGAGGGGACGACAGCTTCCGTTCCCCCCCAAGGTGGCCGCAAGCACCCCCACCAAGAGTTCATCCAGATCGACACGACCAATATCCTCTTCATCTGCGGCGGTGCGTTCGCCGGGCTCGACAAGATGATCGAGTCCCGCGTCGGCAAGCGCGGCATCGGTTTCGGTGCCGACGTGCGCCGCGGCGACGATCTCCAAGAGCTCGGCCGCCTTTTGGCCGACGTGCTCCCCGAAGACCTGCTCAAGTTCGGGCTCATCCCCGAGTTCGTCGGCCGTCTGCCCGTCGTCGGCGTCGTGCACAACCTCGACAAGGACGCGCTCATGCGGATCCTCATCGAGCCCAAGAACGCGCTGGTGAAGCAGTACCAGAAGTTCTTCCACTTCGACGACGTGGAACTGGTGTTCTCCGACGACGCACTCGACGCGATCGCCGACGAAGCGCTCAAGCGTGCGACCGGTGCTCGTGGGTTGCGCGCCATCCTCGAGGAGTCGTTGCTCGAGGTGATGTACGACCTGCCTTCGCGTGCTGACGTTGTGAAGTGCATCGTTGATCGCGAGGTCGTGCTTTCGAAGGTCGCGCCGACGCTCGTTACGGAAGACGAGTCACGCCGCACGGCTTAGTTGCGTGTGCGTGTCGGCCTCTGGCAACTACCGCCGACCCGCTCTCGGCTAAGCCAGGCGTGCGGTGAATCTTCCGTCGCGCTCTGTTATTTGGAGGGGGAGGGAGAAGGCGGCGGTCATTGCTTCGCTGGTCACCGTTGCTTCCAGCGCGCCTGTTGCTGCGACTTTGCCGGCTTTGAGGATGAGGGCGTGGGTGAAGGCGGGGGGGATTTCTTCTACGTGGTGGGTTACGAGGACCAGGGGTGGGCCGGTTTCGTCTTCGGCCCACGTTGTGAGGTCGGCTATGAGCTCTTCTCTGCCGGCTACGTCGAGGCCGGCGGTGGGTTCGTCGAAGAGGACGAGGGCGGGGTCGGTCATCAGCGTTCGGGCGAGCAGGACGCGTTGGCGTTCGCCGGCGGACAGGGTGGGGAGTTTGTGGTCGGCGAGCGCGCCGCAGCGAAAGCGTTCGAGCAACGTGATCGCGCGGCTTCGGTCCTTGTCGGTGTATTGGTGCCACCAGGGGGCGAGTGCGGCGTAGCGCGCCGTCATCACGACCTCGGTCGCCGTCATGCTGGCTTCGAGGCGGGCCGCGAGTGCGGGGGACGAGAACGCGATGTGTTCGCGTAGGGCTCGTACGTCGCACCGGCCGAGTCGTTGCCCCAACACGTCGACGGTTCCGCTCGTGGGGTGTTGGTAAAGGGCGGCGATTCGGAGCAGCGTCGTCTTGCCCGCGCCGTTCGGACCGAGCACGACCCATCGTTCGCCGGCGCGGATCTCCCAGCTGACGTCGTCGAGCACGCGCGTGCCGTCGAGGTCGAGCGTGATGTGCGAGCAGAGCAGCGCGGAGCTCACGAGGGCGTGAGCGTATCCAGCACCTCTAGCAGTGCGCGCCGGCGGGATTGGTTGCGACGACGGGCAGCGCGGGAGGCGCGGCCGGGTTGGCCGGTGGAAGCGGTGCACCCATGTTGATCCCGAAGTCTTCGACCACGATGAGCCTGCCGCCGCTGCAAACCGCGCCGATCCCGACGAGCTGACCCTGCGGCATCAGCAGGTTCTCGCGGTGAACGGCCGAGCCCATCAGCGCGAGGTGGGCCGTTCCCGCGTCGGCGTCGGTGCCGATTCCGGCGAAGAGGTTCTCACCGACCTCCTCGAGCCTTCCGTTGGTACCGACGAGGAGCGCCCCGAGGTTCTGATGGCGGATCGGGTTCGACGCGGCCAGCGTGTATGCCCAGCTGTTGGCATAGCCCGCGAGCTGCGGATCCCACGTGAGCGGACGCAGGTGACGCGCGGCTCGTTCGTCGTTCATCCGGCGCAGCAACTCGAACGCGATGGCTCCCGGGCCGCCGGCCGGGCTCACGAGACTGGCGGTGGACGTGCCGACGACTCCGTCCCGGGTCGTGACCCAGTACCCGTAGCGCGGTGACGCGGCGATCGCGACGACGTCGCTCTGGGCCGGGGCGAGCCGCGTCCCGAACGGGCGCGCATCGCCGAACGCGCTCGTTCCCCCCGCCGCGTTCGCGACCCAGTAGCCGCGACCGGACGGCGTCGGTGCGATGCCGACGATCGGCGTGGGGTCAGCGCGGTTCGTTGCGGCGCCGCGGAATCGCGCGCTGCCGAACGTGAAGACGCCACCGTCGCCGGCGACGAGCCAGTAGCCGAGGCCGGTCGGTGTCGCGGCCATGCCGACGATCGGTTGACTGAGGCGAAGGTCGCCGGTCGACCCGAGGAAGCGCGCGTTGCCGAACGTGAAGATGCCGCCATCTCGGGCGACGAGCCAGTAGCCCTTGCCCGATGGCGTGGCGCGCATCCCGACGATCGGTTGATTGAGACGCAGGCTGCCGGTCGACCCGAGGAAGCGCGCGTCGCCGAAGCTGAAGACGCCGCCGTCGGCGGCGACGAGCCAGTAGCCGTGGCCGGTCGGCGTCGCGGCCATGCCGACGATCGGCTGATTGAGTCCGAAGTGTTGCGCGGAGCCGAGGTAACGAGTTCGCGACGCGGGCGCGCCGAAGGCCGGCGCACTCATGAACAACGTCATCACGATCGCGAGGGCCAGGCTTGCGACGCGGCGCGTGCCGCGGGGGGGTAGGGGAATCATCCGCTCCTGTCTCGCGCCTGGGGTCCGTCCCGGCGCCCGGTCGTCGCAGTATCGACTGATCGATGCGTCGACGCAATCTCCGCGTTGCGTCAACGCCCGGGTCGGGCAGGTATCCCCGGATCGCGCCAAACTCAAACATCGCGGCATCGCTCCTAGACTCGACAAGATGACGACGGGCGTCCCCGACAAACCGACGCTCGAGGGCATAGACGAGCGCTGGGCTGCGCGCTGGGAGACCGACGGGACGTATCGGTTCGACCGATCCCGAGCCCGCGCCGACGTGTTCTCGATCGATACGCCGCCGCCGACGGTGAGCGGATCGCTACATATGGGCTCGGTGTTCGGTTATGTCCAAACTGACTCGATCGCGCGTTTTCAGCGCATGCTGGGGCGCGAGGTCTTCTATCCGATGGGATGGGACGACAACGGGCTCGCGACCGAACGCCGCGTGCAGAACTACTACGGCGTGCGCTGTGATCCGCACCTTCCGTACGACGCGTCGTTCGTCCCGCCGGATTCCCCGCCCAAGGAGCCGATTCCGATCTCGAGGCCGAACTTTCTCGAGTTGTGCGCGCGCCTGGTCGCAGAGGACGAGAAGGCGTTCGAAGCATTGTGGTGCCGGTTGGGTCTGTCGGTCGACTGGACGCTGACCTACACGACGGTCGGCACCGCGGCGCGGCGCACCAGCCAGCGCGCGTTCCTGCGCAATCTCGCGCGCGACGAGGCCTACCAAGCCGACGCGCCGACGTTGTGGGACGTCGACATGCGCACTGCGGTCGCGCAAGCCGAGCTCGAAGATCGGGAGATTGCCGGCGCGTATCACGCGTTGCGCTTTCATCGGGCCGACGGCGCGGGAGATGTGTTGATCGACACGACGCGTCCCGAGCTGCTCGCCGCGTGCGTCGCCCTCGTCGCGCATCCCGACGACAAGCGCTACCAACCGCTGTTCGGTAGCGAGGTGTCGACGCCGTTGTACGGCGCGCGTGTTCCCGTGCTCGCGCATCGTCTGGCGGATCCCGAGAAGGGAACCGGCATCGCGATGATCTGCACGTTCGGTGACACCACCGACGTCGTGTGGTGGCGCGAGCTCCAACTTCCCACGCGCGCCATCATCGGGGTCGACGGCCGCCTCAAGGCCGAGCCGCCTGAGGGATTCCCCAACGGTGGCGCGGCCGCGTACGCGCAAGCCGCGGGCAAGAACATCAAGCAGGCGCAGAAGATCGTCGTGGAGCAGCTGCGCGAGTCGGGCGAGCTCGAGGGGGAGCCGCGTCCGATCTCGCACCCCGTGAAGTTCTACGAGCGCGGCGACCGCCCGCTCGAGATCGTCACTTCCCGCCAGTGGTACTTCCGCAACGGCGGTCGCGATCCCGAGCTGCGCGCCGAGTTGCTGAAGCTCGGCGGTGAGTTGCGGTGGCATCCACCGCACATGCGCGCCCGCTACGACACGTGGATCGAAGGGCTCAACTCCGATTGGCTGGTGAGCCGTCAGCGGTACTTCGGTGTCCCGTTCCCGGTCTGGTACCGCGTCGATGCCGACGGCAAGACCGACTACCGCGACCCGATCCTCCCCGCCGAGGACGACCTGCCCGTTGATCCCTCCTCCGACGTGGCGCCCGGTTTCACCGCCGACCAGCGCGGCCGGCCCGGCGGTTTCGCGGAGGATCCCGACGTCATGGACACGTGGGCGACGTCGTCGTTGACGCCCCAGATCGTGACCGGGTGGGTCGACGACCCCGATCTCTTCGAGCGCACCTTCCCGATGGATCTTCGACCGCAGGGTCCGGAGATCATCCGCACCTGGTTGTTCGACACCGTGGTGCGCTCTCGTTTCGAGCACGGCGGGCTGCCGTGGTCGGACACCAACATCAATGGATGGGTACTCGACCCGGATCGCAAGAAGATGTCGAAGTCGAAGGGCAACGTCGTCACGCCGATGCCGCTCGTCGACGAGTACGGTCCCGACGCGCTGCGGTACTGGGCGTGCAACGGGCGTCCGGCGGTCGACACCGCGGTCGACTTCGGGATCATGAAGATCGGCCGCAAGCTCGCGATCAAGATTCTCAACGCGTCGAAGTTCACGCTGAATATCGCGAGTGAGAACGCGTCGAACACCGAAGATCTCACGTTGGTCACCGAGCCCCTCGACCGGTCGATGCTCGCAACGCTCGCCGTTCTCGTCGACGACGCCACCACCGCCTTCGGTTCGTTCGACTACGCGCGCGCGCTCGAGCGCACCGAACGGTTCTTCTGGTCGTTCTGTGATGACTACGTCGAGCTCGTGAAAGGCCGCGCGTACGGTGGGGTCGGGCCCGAGCCGGCTGCGTCGGCCGCCGTCGCGTTGCGAGGTGCGTTGACGACCTTGCTCCGGATGTTCGCGCCGATCATGCCGTTCGTCACCGAAGAGGTCTGGTCGTGGTTCGAGTCGGCTTCGGTGCACCGCGCGCCATGGCCCGATGCGTCGCCGTTGCGGCTCGACGGCGCCGACCCGTTGGTGTTCGAAGTCACGGCTGACGTGCTCGCGGCCGTGCGCAAGGCGAAGTCGGAAGCGAAGCGATCGCTGCGGACACCCGCTGAACGCGTCGTGGTGCACGACACGGCCGAGCGCTTGGCCGCCCTCGCGCCCGCTGAATCCGATCTCCGCGAGGCCGGCAAGATCGTGCTGCTCACGACGGAGGTCGGCTCCGAGCTCCGAGTCGAGGTCGAGCTCGCCCCACCGGAATGAGCGAGCGTCGGGAGGCGGATATCCCGCCGAGCAGCGAGCGTGGCCTCACGGCCCGGCGGCGAAGCCGCCAAGTGTTGGACATGACCGAGCGGGAACGATGACGACCTCCCAGCTCGAGCCTCGGGCGTGGCTCGACGCCCACGTGAACCTCGAGACCGGAGTCGGCGTGCCCGCGCCGACGCGCGAGCGGGGCGCGCCCACGCTCGATCGCATCGGTGCGCTGCTGCAATACCTCGGGTCGCCCCAGCTCGAGTACCCCGCCGTGCACGTGACGGGTACGAACGGGAAGACCTCGGCGACGCGCATGATCACGGAGCTCCTCTCGACCGTCGGCCTGCTCATCGGCACCACGACCAGCCCGCATCTGGTGCGGGTGAACGAACGCATGACGATCAACGACGAGCCGATCAGCGACGCCGAGCTCGACGAGCAACTCCGTGTGGTCGCGCTCGTGGAGCGGGAGATCGGACTCGACCCGTCGTACTTCGAAGTCGTCGTCGCGGCTGCGTTTCGGTGGTTCGCGGATGCCGCCATCGACGTCGCGGTGGTCGAGGTCGGCATGGGCGGTACCTGGGACGCAACCAACGTGATCGACGGCCGCGTCGCCGTCGTGACCAACGTGAGCGTCGACCATGTCGCGTTTCTCGGATCCACGTCCGCAGAGATCGCGACGGAGAAGGCGGGAATCGTCAAGGACGGAGCGACGCTCGTGTTGGGCGAGACGGATCCCGATCTCGTTCCGATCTTCACCAACCGCGACGCGGCGCGCGTGCTGCAACGCGACATCGACTTCGGTGCGCGCTCCAACGTGCCTGCGTTCGGAGGGCGGATGCTCGAGATCTTCACGCCCGCCGCCCGTTATCCGGATGTGTTCGTTCCCCTGCACGGCGCGCACCAGGGCGACAACGCGGCGGTCGCGCTGGCCGCGGCGGAGGCGTTCGTCGGCGCGCCACTCGATCCCGACGCGGTGCGGGGTGCGTTCGCGCGGGTTCGGTCGCCCGGGCGACTCGAGCTCGTCGGTCGTCATCCGCTCGTCCTGCTCGACGGCGCGCACAACGTTGCCGGTGCCGAAGCGTTGCGCCGGGCGCTCGCCGAGGAGTTCGCGCCCGCGGCGCGCACGCTCGTTGTCGGACTGCTGCGCGAGAAGGATCCGGGCGACATGCTGCGCGCCGTCGGGCTCGACGATGTCGAGCATTTGGTGTGCGCGCGCCCGCCGAATCCCCGCGCGCTCGACCCGGAGCTGATCGCGACCGCCGCCGTCGATCTCGGGTTCCCGACGGAGCGGATCGAGGTCGTCGACTCCGTCGCCGACGCGATTTCGAGCGCGCTGCTCACGACGCCCGCGGACGGTGAGATCGTCATCACCGGATCGCTGTATTTCGTCGGCGCCGCGCGCGGCATCCTCGTGGATGACTGATTGCCCGCGTTGAGCCAGTTTCGACCTCTCCGGTAGCCTGCTCCGCCCATGACCGCCGAACGCACGCTCGTCCTCTGCAAGCCCGACGCGGTGGAGCGCGGGCTCGTGGGCGAGATCGTCGGCCGGATCGAGCGCAAGGGCCTCTCGATCGTTGCGCTCGAGCAGCGGATGCTCGAGGCCGGCACGGCCAAGCAGCACTATGCCGAGCACGATGGGAAGCCGTTTTTCGACGATTTGGTGGCCTTCATCACCCGCTCGCCGCTGGTCGCGATGGTGGTGGAAGGCCCCGACGCGTGGAAAGTGATGCGCACCATGATGGGCGCCACGAATCCACGCGAAGCAGCGCCGGGCACGATTCGCGGTGATCTCGCGATCGAGCTCACGGAGAATCTCGTGCACGGAAGCGACGGTCCGGAGTCGGCCGCGCGCGAGATTGCGCTGTTCTTTCCAGGTCTCTCGTGATCGACTCGCCACTGCGGGGTGAGTGGCGCCCCAACCGTTCGGCTCGTAGCCTTGGTCGCACGCGCCAGTCTCCGAGAAGCATGACTCCGCGTCGGCGCAAGGGAGCCGCGTCGATGCCCGAGCCGTTCTACGCGGGACTTCTCGGCCGCGATATGGCTGTCGATCTCGGAACCGCGAACACGCTCGTCTACGTACGGGGTCGCGGTGTCGTGCTCGACGAGCCGTCGGTCGTTGCGGTCAACACGCGCGACGGGCGGCCGCTCGCGGTCGGCATCGAAGCCAAGAAGATGATCGGCCGCACGCCCGAGCACATCCACGCGATCCGTCCGCTGAAGGACGGCGTGATCGCCGACTTCGACATATGCGAGAAGATGCTCCGCTATTTCATCCAGCGCGTGCATCCGCGCAAGTGGTCGCGGCCGCGCATGGTCATCTGCGTGCCGTCCGGTATCACCGGTGTCGAGCAACGCGCCGTGCAGGAAGCCGCCGAACAGGCCGGCGCGCGCAAGCCCGCGTACATCATCGAAGAGCCGATGGCCGCGGCGATCGGAGCGGGTCTGCCGGTACACGAGCCCGCCGGGAACATGATCGTCGACATCGGCGGCGGCACGACCGAGGTCGCGGTCATCTCGCTCGGCGGCATCGTCGCCAGCGAATCGATTCGCATCGCGGGCGACGAGCTCGACGACGCGATCATCAACTACGTCAAGAAGGAGTACGCGCTCGCGCTCGGCGAGCGGACCGCGGAAGAGATCAAGATCGCGCTCGGCAGCGCGTACCCCTTGCAGGAGGAGTTGTACGCGGAGGTGCGCGGTCGCGACCTCGTCACCGGATTGCCGAAGACGATCGTCGTGTCGACGCAGGAGATTCGGGAAGCGATCGAAGAGCCGGTCGCCGCGATCGTCGACACGGTCAAGGTCACGCTCGACAAGACGCCGCCCGAGCTCGCGGCCGACATCATGACGCGCGGCATCGTCGCGACCGGTGGCGGCGCGTTGCTGCTCGGGCTGAGCGAGCGGTTGAACGCCGAGACGGGAATGCCGATCGTCATCGCGCCCAATCCGCTGTACTCGGTCGTGCAGGGTTCCGGGCAGTGCCTGGAGAATTTCGATGTGCTCAAGGGTGTCCTGAGCTCGACCCAGCAGTAACCGAGAGGGGCCGCGGGCGATGGCGAGGCCTCGAAGCGCGAATCGGCGCCGGTTCGTGCTGGCCCTGATCGTGCTCACCTCGATCACGCTGATCACCCTCGACAGCCGCAGCGGCCGATCCGGGCCACTCGGCGCCGCCGGGCGCGCCGCGCACGCGATCGTCTCACCGCTCGGTGGTGCGGTCAGCTCGGTGGCGCGGCCGATCAGCGACTGGTGGAGCGGTGTGTCCGACTCCGGTCACCTCAAGCATGACAACCGACGCCTTCGCGATGAGATCGCGGTGCTGAGAGGCCGCGAGCGCAACGCGGCGATCGCGAAGAAAGAAGACGAAGAGCTGCGCAGCCTGCTGAGCCTCGGTCAGAGCGTTCAGGAAAACGCCAAGCCGGTGGCGGCGCGCGTCATCGACCGCAGCCCCGGCAACTTCGAGTCGACGATCACGCTCGACCGGGGCACCGACGCCGGGGTACAAGAAGGGATGGCCGTGCTCGCGCCCGACGGAGTCGTCGGTCACGTCGTGAGCTCGTGGCACGGAGGTTGCACCGTGCGCGTGCTCATCGATCCCGACTCCGCGATCGCGGTTCGCACGCTCGAGCATCCCGCGGTTGGCATCGCCCAAGGCCACACCGGTAGCCGCGAGCTGACCGTCGCCGATTTCGACACCGCCGCGAAGGTGCACAAGGGCGACAGCGTCGTGACGTCGGACCTCGCCAACAGCGTCTACCCGCCGGATCTCCCCGTCGGCACCGTCACGCGCGTCGACCAGCAGCAGGCGGGCCTGGGCATCTCGGTGCGCGTCAAGCCGTACGTTGACTTCGACGCGCTCGACTTCGTCCTGGTGCTGCGGTGGGTGCCCGGCGAAGGACCGGTCGTGCCGATCGCGACCACCACGACGACACTCCCGACAACGTCGACGTCGTCGTCGACCTCGACGACGACGGGTCCCTGATGCGCACCTCGCGCGTGATCGCTCTCCTCGCGCTGACCGTCGTCGTCCAGGTCGTGCTGTTCCCGCACGTGCGCCTCGCCGGGCGGGTGCCCGATCTCGGTCTGGTGCTCGCGGTCGCGGTGGCGTTCGACCACGGGCCCGAAGAGGGCGCCATCGTCGGCTTCGTCGCGGGCCTTGGCTTCGATCTCTTCCTCTCGACGCCGCTCGGGCTCACGGCGCTGGCCTATGCGCTGACTGCATATGCCGTGGGTGTTCTCCAGGGCGGCATGCTGCGCGCTCCGAGGTGGTTCACGCCGGTGATCGGGTTCCTGGGCGGCATTGCCGGGGGCCTGCTGTTCGTCGGCATCGGCTTGCTGGCGGGCGTCGACGGTGTCCACGGGAACCGCGCGTTCGCCACGGTGTTGCTCGCGGCGGTCTACGACGGCCTGCTCGCTCCCTTCGTGTTCCTGCTCGTGGGCGCGCTCCTGCACGACCCGAGGGAGCGGCTCACGGGATGGGTTCGCCGCTGATGCCGCACCGCCGCGCCGAAGTCGTAGGCTCACGGCGCGTACCGAGGGGGATCTTCGTGAGATCAAGAATCGTTGCGACGTTTGCCGTATTGGCCATCCTGCTCGCGGGGTGCTCGAGCTCGAGTAAGCAGGCGACCAAACCCGCGGCGTCCACGTCGACCACTGCGGGCACCACGACGCCGAAGACCGCGATCCGAGCCGGCGAGTTGCAGGTGCTCACCGGGACCGCGACCGGAACGTCGCCATGCGAGGTTGCCGCTCCGACGCCGGCATCGCCCGGTCAAGTCGGCGCCGGTGCGGGCGGTTCGGAGGGCAACGTGAACGTGCTTGCCTCGGAGCACGGCGGGCGAGGCATGGTGAAGCAGGTAACGCTCACGCACGCCCAGCGCGTTGAGTTGGAGAAGCAGGTGAAGGAGGCGCGCGCCGTCGTTGCGCGGTACCCGACGACGGCGAGCGCGCTCGGCGCCCATTACGACAAGTCCACGCCGTACGTGCCGTGCATCGGCGCGCACTACACGAACATCACCCTCGCGGGCAGCTTCGATGCGTCGAAGCCGTCGGAGCTGTTGTACGACGGGACCGCGCCCGACTCGAAGATTGTCGGGCTCAGCTATCTCGTGTACCACCACGGCGGTCCGCCGCCCGGCTTCGCAGGTCCGAACGATCACTGGCACCAGCACAATGCCAACGGCGGTCTGTGCCTGCGCGGGAATTTCGTCGTCGGGGGTGAGGACGTCTCTCCGCAGCAGTGCGCAGATCGGGGCGGCCACAAGGTGCTGCTCATCGACATCTACATGATGCACGCATGGGTCGTGCCCGGATTCGAGTGCAGCTGGGGCGTGTTCAGCGGTGAGTGTCCCGAACTGGGTGGCCGGCTCGGCGGCACGGCCTGGGAGACTCCTGTGCCGAGCAAGGATTCGTCGAGCGCTGCGGCGTCGGGCTAACGCGCCCGATAGCGTGACCGGCGCGTTCGAGCGCGCGCATCGGTCGTCCCGATCGTCGTGCGTGGGGCGCATCCCCACCGCATGAGCGACAACAGCCGCGTTCGAGTCAGCATCGTCGGCGTCGTCATCGTCGCGTTGTTCAGCACGCTCCTCGTGCGTCTGTGGTTCCTGCAGTCGGGGCCGGAAGACAGCTTGAAGGTGCAGGCGGTCCTCGACAGCACGAGCGTGATCCAGACGCCGACGCCGCGCGGCGAGATCAAGGATCGCAACGGCGTGGTGCTCGTGCGCGACCGGGCGTCGTGGGCGGTCACCATCGATCGTGACCTCTCGAAGCGCAGCAGCGACAAGGTGATCGGTCAGCTCGCCGAGCTGCTCCACCTCAAGATCGAACAGCTCCGGTCGCAGTACCTGAGCGATCGCCAATCACTACTGCAGCCCGCGATCGTCGCGCTCGACGTGTCGCAACCCGATCGCCTCGAGATCCTCCAGGATCCGCAGAACTATCCGGGCGTGCGCGTGAAGGCGCTGACCGTGCGCGAGTACCCGCGGGGAAGTCTCGCCGCGCAGGTGCTGGGCTACGTCGGCGAGGTCCCGAGCGCGGACCTGCCCCGGCTGAAGAAGTTGCACTACGGGCCGGGTGACGACATCGGTCTCGCCGGCGCGGAGTATGCGTTCGAGTCGCAGCTACGCGGGAGACCGCGCCGCGAGACGATCTCCGTCGACCCGACCGGGGCCCAGGTCGGTGAGCCGGTGAAGATCGACACAGGCGCGGTCGGCAACAGCGTGTACCTGACGATCGACTCGAACGTGCAACGCGCGGCCGAGAAGGCGCTCGCCGAAGGGATCCTCGGCGCGCGCGGTCTGCAGAACACCGACCTCGCGTCAACGGGCCTGGTGAACTTCACCGCCCCCGCCGGTTCAGTGGTTGTCCTCGACGCGCAGGATGGCTCCGTCGCCGCGCTGGCCAGCAACCCGACGTACCCGCTCGAAGATTGGGTCGGCGGGATCAGCACGGCGAACTACGCCGCCATCACCAATCCGGCGAGCAATTTCCCGCTCGTCAACCGGGCCACCCAGGGGTTGTACGCGCCCGGCTCGACCTTCAAGCTCGTGACCTCGCTCGCGATGACGAAAGACCGGGTCCGCGGCATCGGCGACTACTACACCGACGTGGGCAAGTTCTCCGTCGGCGGCACGACGTTCCGCAACGCCAAGGACGAGCAATTCGGCCCGGTGAACCTGCAACAGGCGCTCACGGTCTCGAGCGACGCGTACTTCTACACGGTCGGCAACGACTTCTGGAACATCTGGGACCGCGGTGACCACCGGCGTGGGCTCGGCATCCAAAGCGAAGCGCGTGACCTGGGGTTCGGCGCGCGGACCGGCATCGAGCTCGACGAGAACGACGGCCGGGTGCCCGACCCGGCGTGGAAGTCGGCGTACGCGCACGCCAATTACAAGACGGCCAAAGCGAAGAAGGAAAACAGTGTGTGGTACCCGGGCGACAACATCTTGTCTGCGGTCGGGCAGGGCGACGTGGTCGTGACCCCGCTCCAGCTGGCCAACGCCTACGCCGCATTCGCGAACGGCGGCACGTTGTGGCGCCCGCATATCGAAGACCATGTGGTCGACGCGCGCGGCAAGGTGGTGGCGACGACGAAGGCGAAGGCGATCCGGCACCTGACATTCGACCCCAACGTGAGCGCGACCATCCTGGCGGGCTTGCAGGGCTCCGTCGATCAGTCGAAGGGCACGGCGAACGCCGCGTTCCAAGGCTTCCCGTTCAATCTGTTCCCGATCGCGGGCAAGACCGGAACCGCGCAGGTCAACGGCAAGGGTGACACGTCGCTCTTCGCGGCGATCTTCACCGCCAACGGCAAGCAGTACGTCGCGGTCGCCGTGGTGGAGCAAGCGGGATTCGGCGCGCAGACCGCGGCGCCGATCGTGCGCAACATCATCGAGTCGATGACCGGCCAACATCCCGGGATCGTGCACGTCATCGACGCCAACAACAACCCGCACGACTGATGGCCGCCTCGGAGACCAGTCCATTGCGTCATGCCGACCCCGTTCTCCTCGCGTTGCCGTTCGCGATCAGCGGGCTCGGTCTCCTGATGATCTACTCGTCGAGCCGGACGCGTCTGGCGCGCCAGGGGATGAGCCAGTTCTATTACGTCGAGCGTCAGAGCCTCGCGCTCGTCCTCGGAGTCATCGCCATGGCCGTCGTCCTGGCGATCGACTACCGGCGCATCCGCGACATGTGGCCACTCGTCTATGTCGCGGTGCTCCCGCTCCTCATCGGCGTGCTCGTGACGGGCCGGACCCACAAAGGCGCGCAGTCATGGTTCCAAGTGGGCCCGTTGCAGTTCCAGCCGTCGGAGATCACCAAGGTGGCGGTCGTCGTCGCGGTCGCGGGCTACTGCCATCACCATCGCGACGATCTCGACGCGGGCCGGCTCGCGGTCGGGCTCGCGATCGCCGGCATTGCCATGGCGCTGGTGTTCCTGCAACACGACCTCGGCACGACGTTGGTGATCCTCGTGTGCTCCTTCGCGGTGCTCGTGGTTGCCGGGCTCAGGCCGGTGCACATCGGAGTGCTCGTGCTGATCGGGGTGACGTTGGTGGGGGCCGCGGTGGTCACCGGCAAGGTGGCCGCGTATCGAGTGGATCGCATCGTCGGGTTCCTCGACCAGTCGTCGGGCAGCAACAAGACCGCGACGCAACAGACGCAAGCGGAATACAGCCTGCAAGAGTCGAAGATCGCAATCGTCAACGGCGGCTTCGCCGGCGAAGGACTCTTCAAGGGCCGCCAGACGAACCTCTCCTATGTCCCCGAGCAGCACACCGACTTCATCTTCACGGTGGTGGGGGAGGAGCTCGGTTTCTTCGGCGGCGCGACGCTCATCGGTCTCTACGGACTCTTGGTATGGCGCCTCTGGCGGACGGCGCTCCTGTCATCCGACTTCTTCGGCACGCTCCTCGCGGTTGGGGTGCTCGCGATCTTCGCGTTCCAGATCTTCGAGAACATCGGCATGACGATGGGCATCATGCCGATCACCGGAATCCCGTTACCGTTCATGTCCTACGGCGGCTCCGCGATCATCACCAGCTTCATCGCGATTGGCTTGGTAGCCAACGTGAACATGAGGCGCTTCAGCTGACGTTCCCCCGACTCTTCCCAGTTCCTGGCCCTTCTACGTACCGATTCGGTACCGCAGGTTCCCAAGAACGGGTGAGCCATCTCCCGATGGACCGAGAAGCGCCCGCGTCCAGACTGAGCCACAGGAAAGGCAAGATCCCCTGACCGGCTAAGCTGCCAACAGATGTCTGACCTGTGGCCGCGGATCGAACCGCTCCTGGCCCGGGTGGAGAAGCCCGCTCGCTACATCGGCATGGAGCAGGGCAGCGTTCGGCCGCAACACGAGGCAGGCCGGGTTGCCTTCCTCCTGATCTATCCCGACACCTACGAGATCGGCCTCCCCAACCAGGGGCTCCAGATCCTGTACGAAATCCTGAACGAGCGACCGGATGCGGTAGCCGAGCGCGCCTATTCGCCCTGGACCGACATGGAGTCGTCGATGCGGCGGGCGGGCCTCCCGCTGTTCAGCGTCGACACCCACCGGGCGGCTCGCGACTTCGACGTATTGGCTTTCAACCTGTCGGCCGAGCTCGTTTATACGAACCTGCTGAATCTGGTCGACCTCTCGGGTGTCGCGGTGCGCAACGAGGATCGCTCGCCGGCCGACCCGATCGTGATCGCGGGCGGGCACTGTGCCTACAACCCCGAGCCGCTCGCGGAGTATGTCGACGCGTTCGTCATCGGCGACGGTGAAGAGGTCGTCTCCGAGATCGCCGACGTGGTCGGCGCGTGGAAGCGCGGCGGGCGCGCGTCGCGCGAAGCGGTGCTGCGCGAGCTCGCGACCATTCCGGGTGTGTACGTGCCGTCGATGTACCAGGTCGACTACGACGGCCAGCACATCGCGGAGGTACGACCGCGCTTCGCCGACGTGCCCGCGGTCGTCGACAAGCGCACCGTCGCGGATCTCGCCGAGTGGCCGTATCCCAAGCATCAGCTCGTGCCGCTCGTAGAAGTCGTGCACGACCGTTTGAACGTCGAGATCTTTCGCGGCTGCACCCGCGGCTGCCGCTTTTGCCAGGCGGGGATGATCACCCGTCCCGTCCGGGAGCGTCCCGAGGAACAGGTGCGCACGATGGTGCGCGAGGGCCTGGCCCGAACGGGTTACGACGAGGTCGCGCTCACGTCGCTGTCGAGCGCGGACTTCTCGGGCATCGACGGTGTCGTCGCCGATCTCGTCAACAATCAGGTGGGAACGGGCCAGGTGAGCGTCTCGCTTCCGAGCCTGCGCGTCGACGCGTTCAGCGTGAAGATCGCGACGGAGATCCAGAAGGTGCGCCGCACGGGTTTGACCTTCGCTCCCGAAGCCGGCTCCTGGCGCTTGCGGCAGGTGATCAACAAGCTGATCCTCGAGGAGGACCTCTACAGCGCGGTCGACGCGGCCTACTCCCAAGGTTGGCGGCGCGTGAAGCTTTACTTCCTCACCGGCCTGCCGACGGAGATGGATGACGACACGCTCGGCATCGCCGCGCTCGCCAAGAATGTCGTCGACATCGGGCGCAAGTACACGAAGCAGGCGAGCTGCACGGTCTCGGTCGGAGGGTTCGTGCCGAAGCCGCATACGCCGTTCCAGTGGTTCGGCCAGAACAGCGTCGACGAGCTGAGCCGCAAGATCAGTCTCCTGCGGACGGCGACGAAGGGAACCAAGGCCCAGGTGAAGTGGCACGACCCGAGTGCGACGTTCGCCGAAGGGATCGTGAGCCGCGGTGACCGTCGGATCGGACGGGTGATCGAGGCGGTCTGGCGGGCGGGCGGGACGTTCCAGGAGTGGAGCGAGCACTTCTCGCTCGACCGGTGGGTCGACGCGATGCACGCCCAGGGACTCGATCCCGACTGGTACGTGACCAGGCACCGCAACCACGACGAAGTTCTGCCGTGGGATCACATCGCGGCCGGGCTCCATCACGACTTTCTCTGGCAGGACTGGCAGTCGGCCCTGGCCGAGCATGGCCTCCCCGATTGCCGGTGGACTCCCTGCTATGACTGCGGGGTATGTACCGACTACGCCCTCGAGCACGTGGTGGCCTCGCCACTCGCGCCGGCGGGCGGCAGCCAGGGCACCGGTCAGGACCTGACCGCCGGAGCCGGCATCCCCGTTCGCTTCCTTGGGAAGCACGAGGCGGTGAGCGGAGGCGGAGCCGAAGCGAACTCGCAGGCCCGGCGAGCGGCCGCGGCCGGAGTTTCGCCGGCCGCAGCGAGTGGGCCCGTATGAAAGGCGGGGCCCACAACCCGGTGCGGCTTCGGTACACGAAGCGAGGCAAGGTCCGCTGGATCTCGCATCGCGATGTCGCCCGCGCGCTCGAGCGGGCATTCCGGATCACGAAGCTGCCTTTGGCGTTCACCGAGGGCTTCTCGCCCCGGCCCAAGGTGAGCTTCGGTTTGGCGCTCTCGACCGGGCACGAGAGCGAGGCGGAATATCTCGATCTCGTGTTCGCAGACGAGGTCGAGCTCGAGGCGCTGTCGGTGTCTCTCACCGATGCGCTCCCCGACGGCATCGCCGTCACCGGCGCGGTTCCGCTCGCGGAACGGGCGCCGGCGTTGCAAGAAGCAGTGACCGCAGTGGTGTGGCACGTCGAGCCGACTCGCGCCGACGGAACACCGATCGACGCGTCGGAGTTGGGCCAGCACGTTGACCGTGCGCTCCAACTGCCGGCGCTACCGACATCGCGGCGGCGGAAGGGCCGTGACGTCGAGGAGGACGTATTGCCGGTGATCCGGCGGTGCGATCTCCGAACCACGAATCCGGTGAGCCTCGAGATGGAGCTCACCACGCAACCTCGCAGTGCCAAGCCCGGCGACGTGCTCGCCGGGATAGTTCGTGCAACCGATCTGCCGGGCGGGCTGATCGAAGCACGGGTACTGCGCACCCACCAATGGATCGAGCGCGACGGCACGCGGTTGGAACCGCTGAATGCCGACACGCGCCCGCGTGCGCTCGAGGCGCGCGCGTCATGAGAGAAGGCATCGATGTCCGAACTGGATCGCTCCGACCACGGAGCCATTACGGAATCACCGACCCTGCTGCCGGGCCACTCGGCCGAACTGAAGCAGGCCGAACTGAAGCAGGCCGAACTGAAGCAGGCCGAGGCGAAGCAGGCCGAGGCGAAGCAGGCCGAGGTTGCGGAGGTCGCTCCGCACGCTGAGCCGAACGGCTCGGAGTCCCCGAGTTCCGATACCGGCGACCGGCCCGACCGCGCGCCGCTGCTCGACGAGAACGGGCAGCCGAAGAAGCGGCGCCGTCGCGGTTCGCGCGGTGGCCGGGGCCGCAAGAAGCCGGCTACCGGCGCGGGAGGTGGACCGGCGACCGGGGAATCGGCGCGGGTAACGATCTCGCCCGACTCCCGACCGATGTCGGGAGGCGAAGACTGGACCGACGCCGCGGCCGATCGGGGCCTCACCGCCGAAGACGCCGGCGATCAGGCGCGCGAAGACGCGGGTCTGGCCGAACGGGGAGCGTCGGGGCGTACACCGCGGCCGCCGCGGCCCCAAGCCGCGCCACCACGGGTCGGCGACAGCCGCCCGGGAACCCCGTCCCCGGCCGCGGGTGACGAGGATGCGCCCAAGAAGCGCCGCCGTCGTCGCGGTGGGCGGGGGCGGAGCAAGACCGGCGGCGCCGAGCGGGTCGACGGTCCGCGTCCCGACGGTGCGCGCCCGGCGGGAGGCGGCGGACGCAGGTCACCGGCACCCGTACCGCGTTACGTCGACGCGGGCTTGCCGCTGACCGATGTCGATGTCGACGGGACGGCCCTGCTCGACTCGCTCGACGACGAGACGCGGTTGCGCCGGCGCGGCACCCATCGCAAGGGGCGCCCCGCGGGTCGCTACCTGATGGTCGTGCACCAGCGCGACGACGGCATCGCGCACATCGCGGTCCTCGAAGGTCGCACGCTCGTCGAGCACTACGTGTCGATGCCCACCGACGACACGTTGTCGATCGACGGCAACATCTACCTGGGCCGGGTGCAGAACGTTCTCCCCGGCATGGAGGCCGCGTTCATCGACATCGGGACACCCAAGAACGGTGTGCTCTACCGCGGCGACGTGACCTACGACCCCGCCGACGTCGAAGGCAATCAGCGCCCCCGCATCGAGAGCGTGTTGCGCAACGGCCAGTCGATCATCGTGCAGGTGACCAAGAACCCGATCGCGCACAAGGGCGCCCGCCTCACCCAAGAGGTGAGTCTGGCCGGCCGTTTCGTCGTGATGGTGCCGGCCCAACCGCAGACGTACGGCATCTCGAAGCGCCTGCCCGAAGACGAACGCAAGCGACTGCGCCAGGTGCTCGACCGGTTGCGCCCCAAGGACGCCGGCCTCATCGTGCGTACCGCCGCCGAAGGCGCAACCGAGGATGAGCTCGAGCGGGACATGTTGCGCCTGAACGAGCAGTGGCGCCAGATCTCCGAGTTCGCGAAGAAGGCGAAGCCGGGCAGCCTCCTCTACAAGGAGCCGCCGCTCGCCACCCGGTTGATCCGCGAGGAGTTCACCAAGGAGTTCCGCGGCGTTGTCATCGACGACCGCGCGCTCTACGCCGAAGTGCGCGGATACGTCGACGCAATCGCGCCCGAGCTGGCCGATCGGGTGGAGTCCTACGACGCGGCCGAAGAGAACCTGCCCGTCTTCGAGAAGTTCCACGTGCACGAGCAACTGCACAAGGCACTCGAGCGCAAGGTGTGGCTACCGTCCGGCGGTTCGCTCGTGATCGAGCGCACCGAAGCGCTCACCGTGATCGATGTCAACACCGGGAAGAACGTGGGTACGTCGAACCTCGAAGAGACGGTGTACCGGAACAATCTCGAGGCGGCCGAGGCGATCGCCCGCGAGCTCCGCTTGCGTGACATCGGCGGCATCATCGTGACCGACTTCATCGACATGGAGTCGCGAGCCAATCGCGAAGCGGTCGAAGAGGCGTTTCGCCAGGCGCTCGCACGGGACAAGACGCGCACGCAGGTGTTCCCGATCTCCGAGCTCGGTTTGCTCGAGATGACCCGCAAGCGCGTGTCGGAGGGATTGGTCGAAGTGTTCTCGACCACGTGCCCGCAGTGCAACGGTCGCGGGTTCATTGTCGACGAGTCACTGCTCGAGTAAGCGGAGGCGGATTGCATGACCAACGCCATCGAGAGTGCCCTCGCGAACACGTCGCTGTTCTCACAATGCTCGGCGCGAGAGTTGCGCCTCATCGCCAGGGTGGCGAAGACGCGCAAGGTTCCGCAGGGAACGAGGTTGCTCGTGGAGGGTCAGGTCGGCGACGAGATGCTGGTGATGCTCTCGGGCTCGGCGACCGTGCAGCGCGGTGGCCGCAAGATCGCCACGCTCTCGGCCGGCGACGTGATCGGTGAGCTCGGTGTGCTCAGCCGCGCGCCGAGGAACGCGACCGTGACCACGACCGCCGACTCGGAAATTGCCGTCATCGGACAGCGCGCCATGAACCGGCTGCTCGCCGACGCCCCGGGTTTCGCCCGCAAGCTGCTCGAAGCCCTTGCCGAGCGCGTGCGGGAGCTCGATCGTAAGCTCTACCCCTGAACTGGTGGTTCATCGCCGCATGGCGGTTCACGTGAGCTACGAGTGGCGCGGTGACATCTCGGACTCCGAGCTGGTCGCGCTCACCGACTCCTACGGTGGGGCATCGGCGCCCGGCTGGTGGGATCGAATCCGCCCGTTCAGCCTCGGGTGGGTCGCGGCGCGACTACCGAACGGTGAGGCCGCCGGCTTCGTGAACGTTGCCTGGGACGGATGCGATCACGCCTTCCTGATCGACACGAAGTGCCGCGCCGACCTCCAGCACAACGGCATCGGGACCGAGCTCGTTCGGCTCGCCACTCGCGAGGCCAAGCGGGCCGGCTGCGAGTGGTTGCACGTGGACTACCGGGAACGTCTGGTTCCGTTCTACGAGGGAGCCTGCGGGTTCCGGTCGACACCCGCGAGCCTGATCCACCTCCCGGACTTCGAGTCGGCCGCGTCATAATTCGGGCCATGGCCGACCGCGAGAGCCACTCGCATCGGGTGTCCGGGGGACGCGGCCACTGGTGGACCGATCGCCTGTGGGCCGCGGCCTCGGAGCTTCCCGTCGCGACGGTTCCGATCGCCTCGATAGCAGAGTTCGACATGGACTGTTGGTTTCACGGCAAGGGACCGACCTGCCGCGAAGTGGCCGAGCACGCCCGTCGCATGAATGAGGCGGACCTGAGCCATCCGGTGATCCTGGCTGCTGACGGCACCCTCATGGACGGCGGGCACCGAATTGCCAAGGCGTATCTGCTCGGCGAGGAGACCATCCAAGCGCGGCGTTTCGTGACCGATCCCGAGCCGGACTGGATCGTCCCGGAATCAACATGACCCACGATCGATATTCGGCGGATCGGGGTCGTCGGCTACCATCGACCAGTTCCGGAAGCGCCCGCGGGGGTGCCGCGCCCGAATGATGTTGCCGCTGACCATCTCGTGAGGCCTCGATGTATGCAGTGATCCAGACCGGTGGCAAGCAGTACCGCGTCGCCGAGGGCGACCGTCTCGAAGTCGAGTTGCTCGACGGCGACGACGTCACGCTGCAGCCGGTGCTGCTCGTCGACGGCGACGACGTGCTGTCGACCCCGTCCGCGCTCGAGGGTGCGGCTGTCACCGCCCGGATCGTCGGCGAGGCCAAGGGCCCCAAGATCAAGGGCTTCACCTACAAGAACAAGTCGAACCAGCGCCGGCACTGGGGCCACCGCCAGCACTACTCCTTGATCGAGATCACCGGGATCTCGAAAACGACTTAGGAGCTCACACCATGTCGAAGAAGAAGGGCGCGGCCTCCTCGCGCAACGGTCGTGACTCCAACGCCCAGCGTCTCGGCGTGAAGCGTTACAGCGGCGAGACGGTGACCGCGGGCACGATCATCGTGCGTCAGCGCGGCACGCAGTGGCACCCCGGTTTCAACGTCGGCATCGGCGGCGACGACACGCTGTTCGCGAAGTCGCATGGCGTCGTGAAGTTCGGGACGCGGCGGGGCCGCAACCTCGTCGACATCGTTCCCGGCGACGCGGGCTGAGCACCACCGCCTGATCTACGCGCGGGTCGCGAGTCCCTCGGGGAGGGGCTCGGCGTGCACCACGGTGAGCGTCTTGGTCGTACGCGTGATGCTGACGTAAAGCAGCCGGAGCCCGGCGCGGTCGGCCGTCACGAGGTTTCTCGGCTCCACGACCACCACATGGTCGAACTCGAGTCCCTTCGCCTCCGCGGGCTCGAGCACGGCGACCGCAGCGTCGAGTGCGTCGGTCGCGTCGGTCGACGCGTTGACGCCGGCGAGGCGGGAGATGATCTTGGCGTGCAACGAGGCGGGCGCGATGACGGCGAGCGTGCCGGTGCGCTCCAGCGCGGCGCGGGCATGCGCCGCGGTCTCCTCGACCAGGCGCTCCTGCGAGGTGGCGACGAACACGGGGTCCTCGCCGGTGCTGCGCACAGAACGTGAGGGCTCCACCGTCGGCGCGGCGACCGCAAGCAGTCGCGACGCAACCTCCATGACCTCGGCCGGCGTCCGGTAGTTGATCGTCAAGGTCACGAACCGGACCGGGGCGTGCTGCGGGACGTGCTCGAGCACGTCGGACCACGAAGCCAGCGCACCGGGCCGGCTGGCCTGACCCGGATCGCCGACGAGTGTCATCGAGCCCGACGGGCAGCGCCGCGCCAGCATGCGCCACTGCATCGCGGTGAGGTCTTGCGCCTCGTCGACCAGCACGTGGCCGAACGTGCGCGGGTCTCGCCCCGACTCCGACCCGTTTGGGGTCGGCTCCTCGTTGCGCCGAACAACGGTCGCGGCGTCGGTGAAGCCGTGGAGCCCGAGCTCGTCGATGACGCGCGATGCCTGATCGAGCTCCTCGTCGCGGTTCTGCGTCCGCCGGCGGCGGGGTCGGGCCGCCTCGACCGAACCGAGACGGGAATCCGCTTCGTCGACGAGCGCGACGTCGTCCTCGGTCCACGAGACCCTGGTCACGTCCCGCGCCCGGGCCCGGTGCAACCGCGCTTGCTCGTCGTCGGTGAGCACATCGCGAGCCGCCGACGCCACGAGCGCCGCGAACCCGAAGAGATCGTTCACCAGCTCCTGTCCCGAGAGCACGGGCCACATGCGATCGAGTGCTTCCCGCACCTCGGGGCGGCTCCGCATGCGCGCCCGCAGCTCCCGCTCCCATCCTTCGGGTGGTGCCTCACCGCGCACGAGCGCGCCGGCCACACTCGCGTCGAGCGTGTTGTCGCGATCGAACAGGCTCCGCACGTTCTCGGGCGCATCCTCCTCGCGCCGGTGGTACGAGCGGATCGCCGCCTCCTTGTAGCGCGCGATGAGAAGGTCGACGAAGCGCTGCACGAGATTGGGCCGGAGCTCGTTGTGCGTGCCGCGCCGGCGGTGCACGTTCTCGATCATCCGCGCGGTCTCGCGCCGGCGGATCCGGAGCTGCAAGCCGTCGATGAGCAGCGTGAAGTCGTCGCGGAGCGGTCGCTCCCGATCGGCGACCGCGCGCTCGATCACCGTGGTCATCCGCGCGTCGCCCTTCAAGGCGCCGGCGGCGACCGAATCGACGCCGCGGATCTTCAGGCTCGGGCGGAGTCCCGCGATCGTCGACAGCTGCACGTCCTGCTCGCCGAGTGAGGGGAGCACGTGCTCGATGTAGCGGAGGAACACCGGGCTGGGGCCGACGAGCAGCACACCCTGCGCACCCAGGCGACGCCGGAACGTGTACAGCAGGTACGCGGCGCGGTGCAGCGCGACGGCGGTCTTGCCCGTGCCGGGACCGCCCGCGACCACCAGTGGTCCTTGGATGTCGGCGCGGATCGCCTCGTCCTGCTCGGCCTGGATCGTGGCGACGATGTCACCCATGCGGCCGGTGCGGTTCCGCTCGAGCGCGGCGAGCAGGGCGCCTTCGCCCGCGATCGGGAGGCCGGCTTCGTCGATCGCGGCCTGGTCGAACACTTCGTCGTCGAGGCCCACGAGCTCGCGGCCCTTGCGCGAGATGAGGTGACGGCGGCGCACGACCTCCATCGGCTCGACCGCGGTTGCGCGGTAGAACGGCTCCGAGACCGGTGCCCTCCAGTCGACGACGAGCGGCGTGTGCTCCTCGTCCTCGACGGCGATGCGCCCGACGTACCAGCGCGAGTGGTCTTCCATGTCGAGCCGCCCGAACATGAGGGGCGCGTCACCGATGTCGAGGTCGGAGAGGCGACGCTGGGTCACGTTCCAGGCGATATCGCGTTCGAGCCGGGCCTGGTGCGTTCCGCCGGCTCGCACGTCGGAGTACGCCTCCCGGACCCGCTCGGCCGCGGCTCGCATGGCCTCCAGGCGGGTGTACGCGACATCCACGTACGCCTGCTCGGCGGCGAGCTCAGGGTCGACGAACGGTCGGTCCGGCATCACGCCTCTCGGTATTCGGGGAGAGGACAGTTTAGTCGCCGGGGACCCTGCGCCCGACCAGACGGGTATCGTCCCGAGTCATGGGGAACGGACCGGCAGCCCTCCATTTCACGGCCGATGCCGAGGCCAATCGGCTGCTCGCGGAGGAGCCGCTCGCACTGATGCTCGGGATGCTCCTCGACCAGCAGGTCACGATGGAGTGGGCGTTCGGCGCCCCGCTCCTGCTCAAGCAGCGGCTCGGTGTCGAGCACCTCGACGCCGGTGCCATCGCGGCGATGGATCCCGCCGCTCTGGACGTCGTGTTCCGCGCCAAGCCCGCGCTCCATCGCTATCCGGGTTCGATGGCGAAGCGCACCTACGACCTCTGCCGGCACCTCGTCGAGCACTACGACGGCCGGGCCGAACGCGTGTGGGCGGGCGTCGCGAGTGGCGAGGAGCTGCTCGCGCGGGTGCACGCGCTCCCGGGTTTCGGCAAGGACAAGGCGCGCATCTTCGTGGGCCTGCTCGGCAAGCGGTTGGGTGTGCAGCCGCCGGGTTGGGAGCAGGTCGCGGCCGACTGGCCGTCGATCGCCGATGTCGACAGCTTCGAGCGGGTCGCCGAGATCCGGGTCAAGAAGCGCGCGGCCAAGGCCGCGAAGAAGGCCGCGGCCCCGAGGTCGAAGCAGCAAGCGCAGAAGCGGGCGACGGCGTAGCTCCGGCGCGATTCTCGCTGGAATCGGAGTTGTAGTTAGGTTAGCCTTACCTAACTAACTCGCTCAAGGGTTGCCATGCCGTTTCGGGACACGCTCACCACCGACGGCGGGTTGCGCGGTCGGGGATGGCAGGAGGTTCGTGAGTCATGGCGGTTCTCAGCCTCGCATTGCTCGTGCTCTTCGGTTTCTTCTGTGTCGGCGTGCGCACATGGGTGCACGTACGCCGCACCGGACAATCGCCGTTCCGGTCCGGGCCGCTGGGGAGCGGCAGGTGGCGGTCGCTGCCTTCGCGGTCGGATTCGTGATTGCACCCGTGCTCGATATCGCCGGGATCGTGTCACCACTGTGGAGCGGCTGGGGTTGGTCGGTCGCGGGCTCGGCACTCGCGGTGGCCGGCATCACGTACGCGATGTGGAACCAGCTCGCGATGGGGGAGTCGTGGCGAATCGGGATCGATCCCGATGAGCGCACCGCGCTGGTGACCGGCGGGTCCTACCGCTACGTCCGCAACCCGATCTACACCGGGATGTTCGCAGTTGCGTTGGGCATGGCCATCGTGCTTCCCAACGTCGTGGCGCTCGTGGCGCTCGTGGCGCTCGTGGCGCTCGTGGCGCTCGTGGCGCTCGTGGCGCTCGTGGCGCTCGTGGCGCTCGTGGCGCTCGTTGCGTTCGTCGCGGTGGTCGGGGGCGTCGAGCTGGTCGTGCGCGCGGTCGAAGAGCCGTACCTCGCCTCAGTGCACGGCGACACGTTCGCAGACTGGGCCGCGCGCGCCGGCCGGTTGGTTCCCGGCGTCGGCCGGCTGAGGCGAGCTCGTAGCTAGCTCGCAGCGAGCGCGCGTTCGGTGATCGTCAGCGACCTCGTCGCGGTCCGACCGTCGGCCGCCCGGGCGGTGAGCGTGTACCGGTGCGCGTTCCCGTCGCACGCGAGGGGCACGAGCTTGTCGTTCGATCCGCCCCCGTAAGTCGCGAAGACCGGTTCGGCGCCGATGCGCAGCGTCACGGTTTCGGCGTCTCGAGCCTCCCACTGCAGCTCGACGCTCGTGGGCGCGTTGCACTGAACGGGGAGCACCGGTCCGGACAGGCGGATGATTCGGGGTCCGCCCAGTGCGGACACGCTGCTCGTCGTGCCGGGTCCTGCCATCTTGACCGTCGTGGGCGCCGAGGTCGTGGCGCGGACTTTGGTCGTGGAGGTCGTCGACCGGGCTTTCGTCGTCGTCGATGCGCGGGAGGGCCGGCTCGAGTCGCCGCTGCTGCTACACGCGCCCAGTGTCACGAGCGCGACGACCGTCACCAGGAAGGACAGTCGCGGTAGGCGCACGCAGAGATCGTAGAGATACGAGCGGGCTCGTCGGAGGCGGTCCGTATCCTGTCTGCGGTGTCCGGCTTCGTCGACGTAGCGCAGTGCAACCTGAAAGGTGGCGACGGCGGCGCGGGCTGTGTCGCGTTCCGCCGGGAATCGCACGTGCCGCGGGGCGGACCCGACGGTGGCGACGGCGGCCGGGGTGGCGACGTCTGGCTGCGGGCGAGTCGCAACGTCGCTTCGCTGCTCGCGTTCCGCGATCACCCGCACCGCAAGGCGACGTCGGGAACGCACGGATCGGGCAAGAAGAAGCACGGCGTGGGTGGCAACGATCTCGTCGTCGACGTACCCGAGGGCACCGTCGTCTACGGGCCCGACCACGAGCTGCTCGCCGATCTCGTCAGCCACGGTGACCGCTGGATGGCGGCGCGCGGAGGCCAGGGTGGGCGTGGCAACGCTCGCTTCCTGTCGAACGCGCGTCGAGCGCCGAGCTTCGCCGAGCAGGGCGAATACGGCGAAGAGCGGTGGCTGCGGCTCGAGCTCAAGCTGCTCGCCGATGCCGCGTTGGTCGGGTTCCCCAACGCGGGCAAGTCGACGCTGATCTCGGCGCTCAGCGCGGCGAAGCCGAAGATTGCCGACTACCCGTTCACGACCCTCGAACCCCACCTCGGTGTGGTCCGGTGGCGTGATCACGAGTTCGTGCTCGCCGACATGCCCGGTCTGATCGAGGGCGCGGCCGAGGGCCGCGGGCTCGGACACCAGTTCCTGCGCCACATCGAACGGGCACGCGTGCTCGTCGTGCTCTGCGATCTCGCACCCCTCGACGGACGCAGCCCCGACGAGCAGGCACGCGTCCTGGTCGACGAGCTGCGGCGCTACCGGCCCGATCTGCTCGACCGGCCCCGGGTGGTCGTCGGCAGCAAGGCCGATGTGGCGACCGAAGACACCGCGACGTCCGATTTCGGCGGTCTCGCGATCTCGGCCGTCACACGCGTCGGGCTCGACGATTTCGTCGGCGAGGTCGCTCGGCTCGTCGAGGAAGCGCGCGCTGCCGAAGGCGAGCCCGAGCCGTTCGTCGTCCTGCGCCCGGCCGAGCAGGGATACTCGGTCGTGCGCGAAGGGACCAACGAGTGGCGCGTGAACGGACGGCCCGCCGAACGCGCCGTCGCGCTCGCCGACATCACGACGCCCGACGCCCTCGCCTACGTCCAGCAGAAGCTGCGGCGCATGGGCGTGGAGCGCGCCCTCGCCCGGGCCGGCGCGCGTGACGGCGACGTCGTGCGGATCGGAGAGATCGAGCTCACCTACGAAGAGGCAGTGTGAGCCCCTCTTTGGCGGTCGTGAAGATCGGCAGCTCTTCGATCACCCGCCCGTCCGGAGAGCTCGACGACGCCGCGCTCGTGAAGCTCGCCGCCGATCTCGCTCGCGCCCGCGGCGACGGACATCGCGTCGTGCTCGTGATGTCGGGCGCGATCGCGGCGGGCATGCCGGCCCTCGGGCTCACAAGCCGTCCGCGTGACATCGGAACGCTCCAGGCGATCGCCGCGGTCGGCCAGCCCCGCCTGCTCGAACGCATGAACGCGCTTCTCGGCGCGCACGACGTCGTCGTGGGTCAAGTCCTCCTCACGCCCTACGACTTCGTGCATCGTTCGCAGTATCTGCACGCGCGCGAGACGTTGCAGCACCTCCTCGACCTGCGCGTGCTCCCGATCGTCAACGAGAACGACACGGTGGCCGACGACGAGATCCGCTACGGCGACAACGACCGGCTCGCCGCCCTCGTCTCGCACCTGCTCAAAGCCGACGTCTTGCTGATGCTC
>JBBQER010000041.1:0-32702 GCA_038320885.1 Acidimicrobiia bacterium
CGATGAACGCGGGCTGCGGGAGCGCATCGAGCACGACGTAGAGGTCGCCCGCCGCGGGTGCGGATTCGTTTTCGACGCGAGCGAGATCCGGGCGCGTCTGGCCGTCGGTCGCGCCGCTTGCGCGTTCCCTTGGCTGCGTCCGATCCATCGGTGCCTTCCCCAGCTTGTCCTCCCTCGATCTGTCGGCAGCGAGAAGGCCGATCTGAATGGAGATTGCCCGTCCGGCGAGGTCGGGTCCCCGGTCCGTCGAGCGCGAATCGGGAACGGAGCCCGGGAACGCGACCGGTAGCCTGGCCGGATGACCTGTCCCGCCTGCGGGGCGACAACCGCCGCAGGGGCCCGGTTCTGCCAGGAATGCGGCCAACGCCTGGGGGTCTCCCTCGAGGAGCGCCGGGTCGCGACCGTCCTGATGGCCGATCTGGTCGGCTTCACGGCGATCTCGGCCGGCGCCGATCCCGAGCAGATCAAGCGCCTCGTCGACCACTGCTTCGAGCAGCTCGTGGCCGACATCACCGAGTTCGGCGGGCGGCTCGACAAGATCGTCGGCGACGAGATCATCGCCATCTTCGGGGCCCCGATCGCTCACGAGGACGACGCCGAGCGGGCCGTTCGCGCCGCCCTGCGGATGCAGGAAACGATGCAGACCGTCGCGTCGGAGATCGGGATCCCGGTCCAGGTCAGGATCGGCGTGAACAGCGGCGAGGTTCTGGTGGGCGCAATGCGCGCCGGCGGGGATCCCACCGCGATGGGCGACGTGGTGAACACCACGCAACGGCTCGAGAAGTTCGGAGAGCCCGGGCACGTGACGGTCGGGCCCGCGACCGAGCTGGCGACGCGCCAGGCGATCCGCTACGAGTCCCTCGGTCCGGTCTCGCTGCGGGGGCGCGACGAGCCGATCGAGGCGTTCCGCGCGATGGACGCGCTCACTCCGCCCGGTCGCCGACGGGCGCGCAAACAGTCGCCGCTCGTGGGGCGGGAGGCCGAGCTCGCGACGCTGCGGGGCCTTACCAAGATGGCGACCACGCGCGAACGCGCCCATCTCGTGTTCCTCGTCGGCGATGCCGGAGTCGGCAAGAGCCGCCTGGCGAGCGAGATCGGCGAGATCGCGGCGTGCGAGCTCGGCGCGAGCGTGCTCACGGCCGAGTGTCTCCCCTATGGCGACCCGAATGCGTTCGGACCGATCGCCGAGGCGTTGCGGCAGGCCGCCGGAGTGGAGAGTGGGCACGGCAACACCGTTGTCAAAGCGGGTGTCGCGGCGAAAACCGCTCACGCGCTCGGCCCCGAGACCGACGCGGCCGAGCTCGAGCGCGTCGTCGAAGGGTTGATGTACCTCCTCGAAGGGATCACCCGGCCCGGCGTCGACCCGAGTCGAGCGCGCGACGAAGCGCTGCGCTCCGCGCTCGTGGTGCTCGAAGCGCTCGCGTTGAAGAAGCCGCTCGTGCTCCTGCTGTCGGATCTCCACTGGGCGACCGACGACACGCTCGAGCTGTGCGAACGCCTCCTGACGCGGCTGCGGAATCGCCCGTTCGTGCTCATCGCGACTGCTCGGCCCGACATCGAGACGCGTTGGACGCCGGAGCCCGGCAAGTACAACGGGATCACGTTGCAGCTCGATCCCCTCGATGAGGACGCGACGGGCGAGCTGGTGCGCGCGCTCCTCGACGGGCACGCCGATCCCGAGACCGTCACACTCCTGCTCGAGCGCAGCGGAGGCAATCCGTTCTTCATCGAGGAGCTCGTCGCCTTCATGCTGGAGTCGGGCGACACGACCCGCATACGCGAAGTCCCGGCAACGCTGCACGGCCTCCTCGCCGCGCGTCTCGATGCGCTCGATCCGGCCGAGCGTTCGCTGCTCGAAGACTGCGCCATCGTGGGCGCGAACGGTCCGATCGCGGCGGTGCTCCGTCTCGCGGATCGTTCCGACGGGCAGCAGGTACTCGATCGGCTCTCAGGACGCGACCTGATCGAGCTCGACGACGACGACAACTTCCACTTCAAGTCGGATCTCGTGCACGAGATCGCGTACGGAACCCTCACCAAGGCCGAACGGGCGCGCCGGCACGCGCGCGTCGCGCCGATTCTCGACGCTCGCGGCGAGGTCGAGACCGACCAGGTTGCGCATCATCTCGCGACCGCGGCCGAGCTCGTCGCCGAGCTGGGCGCCGTGCCCGGCGTTCCGGTCGACGTCCGCGAGCAGGCGATCGCGGCGCTGCAGCGGGCGGCGGAGCGAGCCGAGCTCATCGAGTCGTGGTTCCTCTTCGGCCGGCATCACGACCGCGCGCTCGGCCTGCTCGGACCCGAACCGGGCCCGCTCCGCTGGCGGGCGTTGCTGGGCCGCGGAAAGGCGGCGGTGCAACAACGCCACATCGATGCCGCGCGTGACGACCTGCTCACCGTGCTCACCGAGGCCAAGGCCGCGGGTGAGGTCCGCCCGCAAGCGGAAGCGTTGACCCAGCTCGGCGCGGCGGAGATCGCGGTCGGCGCCTACGACGTCGCCGACGAGACGCTGGCCACGGCGCTCGAATGCTGGCGCGAGATCGGCGACGACGCGGGTGGAGCCGACGTGCTCCGCGAGCTCGGTGTCTCGCATCTCTTCCGCGGCGATCTGGTGCAGGCCGAGCGATTCGTCTCCGAAGCGCTGGCCGCCTACCGCTCGTCGGGCCGGGAGCGCGGCGGTGCGTGGGCGCTGCAGAACCTGGCGTGGATCTCGTTCACCCGCGGCGACATCGCGCAAGCCGAGGAACGGCTGCAGCAGTCGGCGGGCGCGTTCGCCGAGCTCGGCGACTGGGGCGGTCTCAGTTGGGCGTACGGCCTGCTCGCCTTCGTCCGTTACAACCAGGGCCGGCTCGAGGAGGCAGCGGCGCTCGCCGAGCACATCGCGATCGACGGCCGCGAGACCGGCAACCGGTGGGCCGTCGGCATGATGAGCGTTCTCATCTCGAACGTGCGGTTGTGGACCGGCCGCATGGCCGAGAGCGTCGCGCGCGGGCAGGAAGCCATCGGCCTGTTCCAGGAGATCGGCGACCGCTGGGGCGAGGTCATGGCGACCGGTCCCGTGGTGCGCGCGCTGGCGGAGCTCGGTCGTGACGGCGAATACGCCGACACGCTCGCGCACTACCGGGCGATCTCGCGCGACATGCCCGACGAAGGGATGCGCACCTTTCCCGAGGTCATGGAATCGCTCGTGGATCTCCAGCAGGGCCGGCCCGAAGCCGCGCAGGCGATCCTGGAATCGCTCGAGCTCGAACACGACGACGATGCCGGCCAGCTCGGATTCGCCGACGGGACCGCGGCGATCGGGCTCGACCTGCTCCAACTCGGAAAGGTCGAAACCGCGATCGACATCCTCACCCGCGGCTACGCCGGCGTGACCGAAGACGGCCCGGTGATGTCGATCGGGTGCCGGCTCGCGCTGGCGTACGCGGCGGCGCAGCGTCCCGACGACGCCGATCTCGTCATCGCCGAGATGAAGCGGCGTTCGGGTGGGACGTTCTCCGACCGCATCCTCGCGCTCTGGAGCGAAGCCTTCGTGCGCAGGCAGCAGGGCGCACCCGATGCGCGGGAACCGGTCGACGCCGCGTACGAGATCGCGATCGGCACCGACGCACCCCTCGAGCACGCGATCGCGGCGTTGGCGCGTTCGAAGGTGCTCGCGGCGCTCGGCACCGACGATGCTCCGGCCGCCGCGGACGAGTCGGAACGCCTCCTCGGCGAGCTCGGTCTCACCTGCGACGGTTGGGCGCGGGTCTTCGACCTCGCGCTCGTCGACGTCAGCGTCCCCACCTGACGCTGCCTTCGGCCTACTCCCTCGTCGTGATGGGCGCGGCCCGCAGCTGATCGAGCACGACGTCGCAGGCGTGACCGTCGGCGAACGTGGGCACGCCGGGCGGGACCTCCCCGCTCGTTACGACGTCTCGAACCACCTCCGCGAAACGGTGCATCGGTTCGTCGTGACGATCGGATGCGCGGCTGTCGGAGGGACTGGGCTTCGGAGTGAGATCCTCGCTCGTGCCGTCGCCCCGGCGCACGACGACGCGCCGGTCGCCGACGATCTCGCAGGTCGCGTCCGCACCGAGCACCGTGAGGCGCGGCGCGATGGAAGCGCTTGCGGCGAAGGTGCTGTCGATCGCGACCGTGGTGCCGGATTCGAGTCGCAACGCGGCCGTCAAGCCGTCCTCGGCGGTACAAGCGTGCAGATCACCGTGCTCGTCCGGTCGTTCCGCGACGTCGATACGCGGTTGCGAATCGAGGGCGACCACCTCGCCGAAGCACCAGCGGATCGTGTCGATCGCGTGTGACGCCCACGCTCCGATCCAACCGCCGCCGCGTTCACGGTCGAAGAGCCAGCCGTAGCGACGCAGCGGCACGCGCGATCCGGCACTGAGATGCGTCCAGTGCACGTGCTCGATTGCTCCCAACGCGTCGGTGCGCACGAGCTCCCGGAGCAGCCGGCGCACGGGATGGAACCGAAACTCGAAGTTGCACAGCGCGACGACCCCGGCGGTGGCCGCCTCGGCGACGAGGGCGGCAGCCTGCTCGGCATCCGCCGCGAACGGCTTGTCGCAGAGAACCGCCTTTCCCTCGGCCAGCGCGCCCCGCACGTGGCGGGCATGGAGGAACGGTGGCGAGTGCACGCTCACGACGTCGACGTCGGGACGCGCGATCGCGCGACCGATCGCGTCGTCGTCACGCGGTGACACGACGTCGACGACTTCGCAGCCGGCGGTGGCGCTGAATGCGGGAGCGACGACACGGGCCCCGAAGCCGGTTCCGATCACGACGATCTTCACTCCCCCATCACCTCCGGCGCATCGTCGTGTACGGGCAAATGGAAGCGGCGCAAACCGGCGTGCGTCAACGGACCGATTGTCAGCGCGATCACGACGGTACCGATGCCGACCTTGCCGCCGAGGAGAAAGCCGACAACCAGCGCGCCGCACTCGATGACGGTCCGCACGACCCACAGCCGATAGCCGCGCGCGGTGATCGCCGTCATGAGCCCGTCGCGCGGCCCGGGCCCGAGCCCGCACCCGATATAGAGGCCGCCCCCGAGACCGAAGCCGGCGATCGCGAGCGCGAGGAGTCCGATGCGGGCTGCGAACGCGTGCTGTTGGGGGATCCACGCCAAGCCCAGGTTCGCGATGGGCCCGATCGACAGGGTGTTGAGGATCGTCCCGATGCCGAGGTGTTGGTGCAACGGGATCCACGCGAGCAACACGACCAGCCCGACGACCACCAGCACGAGACCGATCGAGGTGTGGGTGGTCTTGGCGAGTCCCTGGTGGAGCACATCCCAGGGCGCGACCCCGAGCTCGGCGCGCACGGAGATCGAGATCGAGAAGCCGATGATCAGCAGCCCCGCGACGAGCGGCGGGCAGCGCCGGACCAGCTCGCGCCGGTTCGGGAACCGCAGCACCTGCGCGTAACGGGCGTCTTCATGCGGCTCCGGACTCCGGCCCTCGATCACGCGGGTCTCCAACCGACAAAGTCCGGGTCTCCGGCCTGCGCCTGGCCTTCATGCGGCTCCACCCGGCGCTCGTGGGTCTCGCTCACCCGAGCAAGGACGCCGACTCGGCATCGAGGTACAGCGTCGCGTGGCGTTGACGGCGAAGCAGCGACGCCGGACAGCTGGTGGCGATCGGACCGAGCAGCGCGTCGCGCACCGGGACCGCCTTGCGGGCCTCGGGCACGATGGCGAGGAGCCGCCGGGCGCGCACGAGGCCGGGGATCGTGACCGTGATCGCGCGCGTCGGCACGTCGTCGATCGTCGCGAAGTGACCCTCGGCGACCTGTTGGCGGCGGGACGCCGGTTCGAGCGCCACGATCTTGACGTCGGCCGGATCGTCGAAGTCGGCGACCGGAGGATCGTTGAAGGCCAGGTGGCCGTTCTCGCCGATCCCGCACACGCAGAGATCGAGCGGATGCGCGCGGAGGAGCGCGGCATAGCGGTCGGCCTCGGCCGGCGCGTCGCCGGTGTTCCCGTTGAGGTAGTGGAACTCCTTCACCGGGATCATCGCCGCGACCTTCTCGCGCATGTAGCGCTGGAAGCTCGCCGAATGGTCGGCAGGGAGATCGACGTACTCGTCCATGTGGAAGGCGGTGACGCGTGACCAGTCGACATCGCGGTATTCGATCAGCGCCGCGAGGAAGACGAGCTGCGAATTCCCCGTGGCCAGCATGATGTTGGCATCGCCCCGATCGGCGATCGCGCCGCGGATCGCGTCGGCCGCGTCGGCTGCCGCCGCACTGGCGAGCCCCTGCACGTCGTCGAAGACGCGCACCGACAGCTCGTCGGCGGTGAAGTCCCGGCTCATGCGAACTGCGGGAGCCAGCGTGACGTGGCCGCGAGCATCTCGTCGGTCATCACGGCGACGTTCTCGAAGTCGATCCGGCCCGCGAGCGGATCGAGCAACATCGCGTCGACCGCTCGATCGCGGTCACCGCTGATCGCGGCCTCCACTGTCATCTCCTGCGACGCGACCACCCGGCGCAGGCACTCAGTGAGCACCGCCGGCGCGCGCGCCTCGTCTCGGCCGGCGAGGCCGTCGCCCCGGGCGGTGATCATCGACTCGACCACTGCGTCGGCCGGCAGGTCGGGGCACTGGCCCGCGTTCGGGAGGTTGAGCGGGAAATGACGCGGCTTGTCGCGCAGGAACGAGTCGATCATCGGCGCGACCATCTCGCCCGAAGGCATCTTCGGCACTTCGGTGATCGTGCGCAGCCGCGCGAACTCGGCTTGGTAGCGGTCGACCCACACCTCTCGATCGGCGATCGAGGTGAGCCCGACGTTCCAGCGCTTCCCCCACTCCGACTCCTCGGTCAGGAATCCGGGAAAGAACTCGACGAGATGACGATCACCGGCACCCGGTAACACGCCGAAGCGCTCGAACAGCGCGAACTTCACCCGGTTGCTCGTGACGAGATCGCGTTTGGTGAACTCCGACGCGACGTCGCCGAGCTCGCGGCGGATCTCGTCGGAGAGGTAAATCGGCTCTTCGGCCAGCTTCTCCGGCTCCGCGAGCTTCTCGCGCAAGCGATCCATCGCGTCTTCACCGTCGATGCGCAGCGCGGTGATGAGCGGCAAGTGATTCACGCCGACGACCTCGAAGTCGAAGCTGCGGAAGTCGGCGTCGAGGATCTGCGAGAGCGTGTATTGCGCGCCGGTGATCTCGTGACACAACCCGACCGTCTTCACCGAGGTCTCGCGCGTCACCGCGCGGCACAGCGTGGTCATCGGGTTGGTGATGTTGAGCATCCACGCGTGGGGGCAGAGCTCCTCCATGTCGCGCGCGATCTCGAGCAGCACGGGGATGTTGCGCAATGAGCGCATGACCCCGCCCGGACCCACGGTGTCGCCGACCGACTGCTTGATGCCGTACCGCTCCGGGATCTCGAGATCGTGGCGCATGCTCTCGAAGGCGCCGGTCGAGATGCACACGACGACGTAATCGGCCCCCGGTAACGCCCGGCGGCGATCCGTCGTGGTCTCGACGGTGATGCCGGCGCGCGCGAGCCCGGTGACGTGGCGGATGAACTCGGCCATCGCGGGCAGCGGTTCGGGATTGACGTCTTGGAGGACGATCTCCGACTCGGTGAGCGACGGGGTGTTGACGATGTCGAGAAAGAGCTTCGGCACCCACTGCAGGCTCGCGCCGCCGATGATCACGATCCGCGGCCCCATTTTTCCCGCTCTCTGCGGCTTCGCCGCCGGGCCGCTCGGGCCCCGTTCGCTGCTCACTCAGGAGCCGAGACTACAGCCGCTCGGAAACGGCTTTGAACTGCGGGAGCCACGCCGCGGTGGCGGCAAGCATCTCGTCGGTCATCGTGACGATGTCGTCGTACGCGAGTTGCCCGGACATGGGATCGGCCATCATCGCCTCGAGCACGAGCGTCCGGTCTCCCGATACCGCGGCCTCGACCGTCCACTCCTGGACCACGTTGATACGCCGGAGGAACTCGCCCATGATCCCCGGCGCGGTCGCGTGATCCCGACCGCGCACGCCGGCGCGGTCGGCGATGCCCATGATCTCGACCACCGAATCGTCGGGCAGGTTGGTGACGTTGCCGGCGTTCGGCAGGTTCACCGGGAGCGCGCGGGCTTTGCCCGTCACCATGCCGTCGAGCGTCGTGGCGACGAGCTCCCCCGAAGGCATGCGCGTGACCTCGCTCGCATCTCGCACCGACTTGTAGTGCTCGACGTCGGCCACGGCGTCGGCGCGGTGTCCCTCCATGCCGTAGTGGTGGACGCGCCACCCGCTTCCGTAGTCGTTGCCGGGATGCACGAAGCCGGGCATGAACTCGACGGAGTGGTGATCGCCCGAACCGGGGAACACGCCGAAGCGGCGGAGGATCTCGAACCGGACGCGGTTGTTCTCGATCACGTCGAGCTTCGACCAGTGCGGCGCCGGCGAGACCTTCGTCCACTTCATCATCGGCGGGGGATCCATCCAGATGGTCTCGTTGGCCGCCCGCTCCGGGTCGTCCATCAACGCGCGCAGGCGCGCGAAGGCATCTTCACCGTTGACGCGCAATGCCACGGCCAACGGGAAATGATTCACTCCCGCGAGGACCGGATCGAGATCCTGCATCCCGCAGTCGAGCGCCAAGCTCAGGTTGAACGTCGCGCCAACCCATTCGTTGCAGAGTCCGACCGTCTTCACGGCCGTCTCGCGGGTAACCGACCGGCACAACGCGGTGAGCGGGTTGGTCACGTTCACGAGCCATGCATCAGGGGCGATGGTCTCGATGTCACGCGCGATGTCGAGCAACACCGGCACGCTGCGCAACGCGCGCAGCAGGCCGCCCGGACCGACGCTGTCGCCGATCGGCTGCCGGATGCCGTAGCGCCGGGGGATCTCGATGTCGTGCTGCATGCTGTCGAAGCCGCCGACCGAGAAGCACGTGATGACGAAGTCGGCCCCCGCGAGCGCCTGCTTGCGGTCGGTCTCCGCGGTCGTGCGGAGCGCGATCCCCCGCCGGCTCGCGATCTCGCCGCCCAGCTCCTCCATGAGCTTCAGCCGGTCGGAATCGAGATCGTGCAGCACCACGTCGGCGCCCTCGAGCGACGGCGTGTTCGCGAAGTCACACAACAGGCGCGGCGCCCAGTGATGGCTCCCACCGCCGACGATGACTACGCGAGGGCTCATGGATTGGAGCCTACGCTGGAGGTCGCATGACGCTGCAGCCAACGAACGAGGACGCGGACGACATCGAGTTCCGTCCGCAGTTCGCGGAGCCCGGCGAGGTGAACAGGATCCCCCGCAACCGATTGCCGGACCGCGAGATGCAACCTCGCACCGCATTCCAGATCATTCACGACGAGCTGATGCTCGACGGCAATGCCCGCCTCAACCTCGCGACCTTCGTGACGACGTGGATGGAACCCGAGGCCGACATCTTGATGGCCGAGTCGGCCGACAAGAACATGATCGACAAGGACGAGTACCCGCAGACGGCGGAGCTCGAGCGGCGCTGCGTGAACATCCTGAGTCACCTCTGGCACGCGCCCGACGTCGGTGACGGCACCGGTTGTTCGACGACCGGATCGAGCGAGGCGTGCATGCTCGGGGGCCTGGCGCTCAAATGGCGCTGGCGCGAGCGTATGCGGACCGCGGGCAAGCCGACCGATCATCCGAATCTCGTCATGGGCGCGAACGTCCAGGTGTGTTGGGAGAAGTTCTGCCGCTACTGGGACGTCGAGCCGCGACTCGTTCCCGTCGACGCCGACCATACGCATCTCACCGCCGACAAGGCCGCGGCCGCCTGCGACGAGGACACGATCGGCGTGGTCGCGATCCTCGGCTCCACGTTCGACGGCACCTACGAACCGGTACGGGAGATCAGCGACGCGCTCGATGCACTCCAGGCCGAAACGGCAATCGACATACCGATCCACGTCGACGCCGCATCCGGAGGCTTCGTCGCGCCGTTCATCGATCCCGCGCTCACCTGGGACTTTCGCGTACCGCGAGTGCGCTCGATCAACGCATCGGGGCACAAGTACGGACTCGTGTATCCCGGCGTCGGGTGGATCATCTGGCGCTCCCGCGCCGATCTCCCCGAAGACCTCGTGTTCAACGTCGACTACCTCGGCGGCCAGATGCCGACGTTCGCACTGAACTTCTCGCGGCCCGGCGCGCAGGTCGTCGCGCAGTATTACAACTTTCTCCGGCTGGGATTCGACGGCTACCGGGACGTCCAGCAGGCTTGCCGGGACACGGCGATGTGGCTGGCGGCCGAGTTCGCGAGGTTGGGACAGTTCGGGCTCGTGTCGGATGGCAGCGAGCTCCCGGTATTCGCCGCCCGACTGCGCGACGACATCGAGGACTACTCGGTCTACGACGTCTCCGATCGACTTCGGATGCGAGGTTGGCTCGTGCCGGCGTATCTCATGCCGCCCGCCCTCGACGACGTGCCCGTACTCCGCGTGGTGGTTCGCAACGGCTTCGGTCGCGATCTCGCGTCGATGCTCATCGCCGACCTCGAGCGCGAGATGGCGTATCTCGACGCACACGGCGGGCAGCTCGGTGAGACGCGGAGCGGCTTCCGGCACTGACGCTCGGTCACGTTCGCAGTGCGACCTCGACCTCGATCTCGACCGCGCCGCCTCTTGGCAACGCGGCGACGCCGATCGCGGAGCGACTATGTCGACCCGCGGCCCCGAACACCTCGGCCAGCAATCCACTCGCACCGTCGACGACCGCGGGCTGTTGCACGAAGCCCGGCGCCGACGCGACGAACCCCAGGACGGTCAACACGCGCTCGATGCGATCGAGGCTCCCGAGCTCTGCGCGCAAGACCGAAAGCGCGTTCAGCGCGCACCAGCGCGCAGCCTCCGAGCCCTCGTCGACGCCGACGTCGACGCCCAGCACGCCCGGATGCACGAGCGCGCCCTCGTGGTCGCGCGGAAGTTGGCCCGACGTCCGTATCCGCCCGCCGTGGGCAACCACCGCGTCGAGCGGATCGTGCGGCGGATACGGGCCGGGCAGGGTGAGGCCGAGCTCCGCGAGCCGGTCATCGATGCTCATTGCGGCTGTGACCTCCGGCCCTCCAGCACAACGACCAATTGAAAACGGTCCGGGCCTCCGGTCTGCGCCTGGCTGCTCACAGCCAGCGCTCCAGGAAGGTAGATGTCTCGGCGCCGTGCCAGCGGTGCCCACCCTCGAACACGTCATGGACGACCGCGTCGGGCGGCGCACCGAGATGCGCGTAGACCTGCCGCAACGCCTCGACGGTCGCGCGCGCGGCGTCGACCGGGAACAGGATGTCGTCGGTGCCGTTCTCCGCGAGCAGCGGACGCGGCGCGATGAGCGACGCGACGTCGAGATGCTCGATCGCGCCGATCTGGCCGGGCAGGATCTGTGATCCGCACATGTTCCACGGAACCGTGTGCGCGGCGCGCCACGACGACAGGTAGCAGGCCACGATGGCGGCACGCACCCGGTCGTCGATCGCAGCCAGGAACAACGTGCAGGTCGCGCCGTAGGAGAGCCCGCCCGCCGCGACGCGATCCGGGTCGACGAGCGGGTGCGCCGCGAGCACGTCGAGCGATCGCTGCAGGTCCCACAAGTTGCGCGCGTGCGGGACGATGCCGGCCATCGTGGCGCACACGAGGTCCCAGTCGCAGTGGTACTTCTCGTCCGGCATCCAGTCGGCGCGCTCACCGAAGCCGCGCAGGTCGGGCGCGAGCACGACGTATCCGTCGCTCGCGAGCACGTGCGCGTACGGAGCGCCCTCGTCGTGCTCCTCGTCGGTCAGACCGCAGATGCGCGCCTTGCCCGGACCGTGCCCGTGGATCGCGAGCACCGCCGGCCCGGGCCCGACCCGGTCGTGGGGCACGAGTAGATACGCGGGAACCGACATCGTCGCCTCGGTATCGAAGACGACGCGCTCGCGCCGGTACGTTCCGCAGTCGACGGTTTCGGTCACTTCGAGATCCAGCGGTACCGGCGCCGGCGCCGGTCCGAGCATCGCGACGAGGCGGCCGCGCACGCGCTCCCGCCACGCGTCGATCCGCGCCGGTTCGTCGAGCGGGCACGAATCGGCGTTGATGCTCGACTCGTGTTGCAGCCGCCAGTACGACCAGTTGGAGAAGTTGCGCGTGCGGGTCACGCCGCGCCGAGCGCCCATTCGAGTCCGCCGGCCAGGTGGCGGAGGTACGCCGGGGTCTCCCACGCCCCGGGAAAGTGCCCGAGACTGGTCGAGAACACGCGCCCCTCACGCTCGCGGAAACACCACGCGAGCGGGTAGCCGAAGCTCGGCGGTCGGGCACCGGGCGCGTCGAGATCGAGGTCGCCGTCTCGCACGCGCAGCAGCACCTGCGCGTCGGGCCGCAAGTCACGAAACTGGTACACCTCGTCGTGCCAGTTCCACTCGTTCCCGAGGTGCGCGCAGGCGGGATGCGCAGTGTCGAGCACGTCGGCGGTGAACGTCTGCGTCCACGGATGGCCGTCGAAGCGGGCGCCGACGAGCGCGCCGTACTCGTCCCACCCGTAGCAGGAGTCGGTCGCGGAGTGGATCGAGAGCACAGCCATCGTTCCCCCGCGCACAGCGTCGAGGATCGCGGTCCGCTGCCGCGGGCTCCAGGGTGTCTCACCGATCGTGAAGAGCGCGAGCGCACGCGCGTCTCGCAGCTCGGATGGGTCGAGGGAACGAACGTCGTCGACGCGCTTCGGCCGCAAGCCGCTCAGCTCCGCGACCTGCGAGACACCGACTGCGGCCTGGTCGAGCACGCCGTGCACACCGGCGGGACCGTCGGCGTAGGGAGCGACCTGGGTGACGAACAACAGGCGATCAGCCATCGCCGTCAAAACTAGTGGTCACGCGAATCCGGGCGGCTGGGGAAACGGAAACACCTCGCCGCGGCCGGTGCGAGCGATCGATTGGTACCGCCGGCGGGCGTAGCGCCAACGCCCGTCGACCCGGGCGAGGTCGTCGTGGTACACGCCGAACGCATTCGTCCAATGTCCACTCGCGCTCTCCTGGCGGAGCTCGCAGGTGAAGGAACGCGATCGGGCCGAGTCGGCCTCGGCGCCGCCGAGCACGTGCACGTTCAGGATCACGAGCTCGAAGAACTCAAAACGCTCGACTGCACCCGCGACGAAGCCCCCGATGCCCGCGGCGCCCACGTGCTCGAACGGCGGGCTCGTGACCGTGTCGACGCTGATCGGCGCGTCGGGAAGGAAGAGCGCGTCGAGGTCGGACCACGCCCGTCGCGTCACCGCGTCGGCATACGCAGCTTGCAGCCGGCAAATCGCGACGTAGCCGAGCGTCTCCCGGTCGAGATCGTCCACGATCGCTACGCGCCCGGCTGCGCGGGGAGCGAGAAGTCACGGTTCGGTTTCGGTACTACGACCATGTCGGCGGAGAAGCGGAAGCCGCTCTCCTTGATGTCCTCGAACACCTGCACCATGTTCAGCAGATCCTCTTCGTAGCGAAACTTCCCGTCACCTGCGTACACGAGCGTCGAATAGCCGGACTGCGCGTATTCGCTCCCGTCAGCGCGCGTTCCGGGCATCACCTGACGCCACTTCACGACAATCGCGTCGCCATCGATCACGTAGAAGTCGGTCGGGAACTTCCATGACTCGAGGCCGACCATGGCGTCGCCGAACACGGTCGCCTTCATCTCGTCGAGGCCTTCCACTCGACCCCACGCGGGATCGACGAACACCGCGTCGTCGGTGAAGAACTGGGCGAGATCGCGCCAGGTTCCGTTCCCGGCGTTGATCCCGTCTCTCACGGCGAGATACCGCTCGATCGCGGATTGCACTTCGTCGCGGCTGTGCGCCATGCCCTTGTCCCCCTGAATGGTCTATCCGGCCGCTAGTCAAACACCAAGCACGCGTCGCGCGCATTGCGACGAGGATCACCCAGTTCGCACGAAGCCGGCCGTAGGCTCGTCGGGCACCAAGACGAGTTTTCCGAGCCGCGCTCGACCCCGGACCGAGGGAGCACCGACCTCGTGAGCATGGATGTGATCGCCGGCGCGACGGCGGGTCCGTTCGCCGCTGCGTGCGTCGTGCTCTTGATCGCCGGCGCGGCGAAGATCCGCCGCCCGTTGGCCACCCGGCCCGCGGCGGCGGCTCTGGGGCTCCCGGCTTCGCCGGTTGCGGTTCGTGCGCTGGGAGCGGTCGAGCTCGTTGCCGCAACCACCGCGCTCGCGATCGGCGGAGCGGCCGCGGCGACCGTCGCGGTCGTGTACGGAGCGCTGGCGTTGGCGGCGTGGCGGCTGTTCGTGCGGGCGCCGGGAACCGCCTGCGGCTGTCTCGGCGATTCGGACGCGCCGGTCGGCGTGTCGCACCTCGTCGTGAATGTCGCGGCGATGGGTGTCGCGGCACTCGCCACCGTGGCCGGCTCGCCCATCGCGGCCGTCGGGAGCGGCCTCTGGGCACGCGTCGCGTTCGTCGTGCTCGTCGGCTGCTGCGCGGCATTGGTCGCGTGCGTGCTCGACGCGCTTCCGACGCTCAACGCCGCAGTACGCGAAGGAGGATCCAAATGACAGCACTGGTCGTCGTCGAGACCGTCGTTCTCGTATTGCTCGTTGTCATGGTGACCGGTCTGTTGCGAAGTCACGGAGAGATCCTGCGCCGGCTGCACGCGCTCGGCGCGGGTCTCGATCCCGACGCGGTCGACGCGCCGGCGGTATTGCGACCACGCGGCGATCTCGCGCGAGACCACGCGGGTCTCGGTCCGGCCGCCGACCTCGCAGGTGAGGGCCTGCACGACGACGCCGTGAGTATTCCCGTGATCGGTGTGCGCCACCGGACCCTGCTCGCGTTCTTGTCGAGCGGTTGTCTCACGTGTCGCGGGTTCTGGGATTCCTTCGCCCGGCCCGCGACGCTCGGTCTCCCGGCCGATGTCCGGCTCGTCGTCGTCACGAAGGACGCGGCCGAGGAGAGCGTTCGCGTCCTGCGCGACCTCGCGGCGCCCGACCTCGCGGTCGTGATGTCGAACGCGGCGTGGGAGCAGTACGCCGTGCCGGGCTCGCCCTACTTCGCGCTGGTCGACGGGTCCAGTGCCCGCGTCGTCGGCGAGGGCACGGGCGCGACGTGGGCGCAGGTGCAAAGCCTGCTCGTGCACGCGACCGGCGACGAAGAGGACCGACGGGGATCATCGGGCGGCGGTGCCGCCGCCACCGAGGCACGCATCGACCTCGAGCTCCTGGTTCAGGGAATCCGTCCGGGTGATCCTCGTCTCTACGGCAGCACCGGAGTGCCGGCTTCGTGACACGCCTCGCCGCGCACGGCGTCGGCCTCGAGGTTCCGCCCGGCTGGGAAGGTCGCATCGTGCGCCGGCCGTCGATCCATCCGGCCGAGCAACCACGCGCGGTCGTGCACGTCGCGTCGTTTCCCCTGCCGGAGGCGCGCGGTGACTTCGGCGTCGGCGTCACCGAGCTGATGCGCTCGGGTGACGTCTTCCTCACACTCTTCGAGTACGGCCCGGAGTCGCTCGGCACGCCGCTGTTCGCGCCGGTCGGAATACCCCAGCTGACCGGCGCGATCTTCGGGTCGCGCCGCTTGCAGCGAACGCTGCCCGGTCAGCTCGGTTGCCAGCTGTTCTTCACGACGGATCGGCGACCGTTCTGCCTCTACGTCGTGGTGGCCGGCCGGCTCCATCTGCGATCCGCGCTCGCCCAGGTGAACCCGTTCCTCGAGACGCTCGACCTGTCGCGATGAGCGTGTCGGAGAAGATCGTCTCGTTCGTGAGCGGCGGACTCGCGCGCAAGTTTAGCCGACGCAGCTTCCTGTTCCGGTCGACACTGATCGGCTCCGCGCTGGCGTTGAACCCGTGGCGGTTCATGCTGCGACCGGGCACCGCGTACGCGGCGGTCTGCGGACCCGACGCGAGCTGCTCGTCAGGTTGGACCGTGTTCTGCTGTTCCATCAACGCGGGCAGCAACTCGTGCCCGCCGGGAAGCATTCCGGCCGGTTGGTGGAAGACCGACCGATCGGGTTTCTGCGAGGGCGGCGCGCGCTACATCATCGACTGCAACGCAACGTGCGGAGCGTGCGGCTGCGGGGGCAGCGGTATCTGCGCGCCGGGCTGTTACAACTGCGGGTGCCATTGCGGCTCCGGTTCGTGCGACGAGCGCCTCGTGTGCTGCAACCAATTCCGCTACGGCCAGTGTCACCAGGAGCTTGCCTGCGTCGGTCCCGTCGTGTGCCGCGTGGCGTCGTGCCGGCCGCCATGGGAGGTCGATCCCACGTGCACGACCGCGAGTGCCACCGCGAACGAGACCGCGTTGCACACCGCGCCGTGCCTCGACGACAGCGGGTCGGTGTTCGTCAGCGCGTTCGGCGCGGCGCTGAACTTCGGCGAGCCGAGGGGTCAGCTGCGAGCCGGTCTCGTGGGCATCTCCGCGATGCCGAGCGGCGCGGGCTACTGGCTCGCCGGATCGGACGGTGGGGTGTTCTCGTTCGGGACCGCTCGGTTCCACGGCTCCACGGGCAACCTCCGGCTCAACCAGCCCATCGTCGGGATCGCGGGAACTCCGACCGGGAAGGGCTACTGGCTCGTCGCACTCGACGGGGGCGTCTTCTCGTTCGGCGACGCGCGGTTCCACGGCTCCACCGGAGGCGTACGACTGAACCAACCCGTCGTCGGCCTGGGGCCGACCCGCAGCGGCAAGGGCTACTGGCTCGTCGCCGCCGACGGCGGCATCTTCAGCTTCGGCGACGCGCGGTTCCACGGCTCCACCGGAAGCATCCGGCTCAACCAACCGATCGTCGGCATGGCGGCGACACCAACGGGGCGCGGCTACTGGCTCGTCGCCGCCGACGGCGGCATCTTCAGCTTCGGCGACGCGCGTTTTCACGGATCGACCGGGGCGATCCGGTTGCACGAACCCATCGTCGCCATGGCGCCGACACCGAGCGGCAAAGGGTACTGGCTGGTCGCGGCGGACGGCGGGGTCTTCAGCTACGGCGACGCGCGCTACTTGGGCGGACTCGGCGCCAGCGGCGGGGTCAAGGGCCGAACGTTCGGGATCGCGCGCTCCTCGGCGCGCGGCTACTGGCTGGCGTCCCAACGATGAACCGGGAGAACCAATGATCAGTGGGTTCGCAATCTTGATTGCACTGGCCGCGGCGGCGCGCTCGACGTGGTCGCCGTGCGGGCTCTCGATGCTGTCCCAGATCACCCCCCTGGCGGAAGCGGGACGGCAGCAGAGGTTCTCGCGCACCGCGGCCTGGTTCGTCGCGGGCGCGGTCGTCGGTGGTGCCATGCTCGGTGCTGTGATCGCGGGAGGTGCGCGGGTGACCGCCGCCGCCGACCTCCGCCCGAGCACCGCGATCGCGTTCGTCGTCGCGTTCTCGTTTGTCGCCGCGGCGGTCGATGCCCGCCTCTTCGGCTTCGGTCCGCCGTTCCTCACCCGGCAGGTGAACGAGGAGTGGCTGTCGAAGTACCGGGCGTGGGTCTACGGCGGCGGGTTCGGCTGGCAGATCGGCGCGGGCGTCACCACCTACGTGATGACCGCGGCGGTGCCGCTGATGATCGTGGTCGGCGCGCTGAGTGCGAACGCGTGGGCGGCGGTCGCCATCGGTACCACCTTCGGTCTCGCGCGCGGTCTCGCGGTCTTGCTCGGCGCGCGCCTGCACTCCCCCGCCGCGCTGCTCGCCTTCCATCGCCGCTTCGACGGTTGGGGCGAGCCGGTTCGGCAAGCCGCGATCGGCGTGCAGCTCGCAGTGGCCGTGGCCGCCGCGTGGATCGTCGCGCCGGCACTCGCCGTGGTGGCTGCGATTGCGGCCATTGCGCTGCTCACCCGGACGCGCCGCGCGCTCCCCGCAGTTCCATCATGACGTGCGGGCCGAGATCGGGCTCGTCCCAGACATCACCGCGGCTGACGAATCCGGCGCGTTCGTAGAAGGAACGCGCGGAGGTCCGAGCGCTGCACCACAGCAGTCCGCCCCCGTGCCGCTCGACGTGTTCGAGCACGGCCGCCAGCATCTCGGCGCCGATGCCCCGGCGCCGCTTGTCCTCGGCCGTCGCCATTCCCCGCAGCCGCCATGCCGCGTCGTCGCCCCGCGCCCACGGAGGCGCCTCCCGCCAGAGCACCGCGGTGCCGACCACGGTTCCGTCCTCCACTGCGCCGAGGTGGACTGCTTCGCCGTTGTCGGGAGGCATCGCCAACGCGTCCACCGTCTCGTGCGGGCGCAAGACTCGTTGCCGGAGTGGAAACGTTTCAGCCGCCGTCAGGCGCTGGATCGAACGTGGCACGCCCTGAAGGTACGACACGCGCAGTCCGTGTCCGTCGTCTTCACGACAGCAGAGGTTCGCCGCACGCACTTCGGTATGTGAATCGGTCGCCCTGTGACTCCGTCCGCCAACAATTCCCGCACTGAGCTGCCGCGGGACCGGACCGGTGCCGTCGACTTCTCCCACACGCACCCGACAAACTCGCGCTGAAGCCAGCGCGCGCGGGTGCCATGTCGCGGATCGTCCCGAGTCGGCTGCATCGCGCCGACCGGCGTGACGTCGTGCCCGATCACCGCCAGCCAGACGTCGAACGAGGACCGAAGTCGGGCCGTACAACATCGAATCTCGTCAGCCCGGGAGCACTCCGAGCTGAGCCATCATTGATGCGGTGTCCACGTAACGCCGATGTTCCACGATCTTGCCTTCGTCGTCGACGCGCATGTGCTCGGACGAGTGCAGCTCGATCGTCCGATTCGTCGCCGGCAACACGGAACCATCGGGTAGTGGCATCGCGGCGGTGTGAGTGGAGCGAATGACGACGCCGGCCGCACCTTCGTTGCCACCCGCGACGAGCCACTCGATCTCACACGTTGTACCGCTGAAGCCCGAGAACATCGCGCCCTCGAACGCGCGGATCGCGTCGGGAGTCCGAAGTGCATCCGGCAGAAACGGTTGGCGGTAGTCGGTCTGCTCGGCGTAGAGACCGACAAGACCATCGAGGTCGCTTCGAGTGAACGCAGCGGCGTACGTACGCAAGGTTCTTTTCGGCGGCACTCACGACACACTCCTCGGATCGGTTCCGCCGAAGGTTCGTCACGGCCGTCGTCCCGGATCAACTCCCCGTTCCGCGGAGGCCGGCCTTCATCATCCTAATTCGAGAATCGATTTCAGTTTCGCGAGGTCCTTGCGATTGGCGCGTTGCATCGCCCTGGCCATGAACGGCGCCACGACCTTCGAGAAGCCGGCCGGCTCTCCTCTATTGCGAAGCGTCATGTGCGTTGTGCCGCCGGTCGTCGCCGACCACGAATAGGTCGTCTCCATGGGAAACGGCCCGTCCGCCGTGCGCATCACCAGCCGCGCACCGGGCGCGAGCTCGACGAACTCGTATGTGTACGCGAGCCGCCGACCGAGGAAGCGGGCCACGAACGCGACTTGGGCGCCGACGCGCAACGGCGGCTCCGTCTTCCACTCGACCGATTCGATGTTGACGTACCATTCCGGCGCGTTCGCCGGATCGGCGGCGTAGGTGGCGACGACATCGACCGAGCGATCGATGTCGATCTCGGTCGATACGTCGACAGCCGTCATGCTCGGGAAGCGGCGGTTACGAGACGCTCGCCGACAAAGTACGACCAGCCCTTCTCGTGATCGGGTGCGTGTTCTTTCGGCATTTCCGTCTGACGCAACACCAGAACGGTATCGTCGGCCTCGGGCGCGAACGTGACCTCGACCCGTGTCGAGCCTGGCGCAAGAGTCTCACCGGGCGCGTTGTGCTCCCAACCGAACGTGAAGACGAGCCGGTGGGGCGGGTCGAGCTCGACGAATGTTCCCCGCATGACCGGGCCGGTCTCCATCACCACGCGAAAGATCCCGCCGGGCTCGGCGACGACCTCGGCCTCAGTCCCCCACCATTCGCAAAGCCGTTGAGGATCAGTCCAAAAGGACCAGAGGGTCTCCGGCGATGCGGCGACGCGCACCGTCTGTTCGATCGTGGTCCGGTCGTGGGTGATGTCGGTCAACGGTCTCTCCGATTGTTCTCGCGCCGCGGGCGCGCCTGTTGCTCGGCTCGTTCGGCCGCTCGCTGCAAACGGCGGAGCCGGTCGGTCCACATGTCGTCGACGTATTGCCATACTTCAGCGAGACCCTCCGTGCGCGCGCGATAGAGCCTGCGATTTCGGTCGGGCCGCACTGTCACTAGTCCTGCGTCTTGGAGCACACGCAGGTGCTGCGACACGGCCGGCCGGCTGATCTGCGGGAACCGCCCGGCAAGGTCACCCGCGGCCATTTCGTCGTCGCGGACGAGCCGCAGCAGCCCTCGTCGCGTGCTGTCGGCGAGCGCGTGGGCGACCACGTCGATCCGTTCTGGCGTCGCCCCCGGCATGTAAGTATTCTCTTACATAGATCCGGTCGGAGCAAGCACCCATCCCGAAGGTGGAGGACTCATGGACCAACTCGACGCACTCGCCCAGACGTTTGACCACGCGACGAAAGTCGTGGCGGGCATCGCCGACGATCAGCTCGGCCTCGCGACTCCGTGCCGCGAGTGGGACGTGCGCCACCTCCTCAGCCACGCGATGGGCGTCGTCGTCAACATGGGCAATGGCGCCAGCTGCGAAGAGCTGCTCCCCGACGTGAACACCTACGCGCTCCGCGACGACCGGGCCGCACAGTTCCGCGCCGAAGCCGACCGAACCCTTGCAGCCTGGACCACGCGCGGACTTGCCGGAGAGGTCAACATCGGCGCCGGACCGATGCCCGCCGAGGCGGGCATCGGCATCAACCTGCTCGATACCGCAACCCATTCGTGGGACATCTCACGCGCTACCGGGCAGGGGGAAGAACTCCCGGACGACCTCGCCACGTTCGTCCTCGCGCTGGCGCGCGGGTTCGTCAGCGACCAGATCCGCAGCTTCGCAGGATTCGATCCCGAGGTCCCTGTTCCAGCTGAGGCATCACCGACCGCGCAGCTCGCAGCGTTCCTCGGCCGCAAGCCGTAAGTCACCCGCGACGCATCGCCGCCGTTTGGAGCGCTTGGTCGAGGAGCGGTCCCCAACTGCGCTGCCGTCGCACGGGAATGCTCGCCCATTCGCGGAAGCGGCGCCCGTTGGGCGCGAACGGTTCGGCCTCGCCGGCGTCGATGAGCGCGGAGACCGCGTGTTCGTCGAGTTTGATGACGAGGTGGCCGGTGCGGTGATCGCAGCTGGCGAAGAAGTCGCCGTTGAGGCGTAGGCATGGGAAGCCCATCATCGTCGAGCGGGTGACGCCGGCCTGTTGAAGGAGCGGTTCGGCGAGCGTCCAGAATCGCTGTTCGCGTTGCGTGCGCTCTCTCTTTCACGTCCGTCCCGTGTCTTGCTCCGACGGAGCGCGTTCGTCAGCAAGCGGATCGGGGCCGGGGTCCCGACCCTCCGCAACCGCGGTCAGGCGGGCGAGGTAGTTGCTCCACCCGCCGGTGTGGGCGTCGGCCATCGGTTCGGTGAGGCCGCGGTGCACGAGGTGAAGTTCCGTTCCACCGTTGCGCGGTCGGAGGTCGATCTCGACGGTCGTCGAGCCGGGTGGGATACCGACGTCTTCGCGGTCCCAGCCGTAGGTGAACACGATGCGTCGACCCGGCACTAGCTGAACGAACGTGCCGATCACGCTGTCGCCGTTGACGTGCGTCCACGTCAGGACGCCGCCGGGGGTCGGGTCGGCAACGGCTGTGGGTGCCATCCACTCGACGAGGAGCTCGGCGTCAGTCAACAGCTCGTAGACACGCTCAGGCGACGCGCCGATGAAGAGACGCTTGTCCACGAGCTTCATGCCGAGCGATCGCGACGACGTCGAGCCGGTTGGTCGGCTTCGGCTCGCGTTTTCAGCGCGTCGAGCCGATCGCCCCAGAGCTCGTCCAACGCGCCCCGCACCTGTGCCAACCGTTGCAGATCGACGCGGTACAGACGGCGCTTTGCGTCGACTCGTACGTGCATGAGTCCTGTCTCGCGCAGGATCTTGAGGTGAGGACTCGCGGCTGAGGGTGACAGGCTCGCGACTTGGGCGAGTTCGGATGCGGAGTGCTCCTCTTCGAGCGCGAGGCGCAGCATCGCGCGCCGACCCGGATGTCCCATAGCCCGGACGGCATCGTCGAGCGATCCGTCGCGATTCAAGGCCGTCGCCCCATCACACCGAGCAGCCGGTCCTGCGCCGACGCGTCCCCCGGCACAAGGATTTCGGTGCCGACGAAGCCTGCCGCTCGGCCGATGTCCGGCATCTGCGGTACGAACATCTCGACGCACGTCTCGACAAGTTCCTGATCCAAGCGACGATCCGCCCCGATCGCGACGGCGAGGTCCCACGTGTGTACGAGTTGGTCCATCGCCGTGCCCGCGGTCGCTTCGCCGATCGACCATTCGAAACCCGCTGGCGACGCGCATCGACCGTCGAGCGCGCCGGGCTGACGAAGCGCGGCGACACACTCGGCCACGGCGTCACGGTAGGTCGGTCCGGCAACGCGTTCACACCGGAGCGCGCTCAAGAGATAGCCGGTCCCGTCGGCCATGTGATCGAGCAGCGCGTCGACATCCCACTCGGCGCATGGCGTCGGCGCGTGCCGCTGCTCGGGACGTACCTGCTCGGCCAAGGCGACCGCGTTCATTGCCGCGCACTCGAACAAGACCACCGGATCCAACATGACCGATCACCTCTTCATTTCAGTAGATACTGAGTTGAGATATTGCTGAACTGATGCATGGATGTCAAGTCCCGAGCGTCCCAGGGGCACGAGAGGATTGACAGCGGCGGATCGCCTCTGTACTTTCCGTACTAGTTAATTAGCCATCCCGGAAAATAAGGAGCCGAGTCCGTGACGCTCGCGATCGACGAGGACCGACTCAGCGAGACCTTCGCCGCACTGGCCAACTCGACACGGCGAGCAATCCTGGCCCGCCTCGCTCAAGGCGAGGCGAACGTCAGCGAGCTCGCCGAGCCGTTCGCGCTGTCGCTTCCGGCCATCTCGAAGCACATCAAAGTGCTGGAGCAGGCCGGATTGGTCGTGCGAGGTCAACGAGCCCAGTACCGACCGTGCACCCTCGACCCCACACCACTCGAGCGGATCTCGACCTGGGCCGAGCAGTACCGGCCCATCTGGGAGACGAGCTTCGACCGGATGGACGACTACATCGCGCAGCTCCAACTGCAACAAAGAACGGACGAACGCAATGGCTGACAACGCTTCGCAGGACGCGGTAGTGATCGAACGCAGCTTCGATGCACCGGCGGATCTCATTTGGAAAAGTTGGACCGAACCGGAACACTTCAAAGCGTGGTACGGCCCGACCGGTGCCACGATTCCCGTGGCGAAGATGGACGTGCGCGTGGGCGGCGGTCGTTTGGTGTGCATGGAGATGGAAACGCCGAACGGCCTCATGCAGATGTGGTTCACCGGTGAATACCGCGAGGTCGTCGAGAACGAGCGGCTGGTCTATACCGAGTCCATGTCCGACGAGCACGGCAACCTGCGGTCGGCATCGGAGATCGGCATGCCCGACGGGCATCCCATCACGACCACGGTCACCGTCGAACTCGATGTCGTCGGTGAGCGCACCAAGATGGTGATGACCCACGCCGGCATTCCAGCCGACTCCCCCGGCGCTGTCGGGTGGACGATGGCGTTCGACAAGCTCGCCGGCTACGTCGCAGCACACAGCGCCCATTAGGAGCGGTCAGGTCGGACGTCGCACGCGACGGACCCGTCGCGGAACAAGCATCCGAATAGCCCGTAGGTTCGGATACGCGCGTGAGGCTCGACCGAGATCGTTCGCGATGTCAGCACTCAGACTTCGTCGACACCAGTGGCCGGCTCGTCGGCGAGCTCGGCCATGCGAATCAGTCCGTGGTCGACGACGTCAGCAAGACGTGACGCCGCGGCCCGCACCTCGGGCTCGTCGCGTTGAGACGGTGCGACGCGGGCGGGGTTGAGTGCGCAACCGTTGGCCCAGGCGGCGATGTCGGGCTCGGCGCCGAACACATGCGCCGCCAAGGTTCCACGAACCTGCATGTGCGCCCAGCTGGCAAGGGTGTCCGGAAGCGTGTTCGGCGGACACAATCGGTTGCGTTCGCGGTCGTCGTCGCGGGTTGCCTCCACGAAGCCGGCGAGTGCCGCGCAGAAGCACGGGAAGCCGACTCGGATCGTCTGGAGCCGGATCTTGTCCGGACGCCAGAGCGGAACCAGAGGTGGGTACCCCAGTCCGGATGCGGCGCAGTGCACGACGAGCGAGCCGGGCGCCAGGGGAAAGACCCCGCCGTCGAGGACGATCTCGCCCGTGCCCGCGTACTTGATGTGTCCGAGGCGAATGACGTTCTCGATGGTCCGGAGCAGATCGAGCTCCCAAATACCGAGGGTGGGCGTCTTTGCCATCGTGGGAACGACGTCGGTGTCGATCCGCATCATCACGCCCGCGGCCTCGAGGCGGAGGAACAGGTCGTCGAGGGACTCGGCGTCGGCGGCCGCCGCCATGGTGTCCGCAGCAAGACGGAGCCCCACCGCCGGGTCGGGCTGCACAACGGCGCGATCGAGCATCCAGGGCTCACGCGGCCGCACCCATACGATCCGGTCCGGCTGCACACCGTTCGCCAACAACCACACGATCCCGTCGGTCGCAGTCTTTCCGGATCCGACGATCACGTAACTGCTCGGCGTCTCGACCAACCCGGCGAGCTCGTTGATGGGGACGACGCGAACACCATCGGCAACTCCAAAGGGCGGGGGTGTCGTCGCGGGAATCGTCGGTGACAGGTAGGCGGCGTCGACGACGCGGCGTCGCACCTCGACGCGCGTGGTCTCGCCCGACACCCGGGACGTGACGAGATGGGAGGTGCCGTCGGTGTGATACTCGCTCCCTCCGAGGAAGGCAACGCGGCCCGTACCGACGAAGCGGCGATGCAGGATGTCGTCGTAGTAGTTCTGGATCTCCGACCGTCGCGCCCGCTCGTGGAGCCCTGACTCGGGTCCCTCCTGCTGCAAGGCACTGGTACCGAGCATCGTCGACGCGACGCCGTAGAACTGCGAAGCCTGATGAAGCTGGACGAATGGATACGCGTCCTGCCAGTGCCCGCCGGCAGCATGACGACGGTCGACGAGCGTGACATGCACGTCGGCGTGGTCGATCAGACCGTCCGTGAAGGCCATGCCCATCGCGCCCGCACCCACCACGAGATAGTCGGTCTCCAACGAGCGCATCGCCATGCGAACCAAGGTTACGAGGCGGCGCAACGTCCCCTCGTGTAGTCAGCAGGGTATTGATCCCTCTGCCGTCAAAGCTGTTCGTGCGGTGTGAGGGGTCCGATCGCGTCGGCGCAACAGCAGTTGAGTGGTTCTGCGGGCAGCTGAGGAATCAGGTCGAGCAACAGCGTCCGCATGCGATGAAGATTCCGTTCGAAGAACGCGAACACACCTTCGTGGGTCACGGCGCCGACGTCCGGATCGTGCTCGACGCCGGTGTCGTAATCCGTCACCAGGGCGAGGCCCGCGTAGTGCATACCGAGCTCGCGTGCGAGGTATGACTCGGGATACTGCGTCATGTTCACGACATCCCAGTCTTGTTCTCGGAACCACCGCGACTCGGCGCGGGTCGAGAAGCGCGGCCCTTGGATGACAACGACCGTTCCGCGATCGTGGACCGTCACGCCGATCCTGCGTCCTGCGGCGCGGACGGCTGCGCCGATGATCGGGCAATACGGATCCGCGAAGGACACGTGGTGCGTGACCCCGGCGTTGTAGAAGGTGTCGGGCCGGCCCCAGGTTCGGTCGACGAGCTGGTCGAGTACGACGAAATCGCCTGGATGTACGCCGAGTTTCAGCGAGCCGGCGGCACATGGACCGACCACATAGCGGACCCCGAGCGTGCGAAACGCCCACATGTTCGCCCGCGCCGGGACCGCAGCGGGTGCGTACTGATGATCCCGCCCGTGACGCGGAATGAATGCCACCCGGCGGCCGCCCACCTCGCCGACCGCGACCGGCGCGCTCGGCTCCCCGAACGGCGTGCTGGTCTCGAGCTCCTCGACGTGGTCAAGAAAGCTGTAGAAGCCCGACCCGCCGAGGACGCCCACCTCTGCTCGCGCCGTCATGCGATCCGACCCTTCGCGGTTGGTCGACGTCCACGAACCACGCGTAACAAGATCCATGTGGCCCCGATCGTCCAGATCACACCGAGGACTGTGAGGGTCGCGGTCGTGTAGTTGAGTGGTTGTGCGGTGGCGTTGTGTTTGTACGCGGCGCTTGCGTGCAAGGGCCGCCATGCGATCAGGAGCACGATCCCGGACGCCATCAGCGCACCCTGCACTGGTGCCAATGCTCTGGCGGGGACGATGCGGCGCACCACTATGCCCCCGACGAGAACAAGGGGCGCGAACAGTAGGTCGTGGACGAGGTCGACGCCGATGATCCAACGCGCGAGTGAGAGGCGGCGGGTGAGGTCGGGATACGTGTCGAAGTATCCCTTCACGCCGTAGGCTGCGATCGCGACCCCTGCGACGACGGCCGCCCAGAAGCCGGCGCCGTGTGTTGTGCGCGGCGGCGCGGCGGGGCGGCGGTGCGAGGTGTTCACCGCACCTCCATATGCGTGACCCATTTGGTCTGTTCCACGCCCGGTCGGTTCGGCGCGATCAGCCGGCAGGGAAACCCGTGATCCGGGTGCAACGTTTCGCCGTCGACCTCGAGCGCCAGCAGCGTGTCGGGATCGCGTGCGACGGCCTGGGTGAGGCTGCTGGTGCGGTAGATGGGACTTTGCTGTAGCGACACGATGGACGCGGTGGCGTCGGGATGTGCGCCCACGGCGTCGAGCAGATCGCGAACGCGTACGCCCCGCCAGCGGCGGGATGCGCTCCATCCTTCGACACACGAGATCGGAAGGGTCGCTTCGTGCTGTGCGAATGCGCGCAGGTCGTCGTAGGTCAAGCTCAGCCTGCGGGTCGCTCCGGGTCCGCCGACGGTAAATCGGTAGGCGGTGATGTCCACGTGCTCGAGCTGTACCGACGCTGCGGTGCGATTGACGGGAAAGCCCTGCGGGCCGACGTCGGGGCGGCGCGGCGCAAGGAGCGCGAGACGCGAAAGCGGTCGAACTGTCTGGCCGAGCGTGAAAAGGGTGACGATACCCGCGGTCCCGAAGACGGATGCGAGGAGGCTACGACGGGTCAGCGAACTGTGCGCCGTACGTGCCGGCGCGAGTCCGATGACGTCGCGCTCGGCGCCACGGTTGCGTGCCAACGCTCGTCGGGTGATGCTGAACTTCGCGGCGACGTGCACGACCAACGCGCCGACGGTGATCCATGCCGCCGCGTAGTGGCCGGGCCGGAATGAGAAGGCGTACGGGTACGAGAGATTGATGTTGTTGACGCCGGACAGGAGAAGAAAGAGCGAACCGCCGACGAGCGGGAGAAGCATGAGCCGCTCCACTGCGTGCGCGATCGATTCGAACGGTGGCCACGAGAACAGTTTGGGGAAGACAGCCCATAACTTGGCCAAGAGGAGCGGGATCGTGGCCAACCCGGTCGCAACGTGCAGTCCTTGCGTGAATCGGAAGAGGCCGGCGGGTCGCGGGAAGGCGGCGAACCATCCGTGCGGGTCTTGCAGTACGTGCGAGTACAGCCCGGTCAGAAAGCACACGGTGAACGAGACCGCGAGCGCGATCCCGAGGATCGCGGCAGTGCGCTCAGAGCGGAGCTTGGGCTCGCCGACGTCGTTCATGACCGGTCGAGGATGGCGAAGGAACGGCCGTCGTCACGCCACCGGCGTGACACCCGAAGGTGCGAGCGGCTTGCGATCTCGTTGATTTCGTCGGGATCGACCTCGGTCCACGAGAACCATGGGCCCCGGGTCTCGTCGATGACGAGTCGGGCTGTTACGGGGCGCGTGTCGTTCGGGGCGCGGGCAAGTTCGACGATGAGGCGGCCGCGCGGTTGGAGGAGCGACCGCACGCGAGTCAGCAACTCGACTGGATCGCCGCCGATACCGATGTTGCCGTCCAGGAGCAACGCGCTCGACCAGCGGCCGGCTCCGGGGACGCGACCAAAGACGCAGCGTTCCAACACCGGCGTATCGCGCGTACGCGCAACAGAGAGCACGTGCGGTGTGACGTCGATCCCGAGGACGACGATGCCGGCCTCCGCGAGGGCGAGGGTGTGCCTGCCCGGGCCGCATCCGATGTCGAGAACGGGCGCGACGACGTGGCGCAGCGCGCGTCGATCCACCGGGTCGGCGGGCGCCGACCATCGACCACCGTGTCGTGTTCCAATGTCGGTAACGAGCGTGGTGCTCATGGCCTGCCCGCGCCGACTGCGACCTGCGACGCGAGCACCGACGTGAAGCGAGTCTCGGGTGCGAGAACTGCGACTGCCAGCGCATCGGTGATGTCATCGACGTCGCGCACCATGGGTAAGAGCCCGACCTCGAGCCCGGCCGCTCGCAACCGTTCGAGTTGCGCGGCGCCGGTTCGCATCGTGCTCATCGGGACCCCGACGATCAGGTCGGTATGCGGCGCGTTCATGCCGAGCGCCCAGAAGCCGCCGTCCTCGGCAGGTCCGAGCACGGCGTCGTGGTCAGTGAGTGAAGCGAGTGCGCCCGCGAGCAGGGGCCCGTCGGCTTGGGGGGTGTCCATGCCGATGAGGAGTGCGGGCGTGCCGACGTCCCAGAACGCCGCCGCGATTCGCTCGTCCAGACCACGTCCACGCTGCGGGATCACGTCGACGTCGAAGTCGGCGAGCCAGGGATCGGGGTCACCTTCGAACGCGACCACGACGCGCGGTGCGCCGGAGGTAACTGCGGCGCGGATGGTGTCGTGGAGCGCCGCGGCCGCGAGCGCGGCAGCTTCGGTCGGTGTGAGTGGCGGCGAGAGTCGCGTCTTCACGCGGCCCGGTATGGGCGCCTTGGCGATGACGATAACGGTTGGCCTTCTCATCGCGGGGCGATCGCGATCTCGCGAGCGACTCGGCGCATGTCCGTAACTGTGCGCAGGGTCCCTCGGAGCGTTCCCGTGACCTTCGAGCGGCCCGTGCGCGCGTGGTATGCCACCTCGAGCTCGGTGATGCGCCACTGCGCAGCCGACGCGCGCAACACCATCTCGAGCGGCCAGCCGAAACGGCGGTCGCGCAGGTTGAGCCCCAGGAGCGACGTGCGCTCAGCCGCACGCATTGGTCCCAGATCGCGCAGCGGCAAACCGGTACGCCGCCGCAGGTGGGCGGCAAGGACGCGGTTGCCGACGCGCGCGTGAAAAGGCCACGCGCGCCGATCGACCGGCACACGTGCGCCCAAAACGAGATCGGCGCTGCCCATTTCCACCGGCCGGGTGATCCGGGTGAGGTCGCGACCGTCGAAGGAGCCGTCGCAATCCATGAAGCAAACGATCTGCGACTCCGCGGCGAGCAAACCTGCCCAGCACGCCGCACCAAAGCCGCGTTGTGGCTCGTGAACCACGCGCGCTCCGAGCTCTCGAGCAAGTTCGGCCGAGCCGTCACGGGAGCCGTTGTCCACGACGATTGGCGCGAAACCCGGCGGGAGCGAGGCGAGCACCGCGGGCAACGCGGCGCGTTCGTCGAGGACAGGAAGTACGACATCGATCATTCTCCGACAGAGAACCACGTTCGAGCCCGTTCGCCCTCCAAAATGACCTTACGAATTGCGAAACTTTCACGCTCGGCGGGCAGCACCAAGTACACCGATCGGTACGCTCATCGTGTGATGAGCACGTCGATCGAGACGATCCGGGTACTCGTCGTGGAGGACGACGCCACGATTGCCGATGTCGTCGTGCGCTATCTCGAGCGCGAAGGGTACGAGGTCACCTGGGCCGCGGCCGGCCATTCCGCCGTCGCGGCGATCGAACGCGAGCTCCCCGATCTTCTCGTGCTCGACCTCCTGCTTCCGGAGCTCGATGGCTTCGGTGTCCTTGCCCACGTCCGGACGCTTGGCCCCGTGCCCGTGATCATGCTGACCGCGCTCGGTGAAGAATCCGACCGTGTCCTGGGACTCGAGTTGGGAGCCGATGATTACATCGCCAAGCCGTTCTCGCCGCGCGAGCTGGTCGCACGCGTCAAGGCGGTATTACGCCGCGCCCGCGAGCCGCTCACGCCGAGCGTCGGGCCCGCACAGTTGGAGTTCGGTGACCTCCACATCGATCTCGGCGCACGCGAAGTGCGCAAGGGTGACGAGGCACTCGTGCTGACGGCCCGGGAGTTCGATCTGCTCGCTCATTTCGCGCGGCACCCCAGACTCGTGTTCCCGCGAGAGCAACTGCTCGAGCGCGTGTGGGGCTACACCTATGGTGACGCGTCAACGGTAACGGTGCACATCCGTCGATTGCGCGAGAAGATCGAAGCCGATCCCTCCGCACCGCTGCACCTGGTGACCGTGTGGGGGCAGGGGTACCGGTGGGACGGCTGATTCCCGCGACCCGGCTGCGTCGCCTCTCGCTGGTGTGCGCCGTCGCGGGTGCGGTCGCGACCGCGATCGCGGCCGCGGCGGCGTCGATGTCCACGCACGACGCCGTCGAGCTCTCCGTGCTCGCGGCGGGCACTGCCGCGGTCGGCGGCGTCATCGCGGCGATCGCGTCGCGATTTCGTCGGGGCCGCTCGATTGCGACGCAGGCCGTAACCATGACGATCATCCTGGTTACGACGGTCGCGCTCGGCGCGTGGATCGGCGCGCAGCGCATGTTCATCTCGGAACACGACCTGCACGTGTTGTTGGTGTTGCTGTGCGCAGCAGGCGCCGTGGGAATCACGAGTGCACTGCTCGTGGGCGATCGCATCAGCGCCGCCAATACCGAGCTGATCGACGCGGCGCGGCGCCTTGGTACGGATGAACCTTCGGCTGCGCTTCTGGATGCCGAACGGACCGTTGAAACCGCGCGTCTCGCCCGTGAGCTCGAGATCGCCGGCCTTCGTCTCGAGGAGGCACGAGGGCGGGAGCGGGCAATCGATACGTCGCGACGGGAGCTCGTCGCGTGGATCTCCCACGACCTGCGCACGCCGCTTTCGGGTCTGCGGGCCATCGCCGAGGCGCTCGAGGACGGAATGGTCGGCGACGACACCGGGCGCTATTACGCGCTGCTGCGCGAGGAAACCGAACGGCTTACCGCGCTCGTCGACGACCTGTTCGAACTGAGCCGAACGCAGGCCGGTGTACTTCGCCTCGAGCTGCAACGTGTGCAACTCGGCGACGTGGTCTCCGACGCGCTCGCGGGAATCGCCCCCGTCGCGAAGGCGAAAGGCGTCCGCCTCGAAGGGCGCCTCCACGACGGCCTGCCGTTGTGCACCGTCGCGCCGTCCGAGTTCTTGCGAGCACTGCGCAACTTGCTCGAGAACGCGGTGCGGCACACTCCGAACGACGGGACCGTGGTGGTCGAGGCTGCAGTCGATGGCGACGCCGCGGTTGTGTCGGTCAGCGACGACGGCGGCGGAATTCCCTTCGGGGACCTTGATCGAGTGTTCGACGCAGGTTTTCGCGGCGATCGTGCGCGCACTGGCGACGCCGGCGCCGGCCTCGGCCTGGCAATCGCCAAAGGCATCGTCGAAGCGCACCAGGGTGAGATCGCGGTGCGAAACGAGAACGGCGGGGCACGGTTCACGATCCGGCTTCCGCTCGGCGCCGAGCCCGGATGAGGGGTCGAACCGAAGTCTCGACGCGTATCCCTTGACGGTCCGATGAGGGTTCTTGTCACCGGTGGCGCCGGATTCATCGGATCGCACGTCGTAGACCAGCTGACCGACCTCGGCCACCAGGTTCGCGTGCTCGACTCGTTGCACCGGGCTGCCCACCGTGGTCGACCGGAGTATCTCGATCGACGTGCCGTTTACGAGTGGGGTGACGCGAGCGACGCCCCCGCCGTCGCCCGGGCGCTCGAAGGCGTCGACGCCGTCGCGCACCAAGCGGCCATGGTCGGGCTCGGCGCCGACTTCGACGACGTCACCGACTACGTGACGAACAACTGTCTCGGAACCGCCACGCTGCTCCGTGCGATGCACGCACGCCGATTCGCCGGGCAACTCGTGTTGGCCAGCAGCATGGTCGTGTACGGCGAAGGACGCTACCGCTGCCCCGAACACGGCACGGTCCGTCCGTTGCCACGCACCGCCGAGCAGCTCGAATGCGGCGTCTTCGACTCCCGGTGCTCCGATTGCGGCACGCGATTGCGACCCGAAGCGGTTCCCGAAGACGCGCCCACCGATCCCCGCAACGTCTACGCCGCGACGAAGTTGCACCAAGAACACCTTTGCCAGAGCTACGTACGCGCCAACCCGCAATCGACGCTCACGGTGTTGCGTTACCACAACGTCTACGGACCGCGGATGCCGCGAGATACCGCGTATGCGGGCGTCGCGAGCATGTTCCGGAGTTCGATAGAGCGCGGCGAGGCACCACAAGTTTTCGAAGATGGGCTGCAGCTACGCGACTTCGTGCACGTGCACGACGTCGCGCGCGCCAACGTCTTGGCGTTGACGGCACCCGAACCGGTCAACGACACCTACAACGTCGCGAGCGGCATCCCTCGCACGGTGCTCGACATGGCCCGCGCGCTCGTCAGGGCCGCCGGATCCGGCACACCGGAGCCGGTGGTCGTGGGTGGAGGACGCGCGGGCGATGTGCGACACGTGTTCGCTTCGACCGACCGGGCGCGAGCTCGGCTCGGTTTCCGCGCCGGCGTGGACTTCGCCGCCGGCATGCGCGAATTCGCCGGCGCCGCACTCAGATGACAACAACGACGGCACACCCCGATTTGGGTGAGCCTCTCATCCCGGCCGCAACCGAACGCCCCCGG
>JBBQER010000042.1:0-32522 GCA_038320885.1 Acidimicrobiia bacterium
GACGCGATCGTCGATCTCGTTGCCAGTCCGTACGAGCAGATACGCGCGGCCCGGTCGGCGACGCGAGCGCCGCGCCAGGCGATGCAGCAGGTGGGCGAGCTCGCTCGTGGGCTGCGAGCGTGGACCGGAGTGGTTCGTCCCACGCCGGCGTCGTCGCTCAACGGTCCGATCGGCCCCCATCGCCGGTGGGACTGGGCGCGCACGACCCTCGCCGACGTCAAGACCGTGCGGCGCGCGCTGGGCGGCACGGTGAACGACATCGTGCTGACCGTCCTGACGCGTGGCTTCCGCGACTTGCTGCTCGCGCGTGGCGAGAGCGTCGAAGATCGCGTCGTGCGGACGCTGGTGCCGGTGTCGGTACGAACCAGCGGCGAACGCGGTACCTACAACAATCGCGTGTCGGCGATGATCGCCGAGCTCCCGGTCGGGCTCGAGGATCCCGCCGAACGTCTCGCCGCGATCCGCGCGCAAATGGACGATCTCAAGGAATCGAAGCAGGCGGTTGCCGGCGAAGTGCTCACGTCGCTGTCGGGGTTCGCGCCGTCGATGTTGCTCGCCCTCGGAACGCGCGTTGCGATGCGCATTCCCCAGCGCAACGTCAACACGGTGACCACCAACGTTCCGGGCCCCCAGCACCAGCTGTACGCATGCGGCCGGCCCATGATCGAGGCGTTCCCGTTCGTTCCCCTCGCAAGCACCGTTCGCGTCGGGGTCGCGATCTTCTCGTACAACGGGATGCTCAACTACGGCGTCACCGGCGACTACGACACCGCGTCCGACATCAGCGTGTTGTGCAGCGGCGTGGAAGCCGGGATGACCGAGCTGCTCAAGCTGGCCGAGGCGACGACGGCGTAAGGATCGCCACCCGCTCCCGAGCGTCGGTCCGAGCCAAACGATCATGCGCCGACGCCCGAACCGTCCGAGTGACGTCCGCCACGCGCGAAGGATCCATCGCGTTGAGACCCATCACCTCGAGATCGGCGGGGGTGGGTTGGAATGTGATGACCGGGGTGCCGCCGCGACGGACCCGCGCGACCTCTCGCGTGAGCGCGAGGCGTGACAGTCGGCGAGCGGGCTGATCGGGTGCGAGCCGCACTGCGTTGCGAGCGACCGACATCGGCGAGCTGATCACCACGAGGTCGAGCCCGAGGCCGGCGACGAGGTCGGCGTTGGTCGGGGAGTGGACACCGCCGTCGACGTAGCGAACGCCGTCGATCGTCACGGGTGTGAAGAACGAGGGAATCGCGCACGAGGCCGCGACCGCGGAGGCCACATCGGTGACCGGAGCCGGATCGCGGCCGAAGGTGACGCGCCGGAGGGTCTGCAGCTCGACCGCGTTGATCCAGAGCGAGCGGTCGGGCCAACCGTCGAAGAGCGGGCGCAATCCGCTCGCGATGACCTCGGTGGAGATGCGACCGGCCGGTAACGCAGCCGCCGCAAGTGCCGCGGGGCGCGCCTTCCACGGTTGCAACGCGGCCCGCACGAGCGCGCCCGGCGCCGACATCACCGGCAGGCCGCTTCGGCGTGGCGGCCGATCCGGGATCGGTGGCAGGTGACGGGTCGCGGCTTCGGCGCGCGCTACGAGCCGGCGACCAGGCTCCGACATCGTCTCGTCGCCCGCGCGCGCGGCGATGTCGGTGGGCGCGAGGCCCGCCCGTAGGAATGCGCCGACGAGTGAGCCGGCCGATGTGCCCACCACGACCTCGGCGTCGCGCGCGTCCCAGCCGGTCTCGTCGGAGAGCGCGGCGAGCACGCCGGCATGAAACGCGTGGCCGACCGCGCCGCCGGCGCCGAGCACGAGACCGATCCGAGCCATGCGCACCTTCTTCCGCTCGCCAAGCTATGCACTCACCAACGTTGGCGCGCTTCTTCCGCGAATCCCTGAATCCCGGCGAAGTCGAGCAGGCCGTCCTCGGTCGTGAGATTGCCGGACCACGTGCCGAACACCTGGTGCACCTCGCTGCCGCGTTTGTGGCCCGCGAGCGCCGTGTGTTTGTCGAAGCGGGGCGTCAGCACCGCGTGGAGTTGGCCTCCGGGATCGTCGACGCTCCACGGCGCGAGCGGGTTGTCCCAGTTGTAGTCCCACTGCAACTCGCGCCCGATCTTGGTCAGGTGTCCGTCGACGATGACGCCGTTCTCGGTGAAGCCGGTCCCCTCGGTCCACTTGCCGCCGATTTGGAGACCGATGACGTGATCGCCGGCGCGTCCGGCGCCGCGGTGTCCGGCGCCGGCGCCCCAGTTCCACGTGATCTCCGACGGCCAGCGCCCGCGACCGACGTCGAGCACTCCCCACGCGTCCCCCGCACGCCCGCCGATGGTTCGGCTGCGATCGCCGATCACGAGCGCGCCCGCCGCGGCACGCGCCTGGTGCTTCGACGTGAAGTTGAACAACTCGTCGCTCCACGGGATGACGACGTTCAGCGACTCGTGGCCCGGCGCCATGAACACCGTGACATCGAGCCGGCCCGCGCGCCCGTCGCGCTCGGTCCAGTTGGCATGGATGTGGGTACCGGCCGCGTCGTCGCTGATGTCGAGGTCGAGACCATCACGCGCGATTCGCAGTGGGGCTGTGCCCGGGTGCTCCGGCAAGCTCATTCCCTCGGCGCGTGGCACTGCGATGCCGTGTCCTCCGGTCTCGCCCGTGACGAGATCCGCCCACCACACGTCGGCGAGTCCGATGTAGTCGACGTCGGAGTACACGGTCGAGACCACGAAGTCGCCCGCGAGCACCGCCCAGTAGTCCCAGCGCTTGTTCCGGCCCCACTGGCCCCGCCCCTCTGTTTCCCCTGCGAGGTTCGCGCGGTGCAATGGCGTTCGCGACCAGCCGCGGGCAGCTTCGGCGAGCGATGCCCCGTCGGGTGTGCAGAGATCGACCGGCTCGGTGAGCTCGCGCTCGTGGGTCATGCTCAGACGGTGGTCGGCACCCAGGTGCCGTGGAAGCCGTACGGCACGCGTTGCGGGAGCTTGATCCGCGCGACCGGGCCCGCGGCGACGTCGCGCGCGTCGAGCGCCACGAGCGCCGAGGAGTCCTCGGCCTTGTCGTACACGTACGTCATGATCAAACCTTCGGCTTCGGCGGCTCCGGTCGCGACGAAGAGCCACTCGCCGGAGGCGTAACGCGCGCCCGGATCCCAGCGCGTTTCGACGCCGGTGTTCGCGTCGGTGTGCACGACGCCCGCGAACTCGACCGTCTCCTGATTGTCGCTCGACACGACCCGCCACCCGTGCGTGTACGGGCGACCTGTCCGCCGCTTGTCGATCGACGGGAGCTCGGCGATCGTGTCGGTGCGTTGGGTGTCGGAGAAGGTGAGTGTCGGGCCCGCCGTGTTGACCCGCCAGCGATGGAGGTGCGGCGGAGGTCCCAAGGTCGTGCGATCGAAGACCTTCGCCATGCGACTGACGTCGAGCACGACGTCGTCGCCGTCGCGAAAGGCGTTCATCCCGTGGAACACGTAACAAGGATCGATCTCGACCCACCGGATCGCCGAGGTCGGTCCGCCGAGCGGCATCACGCCGATGCGCGATCCGTACTCGGGCTTCCACACGTACGGCATGATGCGCGACCGCTTCGTCGACACCATCTTGATGGCGAGTTGCATGTCGAACAGCACGGGCATCTCCCAGAAGATCACGTCGCGGTCGGTGATCGCGAAGTCGTGGATCATCGTGGAGGCCTTCACCGCGACGGGTTGACTCGACACGAGCGCGCCGGTGCGGTCGGCGACGTGGTACAGGAGATACGGCTCGAAGAAGTTGTACCCGAAGAAATGCATGGCTCCCGTGTCGGGATCGATCTTCGGATGCGCCGTCATGTTGCCCCGCAGCCGGCCGCCGAAGTCGTATGCGCCGACGGTCGACAGATCGTTGGCGCGCAACTCATAGGGGAAGCCGACCTCGCCGAGCGTGAGCAGCTTGCCGCCGTGGTGGACGATCGACACGTTGCTCAAGCCGGCGGCGCCACCGGGCGGACCCTTCGCGGTGAGACCGCCCCCGGCCGCGAGGAGTGTCGTGTGCACGAACCGGTTGCGGTACCAGGTCGCCTTGCCGTTCTCGATCATCACGCCGTGCACCATGCCGTCGCCGAGGAACCAATGCGACGACCATCCCGGCCGTGGATTGGAGCCGTTGCGCACGTAGAGACCCGAGAGATCGCGTGGAAGCGTTCCCTCGACCTCGAGGTCCACCGCTTCGATCTCACGCTGCACCGGCGCGAAGTCGCCCTGCAACCACCACGGTTGGGAGGGATCGAGCGGCCGGACTCTGTCTATTGTCGGATTCGCCTCCGAGAGGGCGCTACGTGCCGTCCTTCGTCGCGACTCCTCGTTTGTCGCGCTGCTCGAGCAGGCCGACAGCACGGACGCCGCGGCGACGCCGAGCGCGCCGGTTCCGGCGAGGCGGAGGAGGCGGCGCCGGTCGATCGGGTCGTTCATGGCTCAGCGCGCTCCGGTGGTGACGAAATCGATCTTCGGGCTGGCGTTCTCACACGTGACCGTATCGAGGTGCTGCTGCGGGTTCTTCAGGAACTGGCGGCGCAGGTTGTTCAGGCACGACGGGATCCCCTCGCGGAGGATGCCGGCGCCGAGTGTCGGGAAGGTGACCACGGTCGCGTTGGGGAGACCGCCTACGAGCGTTGCGGTGAAGTCCTGCGATCGGAACGGGTGGAGCAATCCGACGGTGACGAGCGTCGGTACCGGGCTCCCGACGTCGGCGAAGGTGTCGGCCGGAGCTTCCGGAACGGGCCACGCCTTGCACGCCCATTCCAGGAAGCCGTCGTCGATGCCGGCGAGCTCGGGACGGGTCTTCGACGAGAGCGTGTGGCCGACCGAGATCGTGAAGACATCGTGACTGCACCAGTCCGACAGGGTCACGCTCCAGACGAAGCCGGGCTGAAAGATGCCGTCGATCGCTCCCGCGAGCTGGGCGTCGAGATCGACTTGCGGCTTCGCGATCCCCGCTGCGATCAATGGAAACGCCTGCCGGTTGACGAGTGCGCTGGCGAGTGTCTTGGCCGTGCGGTCACCGTCGAGCAGGACGCGCGTCTTGTTCCCGTCGACCGACACGTCCACGGTCTGCGGGTGGGCGTTGAACCGCGCCCAGGTTCGGTGCGCGAGCGCGAGGATGTGCGGAAACGCGGCGTGACACGGTCCATTGTCACGGCACAGTGCGATGTATTGGTCGAACGCCGCGCCGAGCTGGGCGGTGGGATCCGACCACGCGCCGTCATGGGTCGTTTCCGGGTTCTCCAACGTGAGCGTGCGCACCGCGTCGGGCGCCACGCGCAGGACGACGTAGGCGAGCTGAGCCCAGTTCTCCCCGGCGACGAGATTCACCTTCCCGAGGTGCAACGCGCTCAGGAGGTCGACGACGTCACGTCCGGCGTCGTCGACGTTGTAGTTCGCGAGAGACATGCCGGACCGCACGAGGCGGTCGTAACACGTGCGCAGGGCCTTCTGGCCGGCGGCGATCACCGTCAGGTCGGACTCCGGCCGCGCGAGCACGTGCGCCGCGACCGGATCGAACTCCGGGCAGCCCGGCGCGTTCCTACCTTCCGAGGTGCGGGGTTGGAACGAGATCAGCTCGCCGAAGTCGCGTACCGGCGTGCGCGCCGGATCCTCCCAATCGCCGATCTCGACCGTCGGCGGTCCCGACGACGCTCCGGCCCGGGCGGGCCCCCGAGTGATCCGCATGCGGATCCAGCGGCCCGTCGGGTTGTCGCGGTTTTCCGGTACGACCAGATCGCCGCAAGTCACATCGGGAAACTGCTTGGCGAGCTCGGTCGAACACGGTTTGCGCTCGAATCTCGGGGTGTAGTGGAGCGGGCGCGGCACCGTCGCGGTTGGCTTGGAGTCGTCGCGTGTGATCACGACGACGGCGGCCGCGATGAGTACGACGACGAGTCCGGCCGCGATCGCGATCGGCCAAGGCCTGCGCCGCCGCGAGCGAGGCTCGACCTTCGGCGCGGCAATCGGTGTGCGGATCACCGCCGCCGCCGGCACCGGACCGGGCAGCCCTTTCAGCGAGAGGGCGCCGACCGAACGGAACTGATGCCCGCCGCGCGATCCGACCAGTGCGCGCACGATCTCGCTCACGAGCGTCTGTCCGGAGTCGGCCGCCGCGCAGAGCCGGGCGGCCTCCACGACGGGTGTTCCGAACCAGTCGCCGTGCTCGATGGCGGCCTCGCCGGCGCTCACGCCGGCGCGGACGAAGGCCGGTTCGTCGATGTCGAGTGCCTCGACGTTGTCGTGCATCGTCGACGCGCAGGTCACCGCGTCCACCACGCTGCTCCGGAAGACGACCATGAGCCCGTCGCCGGTGTTCTTGACGACCTCACCGCGCGTGGAGGCCGCGGCGTCGGTCAACGCGGCGAAGAACACGCGCCGGAAGTGATCTGCCGCGTCGTCTCCCATCCGCGTCTGGCGTTCGGTCGAACCGACCAGATCGCAGAACAGGACCGTCACGGTGGCCGTGCTCTGACCTTCGCCCCCCGCGGCGACTCCCGCCATGACCCCATCATGGCCCGCGGCCGTCGTGGCGGGGTAGCCGCACCCGCTCCTATGGTTGTCCGCCTATGGAGTTGTGGACGATGCGGATCCCGGAGATCGGGACCGTCGTCGCCCAGGCCGAGCGGGCCGAGGGTCTCGGCTGGGACGGCATCACGTTCACCGACTCGCAGAACCTCATCGGCGACCCCTTCGTGGCCGTCGCGCTCGCGGCCGCCGCGACGGAGCGGTTGCGCTTCGCGACCGGCGTGACCAACGCGTACACGCGTCATCCCGCGGCGCTGGCGAACGTCGCGGCGACGGTGCAGGAGACGTCGGGCGGCCGGTTCGTGCTCGGCATCGGCCGGGGCGACACCGCGATGTTCCACCTCGGGCGCAAGCCGATGCCGGTGGCCGCGTTCATCGAGTCGGTTGCGGATCTCCAGACGTATCTCGCCAACGGCACCGTCGACTGCAACGGCCACCCGAGCCGGCTGCAATGGCTCGACCGTTGCCGCCAGCCCAAGGTCCCGCTCGACATCGCGGTGTCGGGCCCGAAGATGATCGAGTTCGCCGGCCGCATCGCAGAGCGCGTCACGCTCGCGGTCGGCGCCGATCCCGATCGCATCGCGTGGGCGATCGACCTCGCCCGCAAGGCCGCCGCCGATGTCGGGCGCGATCCCGCCGACATCTCGTTCGGCGCGTACGTGACCGTCGGCTGTCATCCCGATCTCGACGCGGCGCGCCACCTGATCAGCGGCGCAGTTGCCGCGTTCGCGCACTTCTCCTCGATGCCGGGCTCGACCGGTGCGGGTTTGGCCGAAGCCGATCGCCAGGTTGTCGCCGAGGTGGGTCGTACCTACGACAGCAACCAGCACCTGCGCAACCGCGTCGCGCACACCGCCGCGTTGAACGCCGAGTTCGTCGACCGCTTCGCGGTAGTTGGCCCCCCGGATGTCTGCGCGCGGCGATTGCGCGGACTCGCGGATCTCGGAGTCGAGCGATTCGTCATCACCGGCGCGAGCTTCGGCGCCGACGGCGAGCACCGGCGCACCTCGGATGAGCTCCTGACCAAGGACTTGCTCCCGATGCTGCGAGAACGGAGTACAACGTGAAAGCCAGGCGCAGATCCGGAGGCCCGGAGGTTCTCGACGGGTCACCGCGTGATGGAGGGCCGGAGGTCGAAGCCGCATGAAAATGATTATTCGAGGTGGGACGGTTGTCGATGGCACCGGTGCGCCGGCGCGGACGGCCGACGTCGCGATCGACGACGGCATCATCACCGAGGTGGGCAAGGTCGACGCGGCCGGCGCGCGCACGATCGACGCCGACGGTCTGCTCGTCACGCCGGGGTTCGTCGACATCCACACCCACTACGACGGTCAAGCCTCGTGGGGCGAGCGCATGATCCCCTCGTCGTGGCACGGGGTCACGACGGTGGTGGTCGGCAACTGCGGCGTCGGGTTCGCCCCGGTCGTGCCCGACGATCACGAACGGCTCATCGAGCTGATGGAAGGCGTCGAGGACATCCCGGGTGTGGTGATGCACGAGGGCCTTCCGTGGAACTGGCAGTCGTTCCCCGAGTTCATGGATTCGCTAGACGGCCGCCCCTTCGACGTCGACGTCGCCGTGCAGGTCCCGCACGCGGCGTTGCGTTTGCACGTGATGGGGGAGCGCGGCGCGCAGCGCGAGGTGGCGACCGCAGACGACATCGAGGCGATGGCCCGTATCGCAAGCGCCGGGATCGAGGCCGGCGCGCTCGGGTTCACGACGTCACGCACGCTCAATCACCGAACGAGCAAGGGTGAGTACACGTTCACGCTGACGGCCGAGGCCGACGAGCTGATCGGTATCGCACGCGCGATCGGGCAGACGGGGAAGGGAGTGCTGCAAGGCGTCTCCGACTTCGCCGATGTCGACGCGGAGTTCTCGATCTTCCGGCGCATGGGCGAGGCATCCGGGCGGCCGGTGTCGTTCTCGCTCGTGCAGGTGCGCGGCGATGCCTACCGGCGCCAGCTCGAGCTGCTCGCGCGGGCGAATGCCGACGGCGTCGTGATGGCGGGCCAAGTGGCGCCGCGTCCGGTCGGGCTCATGCTCGGGTTGGAGTGCACGCTCCACCCGCTGCTCACCAACCGCGTCTACCGCGAGATCCACGGGCGCCCGCTCGCGGAGCGGGTCGCGATCATGACCGATTCGCACTTCAAGGAGCGCGTCCTCGAGGCCGATGCCGCCCAACGCGCGGATGCTTCGGAGGGTCGTGGCCGGATCATCGACGAGTTCCACCGAATGTTCGAGCTCGGCGATCCGCCCGACTACGAGCCCGACGCGGCGTCGAGTGTCGCCGCGCGCGCCCAGCGCGAGAGCCGGACCGGCCTCGACCTCGCGTACGACCTGTTGCTGCGGAACGAGGGCCGGTCGATCCTGTACCTCCCGTTCCTCAACTACGCCGACGGCAACCTCGACGCGGTCGGCGAGATGCTCGCGCACCCCAACACGGTGGTCGGTCTCGGAGACGGTGGTGCCCACCTCGGCACCATCTGCGACGCGAGCTTTCCGACCACGCTGCTGACGCTGTGGGTGCGAGACCGCGATCGGGCCCGACTCGACCTCCCGTTCGCGGTGCAACGCCACACGAGCGCGACTGCCCGCACAGTCGGTCTGCTCGACCGAGGCGTCCTGGCGCCCGGCTATCGCGCCGACGTGAACCTGATCGACTTCGAGCGTCTCACCGCCCGCCGGCCGGAGGTCGTGCACGACCTGCCCGCGGGCGGGCGGCGACTGGTGCAGCAGGCCGACGGCTATGTCGCGACGATCGCGGCGGGCGAGGTGACGTACGAGAACGGCGATGCGGTGGGACCGTTGCCCGGCCGGCTCGTGCGCGGCGGGCAAGGAGCTCCCCGATGAACGCGTCCGATCTCACGCCGCTGGAGACCGACTGCGAGTGGCAGAGCGACGAGCTCGGCGACTCGTACGTGTTCCAGCTCACCGACGCGCACGTGGACGAGCTCGACCGCGCGCTCGTGCACGCCGAAGCCAGTTGCGACGACGTTCTTGACATCACCCGTGACGCGTTCCCGCTTCCCACCCTCGGCGCCGAGCTCGCGGGCATCACGCGCGATCTCGTGAGTGGTCGGGGCGTCGTTCTCATTCGCGGGGTTCCGGTCGAGCGCTACGGCAAGGAACGCGCGTCGTCGATCTACTGGGGCATCGGCATGCACCTCGGCCGGCCGTGGCCGCAGAACGCCAAGGGCCATCTCCTCGGTGACGTGACCGACCAGGGCAAGGCCGTGACCGATCCGACGTCACGCGGCAACGAGATCGGCGGATACGCGTTCCCGTTCCACTCCGACGGTTCCGACCTCGTCGGGCTCTTCTGCCTCGACGCGGGCGCGAGCGGCGGCGCGAGCCTCGTGGCCAACGTCGTGTCGATCCACAACGAGCTGGTGCGCACCGAGCCGGAGCTGGCGGTCGAGCTGTACGCGCCGTTCCCGTACGACTTGCGGGGCGAGAACGCGCCGGGCACCAAGCCCTGGTACACGATGCCGATCTTCAACCGACACGCCGACCGGCTGTTCGTGCGCTACATCCGTCCCTACATCGAGTCGACGCGCCGGCACGACGACGCGCCCCGTCCGTCGGATGCGGCTCGCGCCGCGATGGATCGGGTGGATGCGATGTGCGCCGATCCGCAGTACCACGTGGCGATGACCATGCAGCCGGGCGACATGCAGTTCGTGAACAACTACCACGTGCTGCACGCGCGCAACGCCTACGGAGACGACCGGCCGGCCGGCCGCGTGCGCCATCTGAAGCGCCTCTGGTTGGAAACCGACCTGCTCGCCGACGGTGAGAAGCCGGAGCGTTTCCGCCTGGGTCGCACCGACAGCTACTGGTCGAGCAAGGGCCGCACCAAGAGCGAGCTCAACGTCTGAGCGGCGAGAGCGGAATCAGCTGCGGGCGAAGTCGAGCAGCTGCGGCGCGAGCAGCGGCCACCGTTCGAAGAGACCGCCTATGCCGGCGCGCGCGGCGTCGCTCCGTTCGATCCACTCGCGGTCGCCCCACAGCGGTTCCACGAGCTGCGCGCCGGGGATCAGTGAGTGCACCTGCTCCGACGTCGCGCGCGTGTGGTACGGATCGCTCTTGCCGCTGCGGAAGATCAGTGTGGGAACGTCCATTTCTCCGAGCACGGCGTCGGGCAGACCGGGTACGGTCGCCAACGGGTCGGGGCAGTACACGCGCATCCAGCGTTCGAGCGTCGCGATGAAGTCTTGGGGGTCGAGATCGAGGAAGCGCTGCCGGTTGGCGGGGTTGCGCTCGAGCACGTCGGCCCAATCCGGAAGCTCCACGACCTCTTCCATCCCTCCCTGCCACGCGGCGCGGATCGACTCGCCGCAGTACACGACGGCGAGGGTCAACAGGCCGAACGTGCCCCCGGAGATCCACCACATCGCGAGCTTCGACGCCACGTCGGGATGGCGCGCGGCCGTCAGCAGCGACACCCGGGAGCCGCCGGAGCCACCGACGATCACCGCGGGCGCCAGGTCGAGCGCACGCAGCAATCCCGCGAGCCCATCCGCTTGCATCTCCGACTCCGATTCGCCCGCGAAGCAGATGCCGGACGCCCCGGTGTTCGGGCGGTCCCACACGAGCACCTGCTGGCCCTGCGCCGCCAGCGCAACGGCGAGCTCGCGAACGCCGGGAGCCTCCTTGGTGAACCGGCCGCCCGGGGTCACGACCCACGGCGCCCGGTCGCCGGTGCGCTCGCCGATGATCTCGTAGGCGATCGTCGTGCCGTCGATGCTGACTGTCGCCATGACGCCTGTATAGCGAAAGGCCCCCTCTTTAGCGAAAGACTGGCGCTCGCGGCGAGACTGATCGGATGGTTGGTGTCCCGCTCGTCGCCCACTGGATCGACGGGAAGCTCGTGGAGGGATCCGCGGCGCGGTGGGGTGACGTCTTCGATCCCGCCACCGGTCGCGTGACCAAGCACGTCGCGTTCGCGGCGGCCGAAGACGTCGATGCCGCGGTCGATGCGGCGAGCGCCGCGTTCGGCTCCTGGCGAACGTCGTCGCTCGCGGAGCGCACGAAGATCCTGTTCCGCTTTCGCGAGCTGCTCGATCAGCGCGCCGGCGACCTGGCCGCAGTCATCACTGCCGAGCACGGCAAGGTCCTGAACGACGCGATGGGCGAGGTGGCGCGCGGGCTCGAAGTCGTCGAGGTCGCGTGTGGCCTGCCCCAACTGCTCAAGGGTGACTTCTCCGAAGGGGTGTCGGCACGCGTCGACGTGACGTCGATCCGCCAACCCCTCGGCGTGGTCGCGATCATCAGTCCGTTCAACTTCCCCGCGATGGTGCCGTGCTGGTTCTTCCCGATCGCGATCGCGGCGGGCAATGCCGTGATCCTCAAGCCGAGTGAGAAGGATCCGTCGGCCGCCAACTGGATCGCCGAGCTCTGGGCGGAGGCGGGACTCCCCGCCGGCGTCTTCAACGTGGTGCACGGCGACAAGATCGCAGTCGACTCGCTGCTCGCGCACCCGAGCGTCAGGGCGATCTCGTTCGTCGGCTCCACTCCGATCGCGCGCTACGTCTACGAGACCGGCACGCAGGCCGGGAAGCGCGTGCAGGCGCTCGGCGGGGCGAAGAACCACATGGTCGTGCTGCCCGATGCCGACCTCGATCTCGCGGCCGACTCGGCAGTCAATGCCGGCTTCGGCTCGGCGGGGGAGCGGTGCATGGCGATCTCGGCGATCGTCGCGGTCGATCCGGTCGCCGATGAGCTCGTCGCCAAGATCGCGGAGCGCATGGGCGGGCTGACGGTCGGCAACGGACGCGACGGCGCCGACATGGGACCGCTGATCACGAGTGCGCATCGCGAGAAGGTCGCCGCGTATCTCGACGCGGGCGTGAACGCGGGGGCGACGATGGTCGTCGACGGGCGCGAGCACGCGATCGCCGGCGATCCTTCGGGTTTTTGGTTGGGCCCGAGTCTCTTCGACCGGGTGACGCCGGAGATGGCGCTCTACACCGACGAGATCTTCGGTCCGGTGCTGTCGGTGATCCGCGTCGACAGCTACGACGATGCGCTGGCGCTGGTCAACGCGAATCCGTACGGCAACGGCGCTGCGATCTTCACCAACGACGGCGGCGCGGCGCGGCGGTTCCAGAACGAGGTGGAGGTCGGGATGGTCGGGATCAACGTTCCGATCCCGGTTCCGGTCGCGTACTACTCGTTCGGGGGCTGGAAGAGCTCGCTGTTCGGCGACACCCACGCGTACGGAGCCGACGGCGTGCACTTTTTCACCCGCGGCAAGGTTGTGACCACCCGCTGGCTCGACCCGAGCCACGGTGGCGTGAACCTCGGCTTCCCCCGAAACACGTAAACACGAACACGCACCGACACGAACACCCAGGAGACTTCTCATGGCGCTTCCGCTCGATCAGGTCAAGGTCGTCGACGCCGACACGCACATGACCGAACGCCACGACCTGTGGACGAAGCGCGCGCCCGCGGCGTACCGCGATCGCGTGCCGCACGTCGCACAGGTCGACGGCGCGGCGACCTGGGTCGTCGAGGACGGCGCCGTTCTCGGCCGGGCCGGCGCGGGCGGGGTCGTCGACAAGCACGGCAAGAAGGGGCGCTCGTTCGAAGGCCTGTACGAATGGGAGATCGAGCAGGCCCACGCCGCGGCGTACGACCCGGTCGCGCGCATGGAGCTGCTCGACGAGATCGGGATCTGGGCGCAGATCATCTTCCCGGGCGTGGTGGGCCTCGGTGGCCAGTCGCTCGGCGACATCGTGCAAGACCTCGCGTTGCGCAATCTCTGCCTCGAGATCTTCAACGACGCCAATGCCGAGCTCCAGGCCGAGTCGGGCGACCGGTTGTTGCCCATGGCGATCCTGCCCGCGTGGGACATCGACGGGTGCGTCAAGGAGACGCAGCGGGCCAAGAGTCTCGGCCTCCGAGGCGTGAACCTCACCTCGGACCCGCAGGACCTCGGTGCACCCGACCTCGCGAACCGCGCGTGGGACCCGTTGTGGGACGCGTGCGCCTCGCTCGAGATGCCGGTGCACTTCCACATCGGCGCCAGCCTCACGACGATGAACTTCTTCGGCGCCTATCCGTGGGACTCGCACGACGACGACACCAAGCTCGCGATCGGCGGGGCGCTGCTGTTCATCGGAAACGCCCGCGTGGTCGTGAACATGATCTGCTCGGGGATGCTCGACCGGTATCCGGCGCTCAAGATCGTCTCGGTCGAGAGCGGCACCGGTTGGATCCCGTTCATCCTGGAAGCGCTCGATTACGAGATGGACGAGAACGCGCCCCAGGCGAAGGCGGCGCTCTCACTCCTGCCGTCGGAGTACTTCAAGCGCCAGATCTACGCGACGACCTGGTTCGAGCACCGGAACCTTGCGGCCCTCATCGAATCAGTGGGGGAGGACAACATCATGTTCGAGACCGACTTCCCGCACCCCACGTGCCTGTATCCGGATCCGCTTTCGACGGCGGACCACAACCTGGCCGAGCTCAGCGAGTCGGTGCAGCGGAAGGTGCTCGGCGAGAACGCCGCGAAGCTCTACCGACTCTGACGGCAAGACGCGATCCGCAAAGCGTGTGGATCGCGATGGCGGCGCCCAAGGCGATGCACACGTCCCCGATGCTGAAGACGTTGTGGAGCGGCAACCACTTCGGCATGGCGAAGATGTCGCCGAGGAATCGCACCCTGGGATGCGCGAGAACCCCGGAGTTGATGAAGCCCTTGGTGCTCGTCAGCCGGCCCGTGGCCCGCAGCGCGGCGGCCGACGCGGGCATCACTCCGTTGTTGGAGAAGATCGCGATCGCGTTCAGGAGCGCCCCGAGCGCGATCAGCCACAGCCCCACGATCCGGCGATTCGCCCAGAGGAAGGCCGCGGCCAGCACATACGACGCCAGGTGCAGCGCCCGGTGGACCCACGGATTCCCGTCGGGGACGATCGAGACGATCACGACCTGGATGACGAGGGAGGCGAAGATGGCGCCGACCCAGCGCAGCGGTACGTCGGTCAGTCTGGAGAGTCGTCCGCCCGCGAGGGGGACGGTGATCAGGCACACCGCGGCGAAGGCAACAAGGAACACGTAGTTCTATCGGCCCCCGCCGGTACCCCTTTCGTGTGACTTCCGTCTCCGATCGCCACAAAGAGTGACAATTGGCTCAAGGACCGGTCTCCCGATCCCGAACCCCCACTTGCGGGGATCACCCCGTTCTCTGGCAAACACGGAAGGGAGCTGGGTCCTGTGAAGACTCGCCTTATCAAGTGGGGCGTTGCGGCCTCGTCGCTCGTCATGCTCGTCGCTGCAACCGGCGCCGGCCGGAAGTGGTCGTAGTCGCAGTCTTAACTCGGTCGTCGTAGCCCCGGGCCCTCGGCTCGGGGCTACACGCCTCTTTTCGACCATGCGTATTCGTCGCGTCGAACCGATCACGCGCTACGTCGCGACCGTCTCGGTCGCCGGCATCACCGCGGGGGCATGGATCGTCGCGCACGACGCTCGAGCCGAGATGTCGGCGGCGACACCCGCGGTCGCGGTGCTGATGCTCCTCGTGATCGTCGGCGAGCTCTACCCGATTCGTGTCCCCCTCCGGGACGACGCCGAGGACGTCACCACCTCCACGGCATTCATGTTCGCCACGCTGCTCCTCGCCGGCCCGGCGCTGGCACTCATCGCGCAGTGCACCGCGTCGGTGCTTTCCGACATCCGAGGGCGCAAGCAGTGGTGGAAGGCGACGTTCAACGTCGGCCAGTACGCGCTCTCGATCGCGGGCGCGTGGATCGCGATCGTCGCGATCGCACCCGACCTTCGCTTCGGGAACGCGGCGGGATTCGCGGACCGGTTCTCGACCCATGACTTCGTCGCCACGCTCGCGGCGGGTGTCGTGTCGTTCCTGCTCAACAACTTCTTCGTCATCGTCGCCCTCGCGATCGCGCAGCGCGTCCCCGTCATCCGCGAGATCCGGAACAACCTCGGTTTCCACACCGCCACGACGATGGTGCTCATCGCGCAGGGACCGCTCATCGCGCTGGCCGCGTCGCGAAGCATGATCTGGGTGTTGCTGTTCGTTCCCGGCATCTACGCGGTCTACCGAACCGCGAAGATCTCGGTGGCGAAGGAGCAGCTCGCGACCCACGACTCGCTCACCGGCCTCCCCAACCGGTTGCTCTTCCAGGACCGGCTCGAGCGCATGATCTCCGAGGGCGACGACGACGCGATGCTCGTCGTGATGCTCGTCGACCTCGACGGGTTCAAGGAGGTCAACGACACGCTCGGCCATCACATCGGCGACTCGCTGTTGTGCCAGGTCGGCCAGCGGCTCAGCGAAGGCCTGCGCGAGGAGGTCAGCGTCGCGCGGCTCGGCGGCGACGAGTTCGGCTTGGTCGCCACCGTGACGGATCGCTGCCAGGCGGCCGAGATCGGTCAAGAGGTGCTCGCGGTACTGCAACAGCCGTTCGCGCTCCAGGATCTTCCATTCCACATCGAGGCGAGCGTGGGTGGCGCCCTCTACCCCGAGCACGCGGCCGATGTCGACCTCCTGCTCCAACGCGCCGACGTCGCGATGTACCTCGCCAAGGAGCGGGGCACCGGCTACGAGACCTACAACGCGAGCACTGACCGCTACTCGCCTCGGCGGCTCGCGCTCCTCGGCGAGCTGCGGCGTGCGATCGAGCAGGGCGAGCTCGTGCTCCAGTACCAGCCGATCGCCGAGATGAAGACGGGCATCGTGCGCAAAGTCGAAGCGCTCGTTCGGTGGGACCATCCCGAGCACGGGATGCTGCCGCCGTCGGAGTTCATCCCGCTCGCCGAGCCGACCGGTCTCATGGGCCCGCTCACGAGCCATGTGCTCGATCTCGCGATCGAACAAGCTCGGGTGTGGCGCGATCGCGAACTCGACATCACGATCGCGGTCAACATCTCGGCGCGCAACCTCCACTACCCCGTGCTGCGCGACGACGTCGCGGCGCTCCTGGAGAAGTGGTCGGTGCCGGCGAGCTCCCTCGAGCTCGAGCTCACGGAGAGCATGGTCATGGCCGACCCGCGGCGAGCGACGGAGGTCCTGCAATCGCTCAACGCCCTCGGGATCGAGACGATCCTCGACGACTTCGGCACCGGATACTCCTCGCTCGCGTACCTCAAGCGCCTTCCGGTCAGTCAGCTGAAGATCGACGGTTCGTTCGTCGCGAACATGGCCACCGACGAGGAAGACGCGGCCATCGTGTCGTCGACCATCGATCTCGCCCGCAGTCTCGGCCTCACCGTCGTGGCCGAGGGCGTCGAGAGCGAGACGGTCTGGCAGCAGTTGCTCGACTTCGGATGCGACTACGTGCAGGGCTACATCCTCAGCCGCCCGTTGTCGGCCGAAAACATGACGCGCTGGCTCGAGCAGCGCGGTACCGACCGCGAGATCGAGGACGACGGGCCGACGGCCGCGGCGGTCCTGAGCCTCACCTCGCCGCATGCGCAGCTGCTCGGCTCGACCGGCTCCTAGATCCCCGGTGACCGGGCCGTGAGACCGACGGAAACCCGCTCCGCCCCGGGTTTAGGCTGAGCCGGTGCCCTACACGCTCCACGCGTTCATGGTGTGGAACCTGTACCTCGCCGCGATTCCCACAGCGCTCGCGCTCGTGCTCTTCCGTCGGCCGGCGCGCATGGGTACGAGTTGGTGGCTGACGTTCGGGGCGTGGTTGCTGTTCCTGCCGAATGCGCCGTACGTGCTCACCGACGTGGTTCACATGGCCGACGATCTGCGCGGCGCGCGATCCGACGGCCACATCTATGCCGTGCTCGCAACCTACGCAGCGTTCGCGGCGGCCGGACTCGTTTCGTACGTCGTGTCGATGCAACTCTTCCGCAGGTTCCTCCACCGCGTTGCTCCCGCCCGCCTCGTCCTGCCGATCCTCCTGGCGGTGCACGGGCTCTGTGTCGTCGCGATGTACCTGGGCCGCATCGTCCGCCTCAACAGCTGGGACGTCGTTCTCGCGCCGCGCACCGTGCTGGCGTCGATCCTGCGCGTGCCGCACCCCTTCACCGTCGTTCTGCTCCTTGCGATGTTCGTGGTCGTCGGCGCCAGTGCGTTCGTGACCGCCGCTGTCGGCGACAAGGCACTCGCGCAGCTCCGGCGCCTGAAGTCGCACTAGCCGGTGGGTGAGGCGGACCGCGTCCTGCACACACGCGAGGAGGCGGCGTCGGCAGCCGGGATCGAGCCCGAGCGCGTCGACCGGATCTGGCGGGCCGCCGGCCTGCCGAGCGTCGAAGCGGGAATCCCGCACTTCTCCGACGCCGATGTCGAGATCCTGCGGGCATTCGCACTCGGCTCCGACCTCTTCGGGGAAGAGTCGGTCCTCCGCTTCACGCGGGTGATGGGAACGTCGCTGTCGCGAATCGCCGAGGCGGCGCTCACCATGGCGGTCGCCAACCTGTCGGGACCGATGGAGCTCGCCGGCACCGACGACGAAACAGTCGCGCTCGCGACCGAGCGGGCGGCGGCCGCCCTCGACCTCGTGCCGGTGGTGTTGCAGACGTTGTTCCCCCGCCACGTGGACATCGCGACGCGCCGCTTCGCCATGAGTCGCCCCGAGGGCGCGCTCCGCACGGTGAAGCTGGCGATCGCGTTTCTCGATCTCGTCGGCTTCACCGAGCGCTCCGGAGAGTTGACCACCGAGGAGCTCGCGACGGCGGTGGCCGACTTCGAGACACTGGCCGCCGGTGTGATCGCCGCCCACGATGACGCGCGCCTGGTGAAGATGATCGGCGACGAGGTCATGTACGTCGCGACCGACGCCGCGGTCGCGGCCGAGATCGCGCTAGACCTGCGCGATGCCGTCGGCGGCCATCCGGTGCTCGCGGGATTGCGCGGCGGACTGGTGTTCGGTGAGGTGGTCGCGCAGGACGGCGACTACTACGGGCCGGAGGTCAATCGCGCGGCACGCATCGTGGCGCATGCCGGCGCCGGCCAAATCCTGGCGTCCGCGGCGGTCGCCGACGCGCTGGCTGCGCACGGCGCGATGACGACTCGCGCCGAAGGCGAACGCGAGGCGAGAGGCTTCGAGGATCCGGTTGCCGTCTTCGCGGTCCTGCGCTCGTCAGGCGGGCGCGAGCTGTAACAGCAACACGATGGCGATCGCGCCGATGCAAACGACGTGGTCTCGGAGGATCATGCGGGCCAGCGTCGACTGATGCCCGGCATCGTCGGTCTGGCGACCGAGCCGCTGCGCGTTGGCGACCGTGCGGATCCCGGCCAGACCGACGGCGCCGAGCGTGAGCACCAGCGCCGGCCCCGCTCGCCACGCGGGGAGGTCGCCCCGGACGAGCTCGGCGATCTCCGCGCCGATGGTGATCACCATCACGGCCGCGACGAGCCGGTTCATCGGCCGGGCCGTGGTGGTCACGCGGGCGTAATACGCGGCGATCGAGGCGCGCACGTCGGCCGGGACGTCGTGGTCGGGATGGCGACGCGCTTGCACGTCGAACATCAGGTCGAACCACAACACGCAGAGAAGGAATCCGGCTCCGGCGCAGGCGAGCGCGCGCACGCGCGTCTACGTGCCGCCGCGCAGCTTCCGGCCCCGCTTCTCCCAACGGCTCGCGCCGACGCGTGCGAACGAGTCGCGCAGCCGGTCGGGAAGGCGCGTGATGAGGTGACCCGCCAACTTGGCGTCGGGCCCCACGAGGTAGCGCGCCTTCGGTCGGCTCGCGGTGAGCGCGTGCTCGATGGCGTCGGCAACCTTCGACGCGTCGACGCCCTTGGCGCGTCCCTCGTCGATGAAGCCGCGTGACTGGTCGACGAGCCACTGGTAGTCGCGGCGGCTCGAATCGTCGAGCAGCTTGTCGAGATCGTCCGCGCTCGTATCGGCCTTGTCCCAGATGGCGGTCTTGACCTCGCCCGGCTCGACCAGCGAGACGTGCAGCGGCGGATTCAGCCGCGCGAGCTCGTGGCGTTGCGACTCCGCGACCGCCTCGATCGCGTGCTTCGACGCGCTGTACGGCCCGAGGCCGGCCGACGCGATGCGGCCGCCGATCGAGCCGATGTGCACGATGCGGCCCTTGCCTTCGCGCAGCAGAGGCATCGCGGCCTTGGTGAGGGCGACGACACCGAAGAGGTTGACGTCGAACACCCATCGCCAGTCCTCTTCGCTGACGTGCTCGACGGGCCCGCCCACGCCGACGCCGGCGTTGTTCACGAGCCCTTGGAGCCCGGCGGTTCCGACGTCCTGCCGAATCGTGTCGAGCACGCGTTGTATGTCGTCGCGGTTGCTCACGTCGAGGATCACCGGGCGTACGTCGCCGTTGATCTGCGCCTTCAACCGGTCGGCGTCTTCGGGCCGGCGAACCCCCGCGTAGACGGTCCAGCCGCGCTCCGCGAGTCTCGTCGCGCACGCTTCGCCGATTCCGGTGGATGTTCCCGTGACGAGTACGTTCGGCATGGCGATTCCGATCTGTGGGGCAGGGCGCGGACCCTACTTCGGCGGTTATCGTCGGACAATGGACGCGGCAGTGGTCGACGCGGACGGGCACGTCCTCGAGCCGCTCGGTGCGTTCGATGCCTGCCCCGAGGCGCATCGCCTGCACGTGACCCGCGACTCGTACGGCCTGGACCATGTGTTCGCGGGCGACCAGGAGATCTACACGGTCTCATTGGGGAAGATGGGCACGCCCAACTCCGACATGGCCGACCTCGCGCACTCGCCGACCTACGACGAGGCGCAACCCGGCGGTTTCGATCCCGAGATCCGGCTCCACGACATGGACCGCGAGGGCATCGACCTCGCGGTCTTGTATCCGTCGGTCGGGCTCAACTTCTGGGCGATCACCGACCCCGCGATCGCGACGTCGCTCGCGGTCGCATACAACGACTGGTTGGCGACCTACTGCGCCGCCGACCCCGCCCGTCTCTACGCGGCGGCGATGGTTCCGTGGCAGTCGACCGACGCGTCGCTCGCGGAGTTGCGACGCGCGCACGCGCTCGGCTTTCGCGCCGTCTTCCTCCGGCCCAACCCGTGCATCGGTCGCACGATCACGCATCCGGCGCACGAGCCGTTCTGGGCGCTGGCCGAAGAGCTCGGGATGACGATCGGGATCCACGAGGCGACGTCGATGGTGATCGACACGCTCGCCCGTGATCGCAAGCCGTTCAACCCGCTGGTGATGCACGCGGCGTCCCACGCGTTCGAGCAGATGCTCGCGTGCGCGCAGCTGATCTCCGAAGGCGTGATGGAACGGCATCCGAACCTGCGCTTCGTCTTCCTCGAGGCGGGCGGCGGTTGGGCTCCCTATTGGTTGTGGCGACTCGACGAGCAGGTACGCGGCTTCGGCGGTTTCTGTCCGGAGATGAAGCTGTTGCCGAGCGAGTACTTCGCCCGGCAGTGTTGGATCAGCTTCGAGACCGACGAGCCGAGCCTGCGCGTGCTGCTGCCGATCCTCGGCGAAGATCGCGCGGTATGGGGTTCCGACTACCCGCATCACGACTCGACGTTTCCGGGCGCGGTGCAGGAGCTGCGCGAGACGATCGCCCCGCTGCCCGACGCAACCCAACGCAAGGTGCTGGCGACGAACGCGCTCGATTGCTACGCGCTGCGGTGACGTCCGTCACATCGCGGTGCTGTTTGTTTGCAACCGAGGGCCTTCCGGCTGAAGATGGCCTCCTTCAAGGGGGGCGAAGATGACCGACACGGCGCTCGACGTCGACGCACTGCTCGCCGAGATCTTCCTGACGCCCGAGGGCAAGTCGAATCCGTACCCGCGGTACGCCGCTATCCGCGAGCACGCGCGAGCGTTTCGCAGCGGTATGGGATTCGTCGTCGTCGCCCGCTACGAGGACTGCCAGTGGGTTCTGCGTGATGCCCACCTCGGCAAGGGCGAGCCGGGCCCGATGTGGGAGACCTACGGGCTGACGGAGGCGCAGTGGCGCGAGCGGTTCTCCGACCTCGAGCGGCGCACGACATCGATGCTCGGGCTCGATCCACCCGATCACACGCGGCTGCGCCGCCTCGTCGCCAAAGCGTTCACGCCGAAGACCGTCGAGAACCTGCGTCCTGACATCCTGCGCCTCACCGACGAGCTTCTCGACCGGTTCAGCGGTGTCGTCGACGTCGTTCCCGAGCTCGCGTTGCCGCTGCCGATGGCTGTCATCGGCGAGATGCTCGGCATTCCCGCATCCGAGCGCATCGCGCTCCAGCCCCACGTGCGCGCGACGGCGAGGATGCTCGAGTTCGACCCGCCGCTCGAAGAGTTCGACGCGGCGGCGCGCTCGAGCGCGATCATCGCCGAACACCTCGAAGACCTGATCGCGCAACGGCGCGCCGCGCCCACCGACGACCTCCTCTCCGAGCTCGTCCACGTCGAGGAACAGGGTGACCAACTCAGCCACGACGAATTGATCACGACGGTCATGCTGCTCTTCGGTGCCGGCTTCGAGACGACGACGAACCTCATCGGCAACGGGCTGCTCGCGCTGCTCGAACATCCCGACGAGCTGCAGCGACTGCGGGACGACCGCTCGCTCATGAAGACCGCAGTCGAAGAGCTGTTGCGTTGGGACTCGCCGGTGCAGATCGACGGCCGGGTTACCTTCGTCGACACCGACCTCGACGGCATGCCGATCGCGGCCGGCGAGCAGTTCGTCACGCTGCTCGGCGCGGCGAACCGTGATCCGCGTGTGTTCCCCGATCCCGACCGGTTCGACGTCGGGCGCGTCGGCCAGGCGCCGATGAGCTTCGGCGGGGGCATCCACTACTGCCTCGGCGCCGCGCTGGCGCGCGCGGAAGGTGCGGTCGTGTTCGATCGCCTGCTCGATCGCTTCCCGGTCATCGAGCCGGCGTGGGGCGACGAACGGCCCGGCTACCGCGACACGATCGTCCTCCACGGCCTCGAGTCGCTCCCGGTTCGCTTCGCGTAACGCGCGTTCCCGGGCGCGTCGATACCTGTCATCTGCACATTTTTCGAAAGTTGCGCGCGCGATGAACCGGCGGTGGTCCTCGCCCGTACCGCTTACGTTGAGCAGCACGCAATGGGGGATCCGGGGGGATTTGGGATGCGACTTCGTAACCGGAAATTCGGGCTCGTACTCGTCGTGGCATTGGCACTCGTGCCGACGGCCGCGATCCTTCCGGCGGGGGCGGCGACCGTGCCGGCCGCACCCGCCCCGCCGAAGGCCGCGCCCCTGAACGCGGCCGCGCGCGTGACGTGGGTCGCACCCGCGAACGGTGGGTCGCCGATCAATCAATACGTCGTCACCCCGTTCATCGGTGCGACCGCACAGCCCCCGCGCCCGTTCAACAGCACCGCGGTCACGCAGGTCATAACCGGGTTGACGAACGGGACCCTCTACACGTTCAGGGTCAAGGCCCACAACGCGATCGGTTACGGAGCCAATTCGGGACCCTCCAACGCGGTCAGGGCCGGCGCCCCCGCGGCGCCGGCCAAGCCGAAGGTCGCCCCCGGGAACGCGGTGGCACGGGTCAACTGGGTGGCGCCCGCAAACAACGGATCTGCGATTACCGGCTACGTGGTCATCCCGTTCATCGGCGCGACCGCGCAGCCGGCGCGGACGTTCAACACGCCCGCGCTCGCGCAGGCCATCACCGGGTTGACGAACGGCACGGCGTACACGTTCAAGGTTCAGGCCAAGAACGCACGCGGTGCGGGCCCGGTGTCGGTTGCATCGGCGGTGGTCAAGCCGACCTCGCAGTTCACGCTCCGGACGGTGATGAACAACACCATCGGCCAGCCGATCCTCGTCGACGCCTACGGCTTCACCGTCTACCTCTTCGACCCCGACGCCGACGCCACGCCGACGGTCAGCAACGTGAACGGCAACCTTCGGGTGGCGTGGCCGTACGTCACGTGGGCGGGTGCGGTAACCGTGGGGGCTCCGCTAGTGGTGGGGATGGCAACGGCCCACATCCAGCCCGACAACACGCGACTGGTCGCGTACAACGGCCATCTGCTCTACACGTTCGTGAACGACCACGTTCCCTACACCGGGACCGGCGCGTTCGACGCGACCGGCCAGGGCCTGGCCCAGTTCTTCGTCCTCGACGCGAGCGGCAACAAGATCCCGTAGCCGCGCGTGGCGCGAGGGAGCGGGAAGCACGAGTGATCAGGCGTAGCGTCGGCGCTCGTCGCCGTGCAACCGCCGGTCGAGCCAATGGGGCCACCGCGGCCGGCGGCGTTCCTACTCCCGGCGGGTGAAGGCGTCCGCGAACGCCAGGACGAAGTCCGTGCTGTCGTCGATGCGCAGACCCACCGCGTCATGCGACGACCGAAGCCGCTCTTCGAGCGCGGCCCGGTTGACGACCTCGGTTATTGCAAGCACGGTCGCGCGCCCGTTGGTGGTTGCGGCGTAACGCCGGCCCGTGTCGTCGAAGACCTCCACCCCCGCTATGTCGGGAGGCTCGAAAACGCCGACGGCGCGTGCGAGCTCGAAACGGACCGGCGATCGCCTCCGAAGACCGCAAGACGGCTCGCGTGCGACGCGTCGATCGTGCAAATGATCCGGGACTCCGCCGGGCAACTGACCCAGGTCGGCGACAAGGCGCCCGCGATCCCGGCCGCTACCCGCCGCGGATACGCAGACGCGATCGGGGTTGTCGTTTTCCCGGATGCTCGGCGCGTGCGTTCACCAACATCCACCACCTGCAACACCGAGCGCGCGGGGGCGGCAACGAGCACGGCAACCTCCGCGAGCTCTGCTGGTTCCATCACCGACTCGTCCACGAAGGCGGCTGGACCATCCGCGTCGACGACCGCGGCGAGGTGCTTGCCATCCGACCCAACGGCAACGTCCTCCGAGCACCACCACCCGCACCGAACACAAACGCCCACCACATCACCGGACTGCTCTGCATCGACCACCCAGAGCTCATATTGGGGTGACGAGCGCGCCGTGCGCGAGAGTTGCCGAACACCCACAACCGAGGAGTCGCTCCGTGCCGCGTCTGCGTCAAGTTCCCCGCGCCGAGGCGGCGCCGTCGGTGTTGCCGTTATACGACCTTCTCTTCGGCGACCGGGACCCGGTTGCCGAGCCCGGCACCGCGACGGGGACACCCGGTGATTGGTGGCCGGTCTTCGCGCTGGTGCCCGACGTGTTCGACCATTCCGTTCGGGGATTCGCGCTCTACCAGAGTCCCAAGCGGCTGCTCGATCCCCAGCTCCGCGAGTTGGGGCAGACCCGCGTCGGTTTCATCGTCAGCAGTCGCTTCGTGTTCTCGCAGCACTGCAAGTCGTGCCGTACCGCGGGAATCGACGAGGAGAAGATCGCGGCGATCCCGCACTGGTCGGTGGCCGATTGCTACTCGCCGATCGAGCGGGCGGTGCTCGCATACACCGACGCGCTGGTCTACGAGTTGGGTCGCGTTCCCGACGGTGTGTTCGCGGCGCTGCAGGAGGGGCTCCCCGACGAGGAGATCCTCGAGCTCACGTACATCACTTCGCTCTACCTGATGCACGGCGTGATGTCGAAGGCGCTCCGCACCGAGTTCGACGACGTCGACGAGCCGATCACCGAGATCCCGGCACCGGGCGACGACCAGACGTTTCGAACCTGAGCGGCCGTACCAGAGCGGCCGCACCAGAGCGGCCGCATCGGCGCGCTCGGATACCGTCACAGGCCATGACTGTGACCGGAGCACCGCCCCGCTGGGACCTGAGTCCGATCTTCGGCGGGGTCGACGACCGTGGCTTCAACGGCGCGCTCGAAGGCGTCTACGCGCGCATCGACCGGCTCTCCGCGCTCTACGACGAGCTCGACATCCGTGACACCGCGCCGCGAGCCGTCACCGACGCCGATGTCGGCGCACTCGAGAAGCTCCTCGAAGCGACCAACGAGCTGCAAGCGGAGCTGCGACCGGTCAGCACGTACCTCTACGCGCTCATCTCCACCGACAGTCGCAACGATCTCGCCGCGTCGCGTCACGTCGAGCTGCAGACTCGCGGCGCGCCGCTGGCCCCGCTGGCGAAGCGGCTCGGTGCGTGGCTCGCGGCCCTCGGCGCCGAGGAACTGATCGCCCGGAGCCCCATGGCCGCCGAGCACGCGTTCTTCGTACGGAAGGCCGCAGAGAGCTCCGCGCTCCAGATGAGCGAGCACGAAGAGTCGCTCGCGGGGGAGCTCGCGCCGTCGGGATCGCTCTCGTGGCAGCGGCTCCACGGCGACATCTCGTCGCAGTTGCTGGTCGACGTGCAGGGCGCGGCGGGGAAATCGGAGCGGGTGCCGATGGCGTTCGCGCGCGGTTTGGCGATGCATCCCGATGCCGCGCGACGACGCGCGGCGTACGAGGGTGAGCTCGCGGCGTGGGAGACCGTCGGGGTTCCGCTCGCGGCCGCGCTCAACGGGGCCAAGGGCGAGCTCGGGGTGCTCAACCGGCGACGCGGCTACCCCGACGATCTCGAGCCCGCGCTGCGCGCGAACAACGTCGACCGGGCCACGCTCGACGCGATGACGGGCGCGGTCGTCGCGGCGTTGCCCGACTTCCGGCGTTACCTGCGCGCGAAGGCGCGGCTGCTCGGTCACGACGGCGGGCTGCCGTGGTGGGATCTCTTCGCGCCGGTCGGTCGCGCCGACGAGGTCGCGTGGCCGGATGCCACCGAGCGGGTGCGCGAGGCGTTCGCCGGCTACTCGTCGGATCTGGTCGGGCTCGCGAACCGGGCCTTCGCCGAGAGCTGGATCGACGCCGAGACGCGAGAGGGCAAGCAGGGGGGCGCGTACTGCGCGGGGGTCGCGGGCGACGTCAGCCGGGTGATGATGAACTTCGACGGCAGTCAGGATTCCGTGTCGACACTCGCCCACGAGCTCGGCCACGCGTTCCACAACGTCGTGCTGGCGCCGCGCACGCCCATGCAGCGCCGGTTGCCGATGGCGCTCGCGGAGACGGCGTCGATCTTCTGCGAGACGTTGCTGTTCGAGCACGCGGCCGCGGGAGCGACCGACGACGGTGAGCGCCTGGCCCTCCTCGACGTACATCTCGTGGGTGCGACGCAGACCGTCGTCGACATCCACAGCCGGTTCCTGTTCGAGACCGAGCTGTGCGCGCGCCGGCGCCGCACCGCGTTGTCGGTGGCCGACATGCGAGCCGCGATGCTCGACGCCCAGGAAGCCTCGTACGGAGACGGGCTGCATCCCGAGTACCGCCACGAGTACATGTGGGCCGTGAAGGGCCACTATTTCACGCCTTTCTACAACTGGCCGTACACCTTCGGATTGCTGTTCGGCATCGGGTTGTACGCGCGGTACATCGACGATCCCGACGGGTTCCGCGCCGGTTACGACGACCTGCTGGCGGCAGTAGGAATGTCCGACGCGGCCGAGCTGGCGGGCCGGTTCGGCTTCGACGTTCGCGACGGGGAGTTCTGGGCCCAGAGCCTCGCCGTGCTCCGCCGCCACATCGACGACTACGAGCAGCTTTCTGCTCGATAGCTCCTCGTCTAGCGTCCTGACTCCACGAACGGAGGACGCAGATGACACGTGCGCTCATTACCGGATGCTCCACTGGGATCGGCCGCGCGACCGCGGTCGAGCTGATGAAGCGGGGTCACGAGGTCGTGGCCACCGCCCGGCGGCCGGAGGTCCTCGACAACCTCGACGTGACGGCCCGTCTGGCGCTCGATGTGACTTCCGACGCGAGTGTCGCGGCCGCGGTCGCGGCGGCGGGCGAGATCGACATCCTCGTGAACAACGCCGGGATCGGCGTGGGCGGGCCGGTCGAGTTCGTTCCGATCGCGGAAGCACAGGCGATGTTCGACACGAACGTCTGGGGCGCGGCGCGCATGGTGCAGGCGTTTGCCCCCGGGATGCGCGAGCGTTCGCGCGGATGGATCGTGAACGTGACGTCGCTCGCGGGGCGCGCGGTCGCTCCTCTCGGGGGCTATTACGCCGCGAGCAAGTGGGCGCTCGAGGCACTGAGCCAGGCGATGGACTTGGAGCTCGGCCACTGGAACATTCGCACGATCGTGATCGAGCCCGGTCTCATCGACACCCCGATGCTCCAAAAGGAAAACGATTTCGAGCTGCCCACGGGGCCCTACGACGAGTTGCGGCGCATCTGGGACGCGGCGAGCAACAAGCTCTCCGGCGACGGCGCGCTCCCGGGTCCGGAGCTCGTGGCCGGCGCGATTGCCGACGCGCTCGAGGAGGACCCGCCGGTGCTCCGCCACCCGGTTGGTGCCGACGCGGAGATGGTCGTCGCCGCGCGCGACTCGATGAGCTACGAGCAGTTCATCTCGACGATGCGCGAGATGCTCGGGCTCGATTGGTAGTCAGCGCGGGTCGGGCGCGCCCGCGAAGCGCGTGGGGTCGACCGTGATGTAGATGGCCTTACAGGTGGCGACGAGCTCGTCGCGGTGGTGGCATTCGGCCTCGATGAAGAGCTTCCGGCGCTCGCGGCCGCGCAGGCGGGCTCGCATCACGAGTGGTTCGTCGACGGGGACCGGCTTCACATAGCGCACGGTGAGTTCACCCGTGAACGCGGGCTCGTGCAGCAGCCCGATCACGAAGCCGGTGACGTCGTCGAACGCAGCGGCGACGATGCCGCCGTGGGCCCGGCCGGGTGCGCCTTCGAACGCGCGGCGCAACACGACGGTCGCGATCACTTCCTCGCCTTCGAAGCGAATGTCGACGTCGACGCTCGTGGGATTCGTTGCACCGCCCACCGCCCGGTCCGAGAACCCCGAGCCCGCGGTCATCTCCGGGAACGCCGGCTCGGTGCCGGCGGCGATGGCCGCGCGCATCAGCGCCATCCGGTCACGCGGCGGCGCGCTGTCGAGCTGCGTGGTGAGTGTGGTGGCGGTCGACGCGATGGTGCCCAACGCGTCGTCGTCGGCGTCGTGCGCCGCGAACGCGTGGATGAGGTTGCGCAGCGCGGCGGCCGCGTCGGCTCGGGCTTCGTCGGAAGACATAGCGGGCAGCGTACGCAGCCCTCTACGAGCTCTGCTTCCAGCCGTTCCAGTATGTGATCTGGTCGATCGGGCGCCGGGCCGCGGGCTTGAAATCGGTCCCGACCGTGTACGCGACCGGGATCAGCGCGGCCTGCGTGACCGTCTCGGGAATGCCGAGGATCTTGCCCGCTTCGCGCTCGTACGCGAGGTGCAACGTGGTGAACACAGAACCGAGGCCGCGGCTCCGCAGCGCGAGTTGGAAGTTCCACACACCGGGAAGGATCGAGCCGAAGAAGCCGGCCGCCTCCTCGTTCGACGGTGACTCCGGGAGCCGACCGAGAATGCACGGGATCACGAACACCGGAACCTCGTGGAGGTGGTCGGTGAGGTACTGCGAGGAGTCGAGCACGGGGTTTGCCGCGTCCGACACCTTGCGGTAGCCGTCGAGATACGGGTTGGCGCGCTTCTGGTACAGCGCCGCGATCGCGGATCGCTTGTTGGCATCGTCGATGACCAGCCAGCGCCATCCTTGGGAGTTCCCGCCCGTCGGCGCTTGTATCGCGAGGCGCAAGCAGTCGAGCACCACGTCGCGGGGGACGGGGCGCTTCAGGTCGAGGCGCTTGCGGACGGCGCGGGTGGTGGTGAGGAGATGATCGATGGGCTCGAGCTCGTCGACGGTCACCGTGAGATCCTTCCACACCGGCGCTCACCCGGTAGTTGCGAGCAGCTCCCGGTACATCGTGAACGTCGGCTCGTCGAACGCGACCAGACGAACGAGGCCGAGCCCGCCCCCGTGCTCGCACACGGTTGCGACCGCGATCTCCGCGGCGGGGCGAGCCGGGTAGCCGAAGATGCCGGTGGAGATGGCCGGGAACGCGATGGAGATCGCGCCCACGTCGCGGGCGACTTCGATCGACTTCCGGTAGCACGACGCGAGGTGTTCGGGCTCGCCCTGATCGCCGCCGTGCCAGACCGGGCCTACGGTGTGCACGATCCGGCGGGCCCCGAGGCGAAAGCCCGGGGTGACGACCGCGTCGCCCGTGGCGCACGACCCGATGGCCCCGCACGCGTCGTCGAGCTCCGGGCCGGCCGCCGCGAAGATCGCGCCGCACACGCCGCCGCCGCGCCGGAGCGCGGCATTGGCCGCGTTGACGATCGCGTCGACGGGCTCGAGTGTGATGTCACCCCGCGCGGCTTCGATCTCGATGCCCGAGATTACCCTTGGGTCCGTGTGGGGGGTACGTCGCAAGCGCGTTGCCGTTCCGGTCTGCGTGGCCGTGTTGCTGATCGCGGCCGCGTCGCCCGCGAGTGCGGCTCCGGCGTGGTCGGTGGTCGGGCCGGTCGCCGGCGCGCAGTACGGACATCTCGCCGCCGTCTCGTGCGCGACCACTGCGAGCTGCTTTGCGGTCGGTGTCGCCGATTCACCGGACACCACGACTCGCTTGACGGAACGCTGGAACGGAACGCAGTGGGTCGCGTTGAGGACCCCGAATCCTCCGAGCGCGGTCAACAGTCAGTTCACGGGCGTGCACTGTCGCACGAGCACGAGCTGCGTCGCGGTCGGGCAGTACGGCACGGCCGCGCTGCACACCAAGACGTTGGCCGAACGTTGGAACGGGACCTCGTGGTCGCTCACGGGTTCTCCCAACCCGATCGGCATTGCGGTCAGCGGGCTCGCCGGCGTGCACTGCACGAGCGCGACGTTCTGCGTCGCGGTCGGCAGCTACTTCATGAACTCGTCCGACAGCTCGGCCGAACAGACGTTGGTCGAGCACTGGAACGGGTCGAGTTGGAAGATCGTCGCGAGCCCGAACCGGCCGGGCGCGACCGACAACGGCCTCACCGGCGTGTCGTGCACGAGGGCGACCGACTGCATCGCCGTCGGTCACTACCGCACGCAGTTCTCGACCAGAACGCTCGTCGAGCATTGGAACGGCACGAAGTGGTCGATCGTCGCGAGCCCGAATCCCGCGGGGGTCGAGCAGGCCGAGTTGACGGACGTGACCTGTCTGAGCGCGACGAGCTGTTTCGCGGTTGGCTCGGGCCACGGAACCTTGGTCGAGCGTTGGAACGGGTCGAGCTGGTCGATGATGACGAGTCCGAACCCGAGCGGGACCGACGGCGCCAGCCTCACGAGCATCTCGTGCCCGACCTCGACGCGATGCGTCGCGGTCGGCGACTACTTCCCGGGATCGGCGGTACACCGCTTGGTAGAGGTGTGGAACGGCACCGGTTGGTCGATCGTGGCCACGCCCGCCCCGGCCGGCACGATTGACAGCAGCTTCAGCGGAATTGCCTGCGCGACGAGCGTGAATTGCTTCGCGGTCGGCGAGTATCGATTGGGCCCGAGCCGGCGTCCGTTGATCGAACGGTTCTCCTGACTCATTCTTTGGCCTCATTGTCTGATATCCTTCAATTGTTCCGCTACCGCCGGGTCGAGGTGAGCGCTCATGCGCTCTACCGGCGAAGAAGTGATGGCGGCACAACTGCCTCGTGCGGCCGACAGACCTCGAATGGCCGCCTCTCGACATCGTTGCCTGTGGGCGCGCTCGAGTGAGTGCATGAGCCCAACCAGCTGCAACGACCCCCGCATTGGCGGGGACCAGGAGTATTCGTGCCAATTTCCTTTCCTGATCTCGGCGTGCCCGACGACCTCGTCGCCGTGCTCACCAAGCGCGGGATCACCGAACCCTTCGACGTACAAGCCGCGACCATCCCCGACGCCCTCGAGGGCCGCGACGTCTGCGGACGCGCACCCACCGGCTCCGGCAAGACGATCGCGTTCGGCGTTCCCCTCGTCGCCCGCATCGGCAAGGCGCGCACGCGTCAGCCGACCGCCCTCGTCCTCGCTCCCACCCGCGAGCTCACCGCCCAGATCTGCCGGGAGCTCGAGCCGCTCGCGGCCGCCCGCAACCTCAGCGTCACCTCCGTCTACGGCGGCGTCGGCTACGAGGGCCAGCGCCGCAGCTTGAACCGCGGCGTCGACATTCTCGTCGCGTGCCCCGGGCGGCTCGCCGACCTGCTCCGCCAAGGCGCGCTCAAGCTCGACGACGTCGAGGTAGTGGTGATCGACGAAGCCGATCGCATGGCCGACATGGGTTTCCTGCCCGAAGTCCGGCGCCTGCTCGACCAGACTCCCAAGTCGCGCCAGACCTTGTTGTTCTCCGCGACGCTCGACGGCGCCATCAAGGTGCTGACCCGCGAGTACCAGCAGAACGCGGCCCATCACGAGGCCGGCGGCGCCGAGCCCGACGGGCGCGGCGCGCACCACGTGTTCTGGCGCGTCGACGGCCCCGAGCGCGCGGCGGTTATCGCGGAGCTCGTTCCCGCGGCCGGGCCGACCATCGTGTTCTGCCGCACGCGTCGCGGCGCCGACCGCCTCACGACCCAGCTCGAGCGGGCCGGTGTCCGAGCCGCCGCCATCCACGGTGGTCGTTCACAGAACCAGCGTGACCGCGCGCTCTCGGCCTTCAAGGTCGGGAACGTCGAGGCGCTCATCGCAACCGACGTGGCCGCGCGCGGCATCCACGTCGACGGAGTTGCGTGCGTCCTGCACTACGACACCCCCGAAGATGGCAAGGCCTATTTGCACCGCTCGGGCCGCACAGCTCGCGCCGGCGCTACGGGTCTGGTGGTGTCCCTGGTTGGTCACGCCGACACGCGTACCGTCGCGCGTATGCAACGCCAGCTCGAGATCCCGGCTCCGATGACGCCGCCGAACTTTGCGGCGATCGCGGGCACGATCGACGCCATGCCCGTGCGGGTCGCGCCGAGCGTCTCGCTCGATCGGGTGCGGGAAGAGCGGACGGCGAAGGGCGAACCGCGGCGCTCGCAGCCGCGGCGCAATTCCAAGAGGTCCTCAGGACAACCGCGCGGAGCGGCTAGACCGAATCGCAACCGGTCCTCGAGCCGCCGCGCCAGCTAGCAACCCCGTAGGTAGTAGCAAGAAGCAAGGAGATCCTCGTGGCAACACAACGCAGCACCTTCGGCAAGAGGGACCGCGAGATGGCCAAGGCGGCGAAGGCGAGGGCGAAGCGCGAGCGCCGCGACAACCGGTCCGAGGTCGAACCCGCGCCGCCCGCGCCGCCGATGGTGGGACACAGCGCGGCCGAGTTGATCGACCAGCTCCGCGATCTCCACACCGCC